>PLBE01000064.1 GCA_003134435.1 Acidobacteriaceae bacterium
GGAGCAACTGAAACAGCAACCCAGCCGCTCATTAACACTCAGGAGCACAGACGCTCTGGAAGCCATTGCCAACTTCTGCGCCCACCGGAGAACAAACCCTGGAGCCAAGCTGCGCTTTCGATATCTCACGACAACCTCGATCGGACGGGAACGTGACTGGACCGGGACGTTCTCAGCGATTGAAACGTGGGAAAAGGTACGCACTGGAGAAATGGATGCCTCCGAACGCGTAGCGGCCATCGCTGGTATTCATAAGTTTCTGGTGAGTTGTCCACAACCAAGTACCGTTTCGGACAGTTCATGGAATGCTCTAACCGCAGTCCTATCCCAACCCGACCTCAACGATTTTGCGCAGGTTATTGGCTCTTTCGAATGGGCGGTCGAATCTGGTGATCACGCGGCAGTTGAAGTTAATGTCCGGACGATCCTGGAGGAATCCGAACCTCCCCGCTCGCGAGAGACTGCAAGAACTGTTTACCGGGATCTGTTTGCTTTCGTTCTCCGGTTGCTGTGCACAACGGGTGTTAAGCGGCTCACGACCCAGATCCTCGCGGCGGAGTTGCAGATGTCTTCGGTGACACAGAAGGATCTAATTGCAGCTGCCCACCTTCGGGATTGGATCGACCGCGTCGATTCCATTCTTGAGCGGCACGAAAAAGACCTTGAAAACCTAAAAGGACGCATTCCTGCCGAACGTACGAAGACGTTTTACGAACCGGAATCATCTTCCGAGTACTTGAGCAAGATCGGATCACTGTTTGACTTCAACCAGACCTTGCGTGGCCGGCAGACTAGGCTTTCGGAACTTGAGAGGTTCCTGAAAGATCCGGAACACCGGATCGCAATCCTTCCGGGTCGAGGCGGAATCGGTAAAACGAAACTATTGCGGGACTGGTCAGTCGGACAAACCGAATGGAAGGTTCTCTGGGTAAGCCAGCACGGGGTATGGCACGATGCAACCATTGCTGAAATCCCCAATGCAGACACGGTTATCGTTTCAGACGATGCTCACCACTATGGGGAACTCGACAAACTCATCAGCCTTGTCGCCAGTCGAATCGCAGAGCCGAGACTCAAGCTCGTCATCGCCACCAGACCGAGTGGGCAGGCGTACATCGACGAGTTGCTCGCTCGGGTGGCGGATGAAGGTTCAATAGTCCGGTACAAACCACTCCGCGAACTCGGCATCAGCGCCACAGTTGAAATCGCTAAAGAGATGCTCGGGCCGAATTACGCGCATCTGGCGGAGTGGCTCGCGGAGGTCTCAAAGGACACGCCGTTGATTACCGTTGTCGGGGGCAAGCTGATTAAGAGAGGCCAGATTACACCCGATTTGCTCGCGAACGACTTGGAGTTTCGGCGGACCGTCTTCAACAAGTTCGCGGAGGAATGTGCGGGGCAGCTCCCCGTGGGCGGGCGCCCCAAACGCGAACTGCTGGAGCTGATCGCCGGTGTCCAACCTATCGATGAACAGAGGGACAATTTTGTAGCAAAAGCCTCCGTTTTCCTGTCGCTACGCCCGGATGAGATTCGCAGAGGATTAGGCGCGCTCGAACAAACAGAGATTCTGGTGCGCGGCGGCGGCAAGCTGCGGATCGTTCCTGACCTGTTCGCCGACTATCTCCTTGAGACTGCATCGGTCGGCGGCAGCGGAACGGCGAGCGGATTCGCGGATGCAGTCTTCGCGGTCTTTGAGGAAAGTCATCTTTCCAACTTGCTGAAGAACTTCGCTGAGCTGGATTGGCGAATCACCCAGAGCGGCAACCGGTCAGATCTTCTCGAAAATATCTGGTCGTCGATCTCGACTCGTTTCCGTGCGCAAAATGCGGCCGACCGTACTCACTTCCTGCGCGAGGTGAAAGACATAACGGTGTTTCAGCCGGTAAACGTAGAGAAGCTGCTTCAGATCGCGATGGACGACGAGGCACAACCCGTAAAGCAATGGGGCTTCCGATCGACGCAACTGGACATTCTCGCCCAACTTCCCGCGTTGCTTGGCATCACGATTTTCAACGAGACGATTTCGAGCGATGCCTTTGATCGGCTCTGGCTGCTGGCTCAAAATGAATCCGACGGCGTAAGCGGGCCTGCCCAAAGATCGCTTCGGGAGGCAATAGGCTACCGGAAATACAAGAACGTTATCTTCAACGACCGCATCTTGGCGCTCGTTGAAAATCGAAGTGAAGATGTCACGGCCTATCAGTCGGACTTTACCCCGCTAAGCCTTATGGATGAGCTCTTGGATCGTGAAGTCGACGACACGGAGCTGAAGGGGCGCGCGTTTTCCATATCTGCCCTGCCGGTGAACTATGAAGTAATCAAGGGATTACGGGAACGAGCGCTGCGGATCATCAATCACGCCTTGTACGCTGAGGAACCGCGCATCGCGGTTAGAGCGGTGGGTTCGCTCGGTTTCGTTCTTGCGGAGTTCCATCCCAAATTCCGGATGGGTGTCACGAAAGAGGAGCAAGCCTGGCAGGATGCAGAGCGTCTGCGTGCTCTCGATCTTCTACGTCAGAGGCTCAGTGCAGGCAACGTATCGTTGCAGGTGGTTTGGAAGATCAATCGCAGCTTGAAATGGACCACTAGCCGTGTCGCGCAGTCCGCTGCGGTGCGTGACTCTGCCGCGATGCTGCTTCAGGAAGTGCCGTACCCTGAACTCTTCGCTCTCTTTGACGTCCTGTGTACGAATGAATATGAGGAAAACACTGAGGCTGACGGATTCAATATCCCATCACTCAGGCGGCGCGAACAACAGAACTCAGTCATCGCGTCTCTTCGGCAGAAGATTCCTCACGTCGAAGGTCAGATCGGGGTCGTCGAACACCTTCTGCAACAGGCCGTGCGCGCGAACATCGAACCCAAGTCTGTAGATTCGCTCATCACGCAGATGTGTAGTGAGAGGGCCTTCCTCGAAGGTCTTTCGGATTATGTCCAGAAACATGAACAATCAATCCTTGCGTCAGTGGCCGGAATCGCTGTCAGGGAATGGCGTCACGTAAATCATACCCAGTATGCCCGATACGGTTGCCTATTCGCAGAGTCGCCGAATGTGCGCATGGCCGGTTCTGTTGCCTCCGTGGTGTCCTATGGCCCGCCGCTCACTGAACCCATCATGCAGGACCTTGAAATTCTCACTGCTCTGGCACGGCGGAAGGAGCTTTATGTACTGATGCCGGTACTCGATGGCCTTAGGCGACTCAGCAGAACAAATGCTTTCTCTGCGCCGACGCTTGCTCTCATCACGAACGTGAATGTCGGCAACGATCACATCCTCGCTAAGGAGTACTGCAACGTTTTTGGTCCCTACGGTGCATCCTCCACACTTCTGGATAATGCTTCGTTAGAGAAGATCCTTGCCAATCTTGTTGCTGTGGATGAGCTTGATCGAGACGCATTTGGCGGCTTTGTCGCGAATGTTTGCGGTATCGCCCCGTTAGCAATTGTGTCGTTTTTCGAAGCTCGAATTGCTCATGCTCAGACGCTGGCGGACAGCGGGCAGGACAGCGACTACGAAGCCATTCCGTCTTCCTTCTCATGGTCCACCCTGAGTGCAGCTCGTAAGAGCGCAGACTACCAGACTACTCTCCGGAGCCTGCGCGACCTCGTAAAGCGTTTTCCGGAGCACGCGGTGCACCTTATTCCGATTTTCTGGCACATGGGGACTACGGACACGACCACATTCCTCGTTCTCGATGAGCTGCTTCACGCCCCGGACACCGAAGATTCGACATGGGCGATCAAGTTGCTGACCGGGGCTCCAAAAGGGCTCGCGCTGCATCATCCCATATTCGCGATTCATGTTTTAACAGAGTGCGCGGCCCGCAGCGAGCAACTGGAACGCGATGCTATGGGCCGCCTAATTGCTAACTGTTTCTCTTCTGGGTTCTTCCAGTTAATGCCTGGAGGTGTCAGGCCGCCCACGCAGACGATGCAAGACTCCGCTGCGGCGCTACTAGCACTCTGTGAGCCTAGCAGTCTTGCCTTCAGGCTCTACACAGACATAGCGAACGCGCGGCAGCCTTCGTTTCCGTTTCCCGACATGCTCGATGACTTCGAAGATCTCGATGAGGTTTGAATCAATCTGTCTTGACGTAAATTGCCTAGTGAATTCGTACGAGGCATTGCCTTGTTCTTTTACAGCGAACTTTCAGAGATACGTTCCAGGATGACGGTCGCGGAAAAGGAGCTTGGGGCTCTAAGGAAGGAACTGACGCGAAACCCATGCTAGCGTATTGGGATGACGCGCAGGCGTGCCACATCAATTACGGAAGAAGTTTACTGGCGCATGTTCGAGCTCATTCGTGGCGACGTAGACACCGCGATAAAGAGCAATTTCACGTATCTCACGATTCACCGCCTCGCTGCCGAGAACGCCGACATTTTCGACAAATACAATCGCTTCGCTGAATTCTGGATGTTGAACGCCTACAGCCTTCAGACAGCCTTCTTTGTTACGTTCGGCCGCATTTTTGACATGCGACGCGATGTTTACTCCGTGCATAAAGTAGTTGAGGACACGGTCGCCAACCCGTCATTGTTCTCGAAGTCGGCGTTGCGCGATCGGAAGCGAAAGGCGTCACGGATCTCCGGCGTCGATCCCGAATGGCTTGTGGAATATATCGATAACGCATGGGAACCAACCCGAGCGGATCTTGAAACGCTGAGGGTGGAGCTTGCCCCACACTACGCAAAGTTCAAAACTATCTACCAGCCCATACGGCACCAGGTATTCGCGCACAAGAGCATTCAGGACGAGAAGGCCATTTTCGCGCTCTTCGAGAAGACGCTAATCAGTGACGTACAAGAAATTCTGCGTTTCCTGCATACCTTGTTCTGGGCCATCTGGGAAATGTCGTGGAATGGAAAGCGCCCGGACCTTGCGGATTTTCGTTCCTTCGACGGGGAAGTGAAGCGTCTCACCAATAAGACTGAGCAGTTCATCCGCGGGTTGCCCTGACCCTCACTCCCGTCAAAACGCTTGACGAACGGGCGGTTTCGGGATTACGGGCTTTGTTTTTTGTTCGAAAACTGAGAAACTATCGGGAAGGTTTCGGGTTTTAGTCTGCAATAGCCATCGTCTTGCACCGCCTCGTCGCGACACCACGTCGTAGATTCCACATTTGTGTGGTTTCCGTATGGGCAGATGTGTCTCAATACGAGCCGGGCTTGCTGCCGCCGGGTTGATAGTCCTAACTGCTGCCTCGTACTACGTCGTCACCGCATACCGTCGAGATGCAACTAGGATTCGCCTCACCTCCGCTGATGTGCAACAGTCGGCGGACCCCCAGGTGTTGCTCAAAGCCGCGGATCGTTTCTATTTTCTAAATAA
>PLBE01000030.1 GCA_003134435.1 Acidobacteriaceae bacterium
AACTAGCCACCGCTGGAAAAACGGAGCTTGGTAAGCGATCACCGCGTCAAGCGCGCGAGGTTAAGTTCGGACCCCTTCCCAGTGATGGGCAACTCGAATATCAGGTGAGGACTCCGGAACTGGTGAAGCAGGCAAAAAAACGGGAAGCCGCTCTCGTCACAAGATACCGGCTCTGGATAGAGCATCAGGACCGCAAGCTACGCGTATTTCGTGTCCATCGACTCCAGTGCGATGCCTTCGAAGAGTCTCGGCAGAACCTAATTGAAGCGAAATGCTCCGCGAGTCGAGAGTACGTTCGGATGGCCGTTTGTCAGTTGCTCGACTATGCAGTTCAGGCACAAGACGAAATCGGCGAGTTCCATAAGGCGATCCTTGTGCCGAGCAAACCAGACATGTCGCTCGTACAATGGCTCGAAACACTTGGAATCAGTGTGATTTGGGAAGATGGTTCGGTGTTCCTAGATAATGCGAATGGGCAATTCACCTAGTGATGAGCGGATTAGTTCCTAGAAAGTCAACTTGTGGGCAGCCATGAACTGCTCTTGAGTCATCTATTGAAGTCTCATTCAATCCACTCCGATTCATCCCAGTCACGCGGGGTTTCATTCCCAGCCTTCTGTCGTACAGCCCCAGGGAATACCGGCTGCTTTTGGACCGGCTTCCTTGGCGGCTGATCCGGGGCTTTACTCGCCTGTTGAGAGTTGACCGCTGCCTGCTGCACGGCAGCGGCACGCGGCGATACCGATAAAGCTCGCTCGATGAATCGCGGTTGCTTCTCTATCGGAGCGACATACGGAAAGCGCACGCGAACAACGCAGTTCTCCTGCTTGATGTAGCCGTGCAATGGTAACAGTCCGGCAATCTCCGAGGCCATGACGAGCGGCTGGGTCGTGATCTCAAGGGTGTACTGCTTTCTGCCACCGATCAGACCCGCACTGCGCGACTCCTTCAAACGCTCAAGTTCCACCTCTCCGATCGCATCGGAAACCCACTTTGCCGAGTGCGGCTCGGAGGTCTTGAGGAATACCTTTGTCGCGGGCTGCGAGAGGATGACTTCGGCGTCCTTGCCATAACGCTTTTCAAGCTGGCTTCGTCCCTGGAATCCGAGCACAACCGGGTTGCCGGATTTGCGGCTCTCCGTGACTACCGTATGGAGCTGCGGCAACTTGTTCAAACTGGCCAATTCGTCCAGAACAAACCACACCGGCTTCGCCGGATTCACGCAGGGTGCCAACATGCGGAGAATCAACATATCAAGCCATACGCTATGCAGCGGCAATAGCTTCTCACGGAAGGTCGGCCTGGAGGTAAGAAACACCCATTTGTTGCGCTCGAATTCCCAGCGCGAAGTGGAGAACCGTTGCCGGGTGTCATCCTCGCTGGGCAGCAGCTCGAAGCTGTCCGCAATCATGTTGAAGCTGGAGATGATTCCGGCGCTCTGGGCAGGCGCGCTGGAATCGAGAAAAGCGGCATACGGGGTCCCTTGCACCATCCGTGCAATCTCCGCCGGATCGCTCATCCATTGCACAAGCTGCTGCGGGGTAGGCCGCCGGCACATCAGACGGGCGAAGATGCGCCGAGGCGCGTCGGTAAAGAACTCCTTTTCGTGGTCCTTTTCAGGAAACAATGCCGCCGCCATCGCCGTCGCCACTTCCGCGGTCGATACCTCGTCGGCGATGTCCCAATAAGGGCACCGCGTATCGAGTGGGTTGAGAATCAGATCGCCGCGCTCGGGCGAGTAGAACTCTGGCGTGAACTCCAGCGCCGGGTCGTAGACGATGGCTGTCTCTCCCCGCTGGGCAATCTGGCGGAGGATTTGCCGGATGGCCGAAGATTTGCCGCTGCCCGAGTCGCCCATCAATAGGATGTGGTTAGCTTCGAGATTGCGCCGTATGCGAAAAGTTGGGGTGGCCCAACTGGGCAACTGCTTGCTGCACCAGTCGAGCAGGAAGTTCTGCCAGCGCAATTGCCAGCGAATGCCATCGGGCTTCAGCTTCCAATTCCATCGCCAGGAGGACAGCAGTTCTGGCCCTCGGGTACGGCGTCCATGCCGCTGTTCGTGTCTCGATCCGGTGCCCCACCAGTCTTTCAATTTAAGCCCGCCCGCAATCAGAAACATCATCAATGCGAAGCCAATGAGAATCGGCTCCAGCATCAATGTCCAATAGCCACGGCCGTTGTAAATGTCTTCCTGTAAGAATTGCTCAAGCTGGGCTGAATTGACCTGAACGTGAGCGTGTTTCTCAATCCCCGTCCAGCCATCCGCGATGGCGGCTTCGGAAAGCCGGACAGGCGGATCGGCGCTGTTTTCCGAGACTACATCGGGATTCGTTGCCAGGGTGCTTTTCCGCCCGGAAGCTGTCATGTACACCCATTGAACTTCGGTCGTTGTACCGGGCTGTTTTGCCCGCTCCGTGCTGTCAAGGTAATTGAGCAAATAATACCGTTGCAGCGGTGGCATCTCCCATGCCAACCACGCCGCCAATGGGAATAGCGGAAAGCCGAAGATCACCGCCAGTACAGCCACGATCCACCACCGGAAACGACCTGGGAAACGCAGCGGCCTCATGGCGTCTCCTTCGGCGGTTTAGCCCCGCCACCGGCCCTTAGTTTGACCAGAAACTCGTCAGCCTTTTGCTGTTTGACGGAGTCGGCGTATACCAGCATCTTGCGGAGCGATTCGTCCGTCAATGGTCCTTTGGAAGCTGCCGCGAACAGATTAAGGATGAGGCTGCGAATCGCCATCAGCTCGGCCAACAGAATTGGGTCGGTATTCACTCTCTGAGCGGCGCGCAATCTGGCAAGTATTGCCTCACGTATCCAGGCGGAAATGTTCGTGCCTTCGTCGGCGGCAGCGGCCTCGACTTCGGCAAACTCAGCCTCGGTCAGCCGGGTGCCGGTTTGTTTGACGCGGTAATTCTCGGATTCCCGTGCGGGGGAAATGGCTGGCGGAATCAGCGAAGTCGGCTTTGGGTCAGCAGTAGCCACAGCAAAATTGACCCCGGCGAGGACTTGGGCTTGCATTTCCTTTGATGCCGAATGATGGAGGGCGGTTTCCGTAAAGCATTCTGAATCATCATGTTCACATCTGCTAACTTTGTCGTTTGTGAATGCAAACGCCAATGTTTTCGCGCGAAAACTCAAAGCTGCAAATGATTGAAACCGCACACGTTAACAAACGCAAACAAGCGTCTATGAATCAGCACCCCGTTGGGGATGACGTGTCA
>PLBE01000113.1 GCA_003134435.1 Acidobacteriaceae bacterium
TCACCGAACTGGTGATGTTCTGGGTGGAGCCGCCCGAATAGGTTCCTGTAGCCGTGAACGCCTGCGTCCCGCCTGACGCGATTGAGGCGGTCGTCGGCGTTATCGCGATTGACTCCAGCGTCACGCCAGAGGAACACTCGCTATTAATCTGGTTCCCCAACGTGACACGTGCCGATTCTAAGTTGGCCTCATTCATCGTCCAGTCATGCCAGTTGGGGTTCTCACTGCCGGATGCCGAAAGAGAATAGATAGCGGTCTGGTTCGGAGTTTGCCCGCAGTTCTTGAGCAGTTGCAAATACTCGAAGTCCTGTTCGCCATCCCGCAGATACTTGAGTCGCATGGAGGGCGCGACACCTTGATAGCTCGACGTACTCTGCAATCCCGCCGGCCCGCCTGGATAAACCAAAATGCCTTCTTCTGGAAAGTAACCGTTGCTGCTGTTTGTGTAACCCTTGGACAGCGAACTGGTCCAAGCGAGCGATTCCGAATTCCAGTTAGCGATCGCCCAGTAATTCGTCCCGGTTATCCCCAGGCTCTGGTTTAGGAAACCCGGCCAAATGCGGTAGTTGATAGGCAGGAAATCCAGTTCCCACTTTGGGGAGTAGTAATCAAGCACCTCATCTGTGTATGACCAGACTTTGTCCCCCTTTTGCAGAACATAGGTCACATTCGGCAATCCATCGTAAGTGTCGGTCTGGGCCACGTCATAGTCCTGCGGGAGCATCGCCCAAACATCCACGGCGGAACGGCCGGTGCCCAGGCCGTCGTTGAAAAGTCCGCCCGCGGCTGCTGCGGAATCGGGCCGTTGCGAGACCATATTGTCGACACCAATTTGACCTGGAACACCCGTGACGACTGCCTGATGCAGGACCTTAGCCCAGGCGATCACGGAGTTGTAGTACGCGGTATTGGTGCAACTCGACTCTGGGTCGGCGGTGTAGTCGCTCAAGTAAAGACTTGTTGGCTGCGCGTTGACCGCAGTCTGCAAAGCACTCAAGGTAGGGGGTGCAGGTTTGAGGTCGCTGCCCGTGCACGCGCCGTAAGAAACGTTTTCATAGTAACCCAGGTCAAAGTCATTCAGCCCGTATTGACTGATGTCAGTGCTCTCGTTGACCAAGCCCGAAGTGTCAGGCATGAATCGGTTTCTGAGAAGTTCCGCCTCTATGCCGGCAGCCAGAGCGCCGCCTGCAGACAGATTAGAGTCGCCTCCACCAAAAAGCGATCGGAGCGACGGTTTTAGTGGCAACGTGAAATTCCATACCGTCAGCGAAATCGTTCCTTCGGCAGATCCCTGAGTGCTGGAGACCGTGTAAGTGCCGGTATAAGTCCCGGCGGTCGTCCCGCGTGGCACAAACGTGTCTACCCAGAAGACTGTGTTGTTACTGGCGGCCAGACTAGAGAGCTCAAACGCATAAGTAGCTCCTGACGTGGGAGGATTCCCCGTGGCCGGATCTATCGCCGGAATCAGCGCGTCGGGGAGAGTCTCGTTGCTGGTGGTGATAGGCGCATTCTGGACTCCGTTGTCCGAAGTGTATGGAAGACCAGAGGTCTCAAAACCCGCGGAGCTGTGTTGCGCGGCACTTATGGTGATATAAGACTCTCGATAGAGAGTCAGACTGCTGCTGGGAATCGTCGCACCCGCCGGTCCAGTTAGATTTGAAACCGACAAGGTGACGTTGGTCAGCCCGCCCGACGGAGCCTGCACAGCCAGCTGAAATGCAACATACTCCCCTTGTCCGCCATAGATCGTTGCCGTTGTGCCGCTCCCTGCGGTATCGGTTGGTCCTACTCGTAACAAGGTACTCGGAACCACCCACACGGTCGGCCCTGCGCCAAAAGCTACGCCACAACCGACCAGCATCATGACCAGCAGGACGCTTGCTGTCTTTTTCATACCCTCTCCAATTCTTGGCAACTTGGCTATGACAGCGTTCAACTGTGAAACACAACGACCAATTGTCCGGAAGTAATTTTCGGGGCCGTGCCCGGTGCAAAGTGCTTGGAACGCGATACACACGATCAGTGGCACACCAGAAGAGCGTCGCGGACGCTCTTCTTGCACACTTTAATCCTTATCGTCGATCTTGATGACCCTTTCGCTGAAGGAATCGGCGACATAGAGATCACCCGAAGCGTCCAAAGCTACGCCTATCGGAACATCCAAGCCGCGTTTGACTGTAGTTAGTGTTCCGTCAGAAGTTATCTCGGCCAGCGAGTTGGTACCGGTGTCCGTGACGTAAAGGTCGCCCGCAGGATCGACAGCCAAGTACATCGGAGCAACCAGCCCGTTGCCTAGCGTCGTTTGAGTTCCGTCAGGGGCTATCTTGAATACTGCCGCGCCGTAGGTATCCGCAACGTACACGTTACCGACTGCGTCGACGGCGACTCCTACTGGAGTATTATATCCACTGCCCAAATTGGTTTGAGTGCCATCGGGTGTAATCTGGGCCACAAAACCTTCCCAAGGGTCTGCGGCATACACGTTACCTGCCGCGTCCACGGCTACGCTCATCGGCATGTAAAACCCACTGCCCACGGTCCCCTGCACTCCGTCAGGCGTGACTTTGTAGATGACTCCGGCTTGGCTGTCAGCCACGTACACATCTCCCGCTCCATCTACAGCGACAGCCTGCGGGACCATAAATCCGCTACCCACGGTGGATCGGGTTCCGTCCGGCGTAATCTTGAATACTTGCTGCAGGTCACTGTCTGTAACATACAGATCTCCCGCAGCGTCAATGGCAACCCCTTGGGGGCTGATGAGCTTGTCCGCGACAACTTTGTACTGCGGCGCACGAACTCCAGAGGCTGAACCGGCAGAAGCATGGCTAACGTCTGGGGCGTTCGTCGGCTTCGTCATGGATCGAGCAAGCGCCCTTAGGTTGCATTCGCGAACCCAAGGCGGTAGTTTCAATTGCACCGTCGGCACATTGTCTGGTTTAGCATTATCGGGCGACACCTGCGACTGAGCCGCGGCGGCATTCGCCCCGCACGCTATTGTCAGGAACAGCAAGCTCCGCGCAATCGGCAGGAATCGTATCGGATGTGAAGACAACCCAAACAATCGTTTCATTAGAGCCTCCAAGATTCTCTTACCACAATCCATCGCGAACTGAGCCAACCAGCCGCGTAGTCAGCACATCAGATCCACATGAAATGTGTTTCACTCGCTCACAGTCTAACTTTCTTAAGTTGTCTTATCTGAACAGATCGCTCAGATCCTTCGTCTTGGGATCTGCCGCGCCTCCCAGCAGAGGCGTTACATTGAAGATCTCTTCGATCGTCTTCAATGTCGAGCTGTGGTCGTAGTGAATTTTGTTGGTATAAGCTGTTTTGCCTCCCCCTTTGGCAAGCGGCGAAAGCAAGAAAAAGAAAATCGGTCCATCGCTGTACTTGTCGGTATCTTCTGCTTCATCCCAGATTACGAATAGAGCGCCATCGTTCTTGTACGCATCTGAGTTCATAATCATCGGCAAATTCTTTTTCAGCCATTGATCCGAGCGACGGGTGTTGCTTCCCGGCTCCCTCGGATCACACGAAGATATTCCCTCATGTCCTTGGTGGCACAGATTCGGAATAATGAGATTGTATTGGGCGGTCGTATGTGCGCTCAGATCTTTAGCGAGATGGTAAAAGGGTACGACGTGCTCCAGGCATTCCGGTGACTTCGGATTCAAGTTGCCATTCACGTCGTTGAAATAGACAGGAGCCAAATGATTTACATCCACGTGAGAGAAATCAAGCGGGCACACGTGAAATTCGGTGCTGCCATAATCATGCTCAGCGTAGGCCTTCCACGAAATACCCGCGCCTTGAAGAGTTGTCACAAGATGCTTCGAGTCGGGCTTAATCCCAGGCACCTGGCCGGGCTGCGTATCACCGAGCTGGCCGAAGTTGGTCCCGGCTTCCAGCCACAAGTAGTTCGGCTGGCTGGGATGATTTCCGGGCGGATTGAAATATTGCAGAGGCTGAGCCGCTATTTTCTTCAGCGTGCCGTTGACGTATGGAGCGAGCGGGTTGTGGTCGATATCCGGGTCGTTGAAGGATGCACCGGCGTCGTTCCCCTCCCGGTTGTGATTCTCCATCATCACCACAAAAACGGTCTTCACTTTGCTCATTTGTGAATGCGCAAGCCCGACCGTCACGACAAGCCAAAACAGCAAAGTCAAAACGCCTCGCAAATGTTTCATAGAGCCTCTTTTCTGACTATGAGCAGGCAATCACTAGAAGTGTTGTTCTGCCGTGTTGTAGAAGCAGTGACCCTTGTCCCATATACTAGGGGTAGAGTCAAAGACTTTCTGCGACCAACACGATTTGGTGTTCATTATGCTGAACAACTGGCCTCCGTCTGCAGCGACAGCATAGGCCTGCAAAATGCCAAAAGCTTTCCGACAAGTTTCACGGCCGCATCCGATAAGTCTTGCTCTAACTATGGCCTAAGCTCTTGCATCATTTAACTGGAAGTGCTTAGAACCATCCCTTGCCTCGCTCCGGTTAAGAGAATCATTTGGATTCCTCGCGAGGTAAGGGATGCTCAATGTCCTGCCTCAAATCACCAGAAGAACTTCAGCGCGAACGTCATGTTCCGGGGATCGGTTTGTATACCCGTAATTTTGCCGAACGTGCAACCGGCTTGCTCCACCAGGTCGGTCGAACCGTCCGCCGCGGGTGGCAAGCAAAATGTTGTATTGGGGAGCGCGGGATTTTGATGGTTAAGAGTATTGAAAACTTCCCACCGGAATTCTAGATACTTTGCCTCAGTGAAGTGGAAGTCTTTCATCAACGAAGAATCGAGGTTCCAAAACCCGGGGCCACGAATGGCATCGGTCCGCGGCTTCATATCTCCGAATGTCCATGCCCGAGGATCGAGGATCGTGTAGTTCGCCCAAAAGTTAGGATCATTGCCGTATGCGGGCTCAAAGGCAGCGGGATTAATCCAATCCGCTATTTGGGCTTCTTTGGAGCGATGCCCGCTGAACCGAGGGTCGCCGATCAGGTTGCACCTGCCTCCTGACTCCAGGTAGGCAGTACCCGGGGTGCTGAGCTGCTGAAGCGTGCTCGATGGGCACGAGATAGGCAGCGGCAAGCCCCGTTGCGCATTGAAGTTGCCGCTTAAGTGCCAGCCTCCCAGAATGCTGCCGATTACGCCTTTGTGGTTCAGAAGGGCTTTGCCGCGGCCTACAGGGAGTTCGTAGGTAGCGCTCACATTGAACATCTGGGGTATGTCATCGACCGCTACCGCACGATCAGCATTCCTGTTGTCCGGATCCTGATATGTCCATGGGCCTCCATAAGCGCTCTCCAATTGGCCGCCCCGTCCACCGATTATTCCTGTGCGCGTGAAATGAATCGGATCGACCGCTTCCACGCCTGCTCCACCCACCGACCAGTTATCCATTTGCTTGGAGACGGTATACGCGACGATGAAATCCAAACCATGGGATGTCCGTTTTTGGACCCTTAGGTTCATTCCGTTGTAAGTGCTCATACCCGCGAATGTGCCGTTTGTAGGAATCGTGGGGAAGAAAGGATAAGGTTCCACAAGAGTCGAAAGAGCCAGCTGCGACACAGGCCCGGTAACCGGATTTCCGTACAGCGAGCCCAATTGTGTGGCAGTCTGGCCAGAATAGAACTGCGAAATAGGGTAGTTATTGAAGAGCTGGGCTTGGTACTGGAGCTTGTTCTTCGTTGAGACATTGTTGTACAAGTAGGCGTTGGGTCCGCTTCCCGCCAAGTGAGTTCCGTGAGTGCCGACATAACCCAGCGAGACCGTGAGTTTGCCCGGAAACTCTTGTTGAATTTCCAGGGTGTAGCTTTGCACCATGGGATCACGTGTTGGCTTGACAAACGCGTAAGTGGCGCCCAGCAAATTTTCACGAGTCTGGGCTGGGAACGGGCCACTAATGGAGGGGAATAAGAGGCTCGTCTTGTTAGTACTCGTGTCGCTCAGGGGAAACGCTTCACAGGGTCCCTGGAAAGCAACGCATTGTGGATAGAAACTTTGGTCCCAACTTCCGCCGAGGCCCCAGCCCGCTCCATTGACGACGGACTGTCCCGGTGCGTTAAAACTCTCAATCGCGTCGGTATAGAAAATGTCATAACCACCGCGGATCACAGTTTTGCGCAAGGCAGAAGGCGACCATGCAAAATTGAAGCGAGGAGCGAAGTCAGTGTGGTTCGCCGGAAATACATCACCACTCGGGAATCCAGCGCTGCCCTCATAAATGTTTTCTCCCTGCAGTCCGGTCGCGGGGTTCAGGCAGGTAAAGCAGAAGTTGCCCATCGGGTAATAACGAGCCCTGAAAAAACCGTTCAGATCGTAGCGTAAGCCCAGATTCAAAGTGAAATTGGCCCTCACGTGGAAGTCATCCTGTACGAAGAATCCCCAGGAACGCCAGCGCAGATAGGGCGGTTCTATACGGCCGGCGAACGTGCTGCCATCAGCGGGAACGGCTCCCAACATGAATTGGGCGAAACTATTGCCGCCCAACCCGGAAATAGGATTCTGGGTCAACGAACCACTAAAGTCCAGGGTGGTGGGATCGTCACTGTTATAACTAGCATGGTCTAAACGGTAGGCAATACCCATCTTCAAGGTATGTTTGCCGATGATCCTCGTTACATTGTCGAGAATACTGTAAGCCTCCGTTCCTGTCGCAATGTTGGTCCAGGGGGTAGGGCCGAAAGAAAGAGCTCCACCGCCCGGCGTGCTCGTTAAAGCAAAATTAGGCGTTGGGAAAAAACGGTTACTAGGTAACATGCTCGGCGCTAGCATCTGCTCCACCTCTGACTGAGATGTGAGGCTGTCCGGGTAAGGATTCGACAGGGTTGAGAGGAATTGGCGGGTGAAGCTGGCGCGAAACTCGTTGATGAAAGTGGGGCTGAAAGCGATAGTGTGCCCCACCGCGGCCACTTGGCTGCGAATATTGAAATTATAGGGCGATCCATAGCCGATGCTGCTCTGAGGGAGGGAAGGCCCAGTCCAGGGCACAGCGAAATTGCGGTACTGGCTGGGACTGAATAACCACTCAGCAAAGAGCCTGCCCTTGCCCGTTTGATGATCAACCTTGATCGAGAGGTTAATGGGATCTTGGCTACTTGCGGTTCTACCCACGTAGTTGTTGCAGATACTGTAAGTGCCACTTGCCGCCAAGGGACAGCCACCCAGAGTATCGATGTGGTTCGGCATGGGAAACGAATTAATGAAAAACATCGCGGTGGAGTCGAGGCGATTAGTCGGAATGGAGGTTGCCATGCTGCCATCGGGATTGGTGAATTGCGTCCGTGCGAACGTTCCGTCCGACATGGGACCGGCCGTCGTGATCGGGTCGAAGATACCATTACTCACAACGTTGGGGTCCTCGCTGAAGTTCCCGGCTCGCATCAGGGGGGTGGGTACTGTGTAAGCGTTGGTGCCGCTCTGGTGAAGAATCGTCGCGTCAATGGAGAAAAAGAAAAATGTCTTGTTCCTGCCATCGTAAACGTGAGGAATCCTTACTGGCCCGCCCAACGTCCCGCCAAAGTTGTTAAATTGCACGAGATTTTGACTGAATCCACCCTGCCCGTCAAAAGGGTTGTTGGCATTGGTCGCACTGTTTCGAACATATTCGTAGACGTCGCCGTGGAAGTCATTTGTTCCGGACTTCAGGACCGTGCTGAAGACGCCGCCCCCGGTGTGTGAGTACTCGGCCGCGAACGCGGTCGTGATTACCTGAAAATCCGAGACCGAGTCAGGGGAAGGATTTACCACCACGTTCTCCCCGAAACTGGACATATTGAGATTGCCATCGAGGTACCACGCGTTCGCCCCACTCTGCCCGCCGTTCACGGCAATCGCCGAACCCAAAAGGTGAGTTGGGTCTGGGAAGGTTCCAAAACTGCTGTCAAAGCCGAAATTACTTCCCGGAGGGCCACCCACGTTGTTGACTCCTGGAAGCAGGAAAGTTAACTCCTGCAAATCCCGGCCCGCCAATGGCACATTCTGGATAATGTCGGGTTGCAAAGTAGTGCTGAAGTTGCTGGCGTCCGTCTCCAGCATCGGCAAATCGGCCGTAACTTCCATTCTTTCGCTGGCCGATCCGACCTTCAGCTTGGCGTTAACCCTGATCACTTCGGCAGGAGGCACGTCGATGGCTGCGATGTCCAGCAGGGTAAATCCTTTTGCTACGAAATGTGCACGATAGGTGCCTGGTACCAAACCCTCGGCCCGATAGTAGCCGGCATCGTTGGTCTTGGTGCTTGTCACCACATTTGTAGCGACGCTGGTAATAGTGATCTCCACTCCGGACATTGCCAACCCTTGTGGATCAGCCACGTTGCCTTCGATTGCACCTCGATTCAGTTGGGCAACGAGAAAGGTCGTGCACCCCAGGAGAACCATCGACCCCAGAAGAGTAAAGAGCACTCGCCGCATATACATACCTCCCGCGCACAAATTAAAGGCACCACTTCCCATTTTCGGCCGCGTCGACTGGACGGAGATTCGCACTCCCCTGACCTCGTGAAAGCCGAACGAATGTTTTTGCATCGGGGGGTTGCTTGTCAAGCGGTTTCAGGCAGTCCGCCCAGTTGTGTCCATTTAGCTGGACACTTTGTAGCGGCCGAATCTAAGGAGGCCTCGCTGCAGTTCACCCAACGGGCGCAAAAGCTATCCCGGGAGGCGTCTGTCCGAAACCGTGTGCTCAGAGAAGGTTGAGACGACGGCGCGCTACTTGCACTACGCCTGCCTGCAAGTCTGTCGTTGTTGCCCGAGATGCTGAATCTCTAATTCGACTATATCGCCAGGCTTAAGATACCGAGGCGGTTTCATGCCCAGGCCCACTCCCGGTGGTGTGCCGGTCGAGACAAGGTCTCCTGGCTCAAGCGTCATGAATTGAGAAATGTAATGCACTAGCTGCGCGGGCGAAACAATCATCATTTCCGTACTACCATTCTGCATCAACTGGCCATTCACGCCGAGCGTCATTCGCAACTTTGAGACATCCGGCAATTCATCGCTTGTTGTCAGCCAAGGTCCAAGCGGGTTGAATGTGTCACAACTCTTCCCCTTGCTCCACTGTCCACCGCGCTCCAATTGGAAACTCCGTTCGGAAACATCGTGCGAAATGCAGTACCCTGCACAGCAGGCAGCTGCGTCGTCGATAGAGTTGAGGTACCGGGCTTCGCGCCCGATGATCAGACCGAGTTCAACCTCCCAATCGGTTTTATTGCTATTTCTTGGGATAAGAATGTCGTCAAACGGACCTACGACGGTGTTGGTCGCCTTGAGAAACAACACTGGTTCTGTCGGCACAGCCATGCCGGACTCATTCGCATGATCCGAGAAATTTAGCCCCACACAAACGATTTTGCCAGGCCTGGCAACGGGAGATGCCCAACGTTCGTTTTCGCTTACCTCAGGAAGTCTTCTTGCTTCATCCGTTCTCAGCAGAGCTGCAAGCCCTTCCAGCCCAGATTCAGCAAAAAAAGTCGAGTTCCAATCCTGAAAATAGCCCGACAAATCCTTGCGTTTCCCATCCAGCAACACTCCTGGTTTTTCTCTGCCTTGTTGCCCGAAACGGATTAGGCGCATGTTGCACTACTCCTCAAGAATCAGTGGATGTTGCTCGGGGGGAGAATGGACGAACCCACCACTCCTTCTGACAGAATCGGGACTCCGTTGCGAAACACATGGCAGATGCCGCTCGGCGGAAGCGCTGGAGTTTCGTAGGAAGCCGGGCTGTTGACCGTTCCGGGATCAAAAACCACCACATCGGCAAAATAACCGGGCTCAATGCGTCCGCGCTTTGGAATCGAGAAACGACGCGCCGGTTTCTCCGTGATCTTATGAACAGCTGTTGTCAGTGTGAGCCATCCTCGCTCCCGGCTCATCTCTCCTAGCAGAAGGGGGAATGTTCCGTAAAGGCGAGGATGGGGCCGGCCCTTGACGTAAAAGCCGTCGCTGATGATACACGACAGAGGGTGAGAGATCGTCTGGCGCAGATTCGCTTCGCTTTGATTCATTTCGAGCATGTTGACTCGCCCCTGCTCTTCTTGGATCAGGTCGAATACCGCTTCGACGGGCTCGCACCCACGGCTCGCAGCAATCGCCGCGACGGTTTGCCCGATCAAGCCGCGGTTGAAAGGCGTCTCGAGGCTAGAGATCAGAATGTTCGTCCAGCCTTGCTCCAGGCTCGCTTCGGTCTCGACCGCGATTCGCTTCCTCTCGGCGCCATCAGCCAGCCTGGCAAGAAGACCGTTGATGCCGCCCTCGAGCGCCCACTGCGGGAGCAGTTGTGTCAAGACGGTGCTGCCCGCGATATACGGATAACAATCAAATCCAACGTCGAGACCTTCGGCCGCCGCATTCTCGATTTTCTCCAGTGCCACTGCTTGCTTGTTCCAATTGCGGGGACCAACGGCCTGCAAATGGGAGATCTGCAGCCGGCAACCGGTCCGGCGAGCCAGTTGCAGCTGCTCATCGACCGCTTCGACCAAGAGATCGCCGTAACCGCGCATGTGCGTGGAGTAGGTCTTGCCATAGCGGGCGACGACTCTGCACAACCGTTCCAACTCGGCCAACGGGGCGCTAGCGCCTGGTGAATACATGAGCCCGGTGGAAAACCCGCATGCACCTTCTTCGAGTGACTCGGACAGCGTCTGTTCCATCCAGTCGAGATCGCGTTCCGCAAGCTGCCCGAGTTGGTTCCCGACACGAGCGATGCGAAGGCTTCCGTGTCCGACTAGGGAAGACACTGCTGTTGTCGTCGAACGGGCCGCTTGTTTGAGATAGGCTCTGGCGGTCGGCCAACCCCAGTCCGCGTCACCGCAATAAAGACCGTTGGCGAAGTCATGAATCAACCTGCGATCCAGCGGCACCGGATAAGGCGAAAAACCACAGTTGCCAACCACTTCGGCGGTAACTCCCTGCGCGACTTTCTCACGGCGGTTCTGAAGCACTTGAAGATCCAGATGGCTGTGCGAGTCGATGAAGCCTGGCGCCACCGCCAGCCCGCGACAGTCGATCACCCGGGCTTCCACCGGTGCCTCGAAGACGCCGACCCTCTCTATGGTCCCGCCGGAAATCAAGACGTCACCCGAACTGGGCGGCGCGCCCGTACCATCGATCACCATGCCGCCCTTAAAGACAATAGTGCTCATGTGAATTTGACTCCAGTCTAACCACGTTTCAATCCGCCGTGTTCCTACGTTGCACTTGCCGATGGCTACTGTTCACTCAGTGCTCATCCAACGCTTCTCCCATGCGTTTTCGCAGTGCAAACAGGAGTTTCGGATCGGCGTTCCAGTGCCGGAAATCCTGGCCGAGTTGTCTTGTCAACTCAAGGGCTAAGTCGGCCTTGCCAGCTTTCTTCATCAGTTCAATGTATTCAAAGTCTTCTACACCCTCGCGGATCCATTTCAGGCGGAGCGATGGAACGGTTCCTTGGACTCCAACATCCTCGCCCGGGTACACGAGCATTCCTTCGCCCGGATAATGGTCGCCACCAGTCGGATACGTATCCACGTCGTTCCAGGGATCTTTGGTCCAAGAATCTACAGCCCAGTAGAGGAGGCCGGTGAAACCCATGCTCTGGTTGATAAATCCCTGCATGACCCGGTAATGCATTGGCGAGAAATCGATCTCCCATTGAGGCGAGTGGTCGTCCTGCACAAGGGCAGTGTAGGTCCACGCTCGGTCACCCTTTTTCAGAACGGCAGCAACATTCTGTGGGGACGCTTCATAGTAGCCCGGCTGAAGAACCCAAATGTCCACTGCCGATCGACCGCTGCCCGATCCGTCATCGAAAAGCTCCGGGACTGGGGACATGGTGACGAGATTGAGGATTCCTGCGCTATGCAGATTGCGGGCCCAGGCCTTGATCACCGGATACAAATCAGGAAATTCCACGATTTCGTCAGCCGTATAGTTGTAAAGTAACGGGCCTGATGGGAGCTGTCGCGCGATGGTCTGAATTGCCTCCACCGAGGGAGCCGGGCTCATGTTGCCGTGGTTGTAGTCGGCACCGCTCGATAAACCGATATTGATCGAGCTTAGTTGGTATTTCTCCACGAACCTCGTTGCGCTTTGCACAGGTACCGGCGTGGGCATGAGTTTATGCCGCAAAATGGTTTCACATGCAGCTGCACTCGTGTCCTTCCACAACATGAATGATGAATCCAGCGAGGGTTTCAGCGGTAGCTCAAAATTCCAAACTGTGAGCTCAATGTCGCCAGTCGCGCTTCCCTGATCACTGGTTACTCTGAAGGAGCCATGGTACCTGCCGCGCATGGCGTTTCGGGGGACCGACACGTCGATCCATAGCGCTTGATTCTCACCTCGTTCTACATCGAAAGGAGCAGCGCGGATCTTGGAGTTGACGGGAGGCTTGTCAGTGGCCGGATCAAGAAAAGGAACGAGTGCATCCGCATACCAGCCAGGACCCAGTGGAGGATGGGCTGTGCCTTTTCTCTCCGGGCTGCCGTGTTCGACATGCACATAGTGCTCACGATAGGCGATGAGATTGTCTTTCCCAATCACAGCACCCTTGGGCCCCCTAAGGTCGGAGAGTGCGAGATTCACATTGGTCAGACGTTTTGCCCTGGCGCGAATCACGATCTGGAACGGTTCGTACTCACCCCGGGCTGCAAACAGTTCAAGGCGGTGCTTTTCTCGCGGCTCGTATTCCCGACCGACTCTCTCCATGCCGGATACCACCCAGACGGAGGGCTTTGAGGCCGCCGAATGCATCAGCGCGGGCATTAGAAGGATGGCGCCGCAGAAAGTTACACTGTGAAAAAACTTAATCACTTGCTTCATCCGTTTCTAGGAATGCTGCAACCAGATTCCGCAAAGAAAGTCGAGTTCCAAGCCTTAAGTGGCTGACAAATCCCCGTGTTCCCATCCAGCAACCCATAAACCGAGTCCAGAGCTACCTGACTCCCATATCTTCTGTCCGCCTGCCCTACCGCGAGCCAACGTTTGCAGGCTCTGCGTCATGATCCTGTGACTAGCTCCTCATCGCATACTTGTCAAGGTATTTTCCCGATCACAGGCTGCTTGTCCAGTGGAATGGACGTTATTTGTCCGGGCCGGTGAGAAACGCATGCGATAAGCTGCACCGGGAGGAAATTTCTGCGATGGTAGTTTGATCTTACCTTTTCGCTACCGATGAAGACACGCAGAGTGAGAAAGTAGAGTCGAAATCATGCTCATTCATCAAGACCGTCTGTTCCCGGCAGAAGCTAGCACCCGAAAGATCGCCAAGGCACTTTATGAGCAGGTCCGAACCTTGCCTATTGTCAGTCCGCACGGGCATACGCAGGCAGCGTGGTTTGCCAAGAACGAGCCTTTCCCTGACCCGGCCAAGCTCTTTGTCCAGCCCGACCACTACATCTATCGAATGCTCTACAGCCAGGGAATCTCGCTTGAGGAGCTCGAGATCGGGGAGCCTGAGCTGCTGGATGCGCGGAGAGTCTGGCGTATCTTTGCTCGCCATTACTATCTGTTCCGCGGAACACCAACCCGCTTGTGGCTGGACTTTGCCTTCCAGGAACTTTTCGGGCTGGATCAGCGACTTTCGGAAGCAACAGCTGATGTGTACTTCGACACGATCTCGGAACAACTTCGCGCGCCGGAGTTCCTGCCGCGCGTTCTTTACGAGCGTTTCAACCTGGAAGTGCTGGCGACGACCGATTCTCCGCTCGATTCGCTGGACGATCACAAGACCATCCGGGAATCGAACTGGAAGGCGCGGATTCTGCCGACCTTTCGCCCCGACCCGGTTGTCGATCCTGAGTTTGCGGGATTTTCTGAAAATATCGCGAAGTTAGCCGAGAAGACCCGGGAAGACGCGTCAACTTGGACGGGCTACCTGAACGCACTGCGAAAGACGCGCGATCGCTTCCGCGAACTCGGGTGCACCGCAACCGACCACGGGCACCCCACCGCACGTACCGCCAATCTTTCCTCAGCTGCGGCCGCGGAACTCTTTTATCGAGTGCTCGCCGCCAATGCCGATGCCCAGCAGCAGGAACTCTTTCGCGCACAGATGCTGACCGAAATGGCGCAAATGAGTCTCGAAGACGGGTTAGTCATGCAGATTCACCCGGGCAGCGCGCGCAATCACAACCGCAAGCTCTACGAGCAATACGGCCGCGACGTGGGTGCGGACATTCCGATGCCGACAAATTATGTGACCGCACTTCGGCCGCTGCTCGATCAGTTTGGTAATGAACGCGGGCTCACGATCATTCTTTTCACACTGGATGAGTCGACCTACAGCCGCGAACTGGCTCCGCTGGCCGGGCACTATCCGTGTCTGCGGCTGGGCCCGCCCTGGTGGTTTCACGACAGTCCGGAGGGCATGATGCGTTTCCGCGAGCGAGTGACGGAGACGGCAGGTTTCTACAATATGGTGGGGTTCAACGACGATACTCGGGCCTTTCTTTCTATTCCGGGGCGGCACGATTTGGCGCGGCGAGTGGATTGCGCCTTCCTGGCGAAGCTGGTCGCCGAACACCGACTGGACGAAGACGAGGCTTTGGAAGTGGCGCAAGACCTTGCCTACAGGCTGGTGAAACAAGCATATAAGTTGTAACAGGCGCAAATGGTGGAGAGAATGGAATTCGACAGCGGGATGGGAATCGGATCATCTCCCGCTACACAGCTTGGACGCGTGCGCTGGACGATATGCGCCATGCTCTTTGTCGCCACCTCAATCAACTACATGGATCGCCAAGTGATCGCGATCCTCAAGCCCACTCTCCAGCACAGCATTGGCTTGACGGAGGTGAGTTACGGCTACATAGTCGATGCATTCCAGATCGCCTACGCGCTGGGACTGCTGGCCGCCGGGCGACTGATCGATAAACTCGGTACGCGCATCGGCTACATGTTGGTCATGGCCGTCTGGAGCCTTTCCGCAATCGGCCACGCGCTGGCCAACACAGCGCTCGAGTTCGGGTTTGCACGCTTCTTCCTTGGGCTCGGCGAATCTGGAAACTTCCCGGCCGCAATAAAAACCGTGGCTGAGTGGTTCCCCCAGAATGAACGCTCACTGGCTACTGGCATTTTCAACTCGGGAGCGAATGTCGGCGCGATCCTGGCTCCGATCATCGTCCCCTGGGTAACGCTGCGCTACGGCTGGCACATGGCTTTTGTGTCCACTGGTCTCTTCAGCGCACTCTGGATTCTGTGGTGGCTCCGCAATTACCGCAAGCCCACCGACCACCCGAATCTTACCAACGCTGAGTTGCGGCACATCTACCGGGAGTCGGCGATCGAGATGGGTCCCACCTTACCTTGGCGCCGGCTGCTGGGCTACCGACAGACTTGGGCGTTTTCGATCGCGAAGTTCCTTACCGATCCGATCTGGTGGTTCTATTTGTTCTGGCTGCCGTCTTACTTTAGCGTGAAATTCAATCTGAATCTTTCGCATCTTGGGCTGCCTCTCGTTATCGTTTATAACGTCTCAGTCATCGGCAGCATTGGTGGAGGTTGGCTACCCGCGCCTTTCCGGCGATTGGGCCTCTCGCCCAACTATGCACGACTTGCGGCGATGCTGTTCTGCGCTTGCATGGTCGTTCCCATATTTACCGCCACGAGCCTCAAGTCGGAGTGGGCCGCCATCGCGTTGCTCAGCATTGCAGCAGGCGCGCACCAGGGATGGTCGGCCAATCTCTTCACCACATCCTCGGATATGTTCCCTCGCAGCGCGGTGGGCGCGGTGGTCGGCATTGGTGGCATGGCAGGATCAGCTGGCGGTGCAATTTTTGCCTTTTTCGCAGGCCACATCCTGCAACTGACGCATAGCTATACCATCCTCTTCGGCCTCGCGGCGGGCGCATATCTCCTGGCGCTGATTATTTTATACTTGCTCGCTCCCGGGCTGAAGAAGGTAGAGTTCACCGTATGAGCCTCTACTGCGCCACCGGCGGTCTCGATGCCGACTTGTTTCCGCAGCTGAGAGATCTGCTCAGGGAAAGCTTGGCGAAGCTTGGCCAACGGGACCGCGTCCTCGCTGTCCCCCCTGACCAAAGCCGCATTCATTCTCACGCCGGTGAGCTGACCCGATATGCATGGGAGTACTACGGCGATCATCTCAAGGCAGTCCTGCCGGCACTTGGCACACACGCCGCCATGCAACCCGAGCAGATCACGCGCATGTTCGGAGCCATGCCGCAGGGGATCTTCCGCGTCCACCGCTGGCGGACCGACGTCGACACCCTCGGCGAAGTCCCTGCAGAATTCATTCTGGAACAATCGGAAGGCAAGCTCAACTATGCTTGGCCGGCGCAGGTGAACCGACTGATTGCGAATGGTGGCTTCGATCTCATCCTCTCCGTCGGTCAGGTCGTGCCCCATGAAGTCATTGGCATGGCCAATTACAACAAGAACATCCTCGTGGGCACCGGCGGCCGCGAGGCGATCAACCGCAGCCATTATCTTGGCGCGGTGTATGGGATGGAGCGCATTATGGGCCGCGCTGAAAATCCCGTGCGCAATGTTCTCAACTACGCATCCGATCATTTTCTGCGGCATTTGCCGATTGTCTACGTGCTAACCGTGGTCGGGCGCGCGGTGGGCGAACGCGCGGCGGACGGGGCGGAAGAACCCCTTGTAGTGCGCGGCCTTTTCATCGGCGATGACGCCGAGTGCTTTCGCCGCGCCGCCGAATTGAGCGTGAGAGTGAACTTTGAGACGCTGGACGCGCCCATCCGCAAGGCGGTCGTTTATCTCGATCCGCACGAGTTTCACAGCACATGGCTGGGCAACAAGGCTATCTACCGCACACGCATGGCACTTGCCGACGGTGCGGAGCTGATCATTCTCGCGCCTGGCGTCAAGGAATTTGGCGAAGACAGGGGCATCGATGGGCTGATTCGCAAGTATGGCTATTTTGGAACTCCGGCGACACTCGAAGCGGTAGACGCCAACGCTGACCTCGCCAGCGATCTTAGCGCCGCGGCGCACCTCATCCACGGATCTTCCGAACAGCGCTTCACGATTCGTTGGTGCCCCGGGCATCTGAGCCAGAAAGAGATTGAAGGCGTTGGCTTCGAGTATGGCTATTTGAAGTCCATGCTCACGCGCTACGACCCTTCGAAGCTTCGTCATGGGTGCAATCGGATCGACGGAGAAGAAGTGTTTTTCATCTCAAACCCAGGGTTAGGGCTGTGGGCCTACCGCGGTAAGTTGCAAAGTGAGGCAGAAAGTGGGAAATAGCGGATTGATGCTCGGGAAGTATTCGGTGGGTATTGGGGACAGATTTGCGCATCAAGGCAAGGCGCAGTTGCAGGCTTGCATGCAGGCTCTGACAAACGGCGTCGAAGTGATTCCCGTATGGAACAAGTCGAACCGCGAGCACACGATCATTGGCTCCGAGCCATCGTCTGTGCGGCAAGAGGCCGATGCTGCGGTAAAGGCTCTGCATTGGGAAAAGCCGTATTTTTGCGATGCCGATCACATCACCCTGCAGACTGTCGAGCTTTTTTTCGCGCCCTGCGATTTCTACACCATTGACGTGGCCGACTCCATCGGCCAGTCCTCATCGGTAACCAGCATTGAAAGCTTCGTGAAACGGCATCCGGAACTGCTGGGAAGTGTTCAGTTGGAACTCGTGGACGAAGTTTTCGAGATCACGCCAGAGCGCCTGAAACAGACGGCGCAGAAATTTCTCGCCGCCGTGAAGAAGGCAGGTGAGGTTTACCGCAAAATCGCCAGCGCCAAGGGCACGGGCAACTTCATCGCTGAGATTTCGATGGACGAGACCGACCGTGCACAGAGTCCCGCGGAACTGCTGATCATCCTGGCGGCGATCGCGGGTGAAGGTATTCCCTTGCAGACCATCGCTCCCAAGTTCAGCGGCCGCTTCAACAAAGGTGTGGACTATATGGGCGACGTCGAGCAGTTCGAGCGAGAGATGACGCTCGACGTTGCGGCCATCGCGTACGCCGTCCGGCAATATGGTCTGCCGCAAAATCTCAAGTTGAGCGTTCACTCCGGCAGCGATAAGTTCTCAATCTATCCCGCCATTCACACCACGATGAAGCGATTCGACGCTGGTGTACACCTCAAGACCGCTGGGACCACGTGGCTCGAAGAACTGATCGGCCTCGCGGAAGCCGGTGGCAGCGGACTGGCGCTGGCGAAGGAAATTTATTCCCAGGCTTTCGCGCACCGGGACGATCTTTGCGCGCCTTACGCCACTGTAATTGATATCGACCCGGCGAAGCTTCCCTTCCCGAACGATGTTCGCGGCTGGTCTTCAGGGCAATACACCTCGGCCCTGCGCCATGTTCCGGGAGCAACTGCCTACAATCGCAGCTTTCGCCAGTTGCTGCATGTCGGCTTCAAGATCGCAGCCAACATGAGGACGCGTTATCTGGACTTGCTCGACGCCAATGAAGCCGTGATTGCGAGGAACGTGACGGAGAACCTTTTCGACAGGCACATCGCTCCCGTTTTTCTCGGGTGCAAGGCATGATCGTGGTCCCGATGAGTGTGAGCGGCGCCGGCAAAGACGATTATTTTCGATTCCACAAATTGCAATTTTTCCACTAAAGACTTTAAGCGGAGTAAACGACCCATGGGTCATGCATTAAATATCCTCAAGGATGCCGACTTGGATTTCCTCTCGTTGGGAGCGCTGGTGCACCGGCTGGATCCGGGAACCATCCCTTTCCGCAAAGCGACGGAATGCAAGATTCACGTCAGCGGAGGCGAGTTTAATGTGGCTGCCAACCTTTCGGATTGTTTTGGGCTGAAGACGGGAATAGTCTCGGCCATGTCCGACTATCCGATCGGCGACCTGATCGCCGAGCGGGTCCGCGCGATGGGCGTAAAGGCGTTTTATAAGCACTTCAAACACGACGGCGCCACGGGCCCTAACATGGCCACGGTGTACAGCGACCGAGGGAGCGGTCTGCGGGCTCCAGTGGTATTTTACAATCGCGCTAATGAGGCGGCAGCGCAACTGAAGCCGGGAGATTTCGATTGGAAGACGATTTTTGCCGGAGGCGTCCGCTGGGTTCATAGCGGAGGAATTTTTGCGGCCCTGTCGCCGACGACGGCGGAACTGGCCGCGGAAATGATGAAGGAAGCTAAGGCGGCGGGCGCAATCACCTCGTTCGATCTCAACTTCCGCGAGAAACTATGGAAGATTTCCGGCGGCCACGAGCGCGCCGTCAATATCATCGACCGCATTGTGCGGAACGTCGATGTGCTCGTGGGCAACGAAGAGGATCTGCAGAAGGGATTGAGCATCCCGGGGCCGGAGGTCGCAGCCGAGTCGAAACTCGACCCCAGCGCCTTCTTCGCTATGATCGACAAAGTGGTCAAGAAGCATCCCCAAGTGAAGGTGGTGGCCACCACGCTGCGCGAGGTTCACTCGACCAACCGCCATAGCTGGGGTGCGGTCGCCTGGATCGACGGCAAGACTCTCACCGCGCCCACGGCCGACCTGGAGGTTTTGGATCGCGTGGGAAGCGGGGACGGCTTTGCATCCGGCTTCATCTATGGTCTATTGACCGGTGAAGCCCCCGAAGAAGCACTCAAACTGGGATGGGCGCACGGCGCTTTGCTGACCACGTTTCCCGGTGACACGACCATGGCGACCGTGGATCAGGTGCGGGCCCTTGCCAAAGGCGGATCGGCGAGGATCCAGCGATAGGCGTCTGTCCTTATCCGGCTGTGCGCAGCCGGTGTACTCAAAAGCCAAACGGCAAACCTGAAGCGGAGAAACAATGACGACCAGTCTTAGCCTCGAAGGCAAAACCGCCGTTGTAATTGGAGGCACCACCGGGATCGGGCGTGTCCTCAGCCTCGGCCTCGCAGACGCCAAAGCCGATGTCGTCGCCTCCGCGCGCCGCCAGCAACATGTCGAGGAAACAGCCACTGAAATCGAACAGCGCGGACGGCAAACGCTGCGCCTCTGCTCGGACGTGAAGGACCGCGCTTCACTCGAAAAATTACTGGCGGCATTACTCCACCACTTCGGCAAAGTCGACATCCTCATCAACTGTGCCGGAAAAGTTAAGCGCACGCCGACTCTTACCATGCCGGAAGAGGAATGGGCGGACATCTTGGACACGAACCTCACCGGAACACTGCGCGCTTGCCAGATCTTCGGCAGGCACATGTTGGAACGTGGTTACGGCCGCATTATCAACATTGCCTCTCTCAATAGTTTTGTTGCGCTCAGCGAGGTCGCGGCCTATGCGGCCAGCAAGGCGGGTGTCGTTTCCCTGACGCGCTCGCTTGCAGTGGAGTGGTCAAAGAGGGGTGTTACTGTGAACGCGATCGCGCCAGGTGTATTCCGCACCCGCCTGAATGCAGAGCTGCTCGACAACACGCCGCGCGGCCAGGAGTTGCTGATGCGGACGCCGATGGGCCGCTTCGGGAAGACCGAAGAACTCGTCGGAGCCGCGGTTTACTTCGCCTCCGAGGCCTCTTCTTTCGTTACCGGACAGACTCTGGTGGTTGACGGAGGCTTCCTGTCCAGCGGTGTCAACCAATAACATTGGCTGGTTGGCATTCGACGATTATGTCCAATAGGCTGAACGCTGCTCGCAAGCCACGTCATTTTCTGTTGGCAAACGGTGTGGTGGAAACTAACATTCAATGTTTGCAGGCAGAAACTCGCGTGCGTGCGCGCGTTGCTTCATCCGGGGGTTCACCATGAAAGACATGTGTGGCAATCGCTTGATGTACCGGGCAATGTTGTTTTGTTTTGAAATCGTTCTAGTTTGTGGACTCACCATGCCGATGTTGGCACAGTTCACGACGGGCCGGCTCAGCGGTACGGTCCTCGATCCTTCCGGCCTGGCGCTGCCGGGCGCTACCGTGACTGCACAGAATGAGCTCACCAGCTACAAAGAGGGCACAACAACGAACAGTTCCGGCGAGTATTTATTCCCGATACTGCCAGTGGGCAGCTACCAGATTACGGTCACGATGACAGGCTTCGACACCTATGTCCAGAAGGGTATAGCCCTTCAGGTTGACAAGTCTGTGAGCCTGCCGGTTCAGATGAAAATGGGTTCTGTAGCACAACAGGTCACGGTCAATGCGGATGCTTCCATGGTAACGACCGATTCTGCGACTCTTGGTCAAGTCATAGGTCAGAAAGAGGTCGTTGATTTGCCATTGTCTGGCCGCTACGCGCAGGCGTTGGTGTTCCTTGTTCCCGGAGCGGACAATGTCACGGCCAACTATTGCGCCGCGAACTGCGAAGGAGGAGTCTTCCCCAGCGAGCAATATGCCAAGGTCAATGGTGCTGGCGCCAATGGTGTGAGCTATCAGCTCGACGGAGCTGATTTTAACGATACCTACATCAACACCAATTTGCCATTCCCCAATCCCGATGCCATCCAGGAATTCAATCTCGTGACTAGCAACATGAGCGCCGTCTATGGCGATGCGCTCGGCGGAGTGGTAAATGTGACCTTGAAATCGGGAACGAATGCCATCCACGGCGATGTCTTCGAATTCCTTCGAAACAACGCACTTGATGCGGCGAACTACTTCTCGATCAGCGGTGTAAGTCCTCTGAAGCAGAATCAATTCGGCGGCGACGTCGGTGGCCCCATCCTCAAAAAACGGATGTTTTATTTCGGAAGCTATCAGGGCACTAGATTCAACCAAACCAACCCGTCGAGCCAGAACGTGCCGGACGCCGCCGAACGCGCCGGAAACTTCGGCGAACTCTGCACAAATTTTGGCGGCGTCTTCGTCAGCGGGGTATGCACAGGAGGATCCGGAACCACTCAGTTATACAATCCCTTCTCGGTCGTGAACTCAGGGACGCTGCCGGGCGCACCGTACCCGAACAATCAGATCACTCTTGATCCGGTCGCGGCCTACATGCTGAACGGCATTCCGCTTCCGAATCCGACTCCTCTCCAAATAAGTCAGGGGTTTCCCAACACTTTCAACTTCAATAGCCTGCCGACGATTCAAAACACCAATGAGTACCTGGCAAAGATCGATTACAATTTCGGCAAGCACCGTCTCAGCGGCCATTATTTCCAGCAGAGTTATACGCAACCGATTGCCCTACCCCCCAGCACAAATATCTTGGAGATGTCGAGTGCTGCAGAAACTCTGGTCGACCACAATGTGAGCGTCGTCGACACCTATACGATCACGCCACACTTCCTCCTGGGCAGCTATTACGGATACACGAAGATTGATGGCACGACTTACTCGTCAGCACCCTTCAGCATGGTTGACGCTGGAGTGCAGAACTTTGCCGTACCGCCGAACAAGGGTGGTGGAGACACAGCCTCACTGAATGTGGGCACAGGTGGCCCTTCTTTTTCCAGTGGCAACTATGGGGTATGGAATCGCGGCGATCAATCTTTGCGCGAAATTGCCACTCTGATCAAAGGCAAGCACACAATCCAGTTCGGTGGTGAAGCGGTGCGAATTACTCAGCCGATGGGAAATAAGTTTCAGGAAGGTGGGACATTCTATTTCGGCAATTCCACTGGCAATGCCTTGTCGGATCTTGAGGTTGGCTTTGTCTCCGAGGTCATCCAAGGCGGCGGACTCTTCCTCAATTTTACCGGCATCAACTGGAGCGCTTTCGTGCAGGACGACTGGAAGGCGACTCGGCGACTTACCATAAGCGCCGGGCTCCGCTGGGATCCGTGGATCCCTTCCAAGGACAGCCTGGGCAGAGTTGCCTGTTATGAGCCGGGGGCTCCGCAGTCCGTGCGGTATCCGAATGCTCCTCCCGGCTTGATCTTTGGCGGGAATAACCATGATCCCGGATGCCCGGCCGCTGGTATTTTCGCTGACTACAAGAATTTCGGACCCCGATTCGGGTTTGCCTATCAGCTCACACAGGATGCAACCACGAGCCTGCGGGGGGGCGTGGGTTATTATTACGAGTCACCAAACTCCCTGATCTATCAGCAGATGGTCGGTGTCCCGCCCTTCGCGCCTGTTATTAACCTTTATAATGTGAGTCTCTCCGACCCTTACGGAAGCGCGGGGCAGGTCAGCCCGTTCCCATCAGGCTTTGGTCCCAATAACCCCGGTCCCGGCGCAACTTTTCCTTACCAACCCTCATTTACACAAATACAGGACCCACATCTTCGCTTGCCGATGGTTCTAGGCTGGAACTTAACGCTCGAACACAGCTTCAAGGCGAACTGGATGATACGTGTCGCTTATGTGGGCAATGACGGGCACCGACTCTACGGCACTGGTGACCAGGAGAGTGGCCTGCTTCAGTTGAATCCCACCATTCCGGGGACCAACGGTACGCGCGAGAATCAGAATTTCGGATCGGTTGCGGAGATTAATTCCGGAGTGAACAGCAATTACAACGCACTGCAGGTGACCGTTGAAAAGCGTCTAGGGCACGGCTTTTCCTTCCTGTCCAGCTTCGCCTGGGCGAAGGCGCTGGATGATTTCGCCCCACAACCACAAGGCTCCATATATTACTTGTATACAAACACCTGTACCTGCGGCCGTCATTTCGATTACGGCCCGTCGGCCGATGACCTCAGCAAGGTTTTCAAAATCAACGGGACTTACGAGACTCCCCATGTCCGTGTTGCAGGCCCACTGTTGAATGGCTGGGAGCTCACGGCGATCACCGATTGGCAAACCGGAAGCCCGTTCACCATCTTCAGCGGGTATGACAATTCGGAGACTGCGATAGGAAACGACCGCGCTGACGTCGTGCCAGGAGTGAACCCCGTCCTGCCTCACCGCTCCCATGCCGCCAGCATCGCGCAGTGGTTCAATCCTGCCGCCTTCGTTCCAAATGCGATTGGAACTTTCGGTGATTCAGGAAAGAACTTTCTGCGTGGCCCCAGGTTCTTTAACACCGATTTAGCCGCAATTAAGAAAATGAAGGTCGGCGAGCGCGTCTCACTCATGTTCCGCGCCGAGTTTTTCAACGCCTTCAACAATGTCAATTTGGGCTTGCCTGGCAACCAGGTGGCTGCTGGCACCGCTAACGGGTTTGCCCGCATCGGGGGCACTGCGGGGGGAGGCGCGTACGGCGGCCCCACCTCCTACGGAACGGCCCAACCACGAATCATCCAGTTTGGGTTGAAAGCCAGCTTTTGAGACCGCCGCTCCAGTAGCGCAGATATGACTTCGCTTCGCAGAGACTTTCTGAAGCTCGCAAGCGCCGGGTTCGTCGCAACTGCCACAGGTACTACGCCCGGCGCTCATGCGCAAGTTGCGCCTCCGTCAATCCACGATCTCAATCCCGTCTTCGATATTAAAGCCTACGGAGCGCGCGGGGACGGCATAACCATCGATACCGCCGCCATCAACGAAGCAATCGCTGCAGCCCATGGGTGCGGCGGCGGTACCGTGCGATTTCCTCCGGGCGTCTTCGCTTGCTACTCGATTCATCTTAAGAGCAAAGTGGTGCTCTATCTCGAACCGGGAGCAACAATCCTGGCCGCGAGTGTTCCCGCAGAAGGCACCAAGAGCGGGGCCTACGATGCTGCGGAATCGAACACACCTTGGGAGGATTATCAGGACTACGGTCACAATCACTGGCACAACAGTCTCATTTGGGGTGAAGACCTCCACGACTTCGCGGTTCTTGGCGAAGGGTTGATTTGGGGTAAGGGCCTGAGCCGTGGTGCAAGTGAGTTACCTCTGGCCGAAACTCCGGGGATGGGCAACAAAGCGATCAGTCTCAAGAACTGCCGCAACGTGGTCCTGCGCGATTTCTCCGTGCTAGAAGGAGGACATTTCGCGGTCCTGGCAACGGGTGTTGACAACCTTACTATCGACAATTTATTGATCGACACGAATCGCGACGGCATTGATATTGACTGTTGCCGAAATGTGCGCGTTTCGAACTGCAGCATCAATTCCCCATTTGACGATGCCATCTGCCCCAAGAGTTCGTTTGCTCTCGGCTATGCCCGTCCGACCGAAAACGTCACCATTAGCAACTGCTATGTTACTGGCGCCTATGAAGTGGGCACCATGCTGAATGGAACGTGGAAGCGCTGGTCGTCGGATAAGAGTGAGCAGGCCAAGGTGTTGCCGTATTTTCCGGAGGAATTCAACGGAAGCATCAAACTTGGGACTGAATCTAACGGAGGGTTCAGGAACATCGCTATTTCCAATTGTGTGTTTGACGGCTGCAAGGGCTTCGCTCTTGAAAGTGCCGATGGCGCGATTG
>PLBE01000157.1:0-96313 GCA_003134435.1 Acidobacteriaceae bacterium
CCGCCTTGATTTTGACGAAGAGCTCGAGAAAAACCTTGGTGCCCACCATCTTCTCAATATCGAGTCGGGCTGCCGTTCCAATTTTCTTCAGCATCTGACCGCCCTTGCCGAGCAGAATGGCTTTCTGGCCCTCGCGTTCACAAAAGATAACAGCCGCAATCCGAGTCAATCTTGGACTCTCTTCGAACTGCTCGATCAGTACTGAAACCGCGTGCGGAACTTCTTCGTGGGTGTGCATGAGGACGTGTTCGCGGATCAACTCAGCCGCCATGAAGCGCACGGGTTGGTCGGTAATTTGCTCCTCGGGAAAATAGCGAGGGCCATTGGGCAGAGCCTTCAGAACGCAGGCCAGCAGTTCGTCGAGGCCTTTTTTCTTGAGCGCGGAGATGGGAACGATCTCCTTGAACTGATGCAGGGTTTGGAACTGCGCGATCAGCGGCAGCAGTTTGCTCTTGTCGGCGAGCAGATCGATTTTGTTGAGCAGCAGAAAGACAGGAGTGCCTGCCTTTTTCGCCAGGTCGAGGACCATTTCGTCATCTCGATCCCACTTTCTTTTGGCGTCGGCGATCAGCAGAATCAACTCACAGCCTTCAAGCGCCTCGCGCACTTCAGACATCATCTTTCGGCCGAGCGACGAGCCCGACTGATGCACTCCGGGGGTATCGATCAGGACGATTTGCCCGGCCTCGCGCGACTTCACTTTAGGCACGTTGATGATGCCCAGAATCCGGTTGCGGGTGGTCTGAGGCTTGGGCGAAATGATGGCCAGTTTCTCGCCCACGAGCGCGTTCAGCAGCGTGCTCTTGCCCGCGTTGGGGCGGCCGAGAATACAAACGAATCCGGAGTGGAAGGACATGAGAGTAGGGTACTAGGTTTTCGGATTGCAAAGGGCTTCCCGTTGCTTCTCTCTGTGCTCGCTTCTTCTTCCCGCTGAGAGCAGCCGACTGCGGTCAAACTCACCGACCGATTTTTGGGTTCAGTGTGCTGTTTTAGCCGCCAAGCCGCTTCCTTCGCGTTGGGACAAAATGGCCCGGGTTTCCGGGTGCCGCGATAGTGCCGTAACCGTTGCTACCATTTGCCACCATTCACGATGGAACCTATGGCCGCACCGACGACCGCCTCGCCAGCTACAGTTCCAAAGGGCCAACCGTGCTGGATCACGTAGTAAAGCCCGACATTGTCGGCCCCAGTAATTACGAGGTGAGCGTGATCGCGCCGGGAAGCACCTTGCTCAGCGAAAACCGGGGCAACGTCGTCCTCGGCACGGACGGTCAACCCGATTACTTCAAGCTGAGCGGCACCAGCATGGCCACTCCGATCGTCTCGGGAGCGATTGCTCTGATGCTACAACAGAGCAGTTCGCTGACGCCGGACCAAATCAAAGCGCGGCTGATGAAGACCGCCTATAAGACGTTTCTGACGTCGAGCGTAGCCACCGATCCCACAACTGGACAGACCTATACTTCTTACTATGACCTGTTCACCGTTGGCGCGGGGTATCTGGACCTGGTCGCCGCCTTCAACAACAGCGATTTGGCACCGGCCACGGTAGGCTCGGCCTTGTCGCCCACGGCCACTTATAACGCCAAGAACCGGACGGTGAGCCTCTCCAACGGCAACTCGTCGGTGGCGCGAAGCTCGGTGGTTTGGGGAAGCTCAGTGGTCTGGGGCACCTCATCCAATAACGTATTTAGCGTTGTCTGGGGAACGTCGACCAACGCCACCAGCGTGGTTTGGGGCGCTTCAGTGAGCCAGGGCGATGCGGCGTTTGTAACTCCGATTGGAGAGAACTAAACCAGCCGCAACGAATCAGCGATTCGAAAGCCCCGCTCCTTCGCCAGGATCGCGACGGAGCGGGGCTTTTTTTGTCGAGTATCGATGTCACATCTCTGCTCCGATCTCCCACTCCGTTTCTTTTTAGAAGCCTACCCAGTGCGCGCGACACGGACGTCGCGAGGCTGAGGTAACGTGCGTCGTCGGTACCCCTTCGTAACCTCGTCGGGCCATCAGAGGGACATGGTTGTCGCGGCGCTCGGGGACAAACTGGCCCAAGCCAGTGGGCAGGAGACAGATTGGCCCATAAATGCAGTCGACAAACAAGGAAGTAATCAATCCATTCAATGACTTACAGACAGGTCTCATTGGTACGGCCCGTGCTATATCAGTCGTGGATTCGAGAGGTCTACAAAAAGGCCCTCGCAAGAAGAAAGGGTTGTAAAAATGGAACGTACAAGAAAAGCTGGAAAGCCGGCGAAACGGGGACAACGGGGCAGTGCTGCATGGGGCAGACGATTGGCCGCATTGGCCTTGATGCTGGTCGGCGGAATGGGCTTCGCGCAGAGCGGGGACATGACGGAGCGGGCGCAGCTTTCGCCGCGGATCGCTTCCGAACTGAACCACCAACTGACGCAGGCACGGCAGGGGTTGGGCGGAAACAAGAATGTCCAGGTCATCGTGCAATACAAGCAAGCGCCGCAGAAGGAAACTCTGGGACGGTTGCAGAAGAACGGCGGACGGCTCGGGGCCAAACTGGACCTGATCAAAGGCGCGTCCTTCTCAGTCCCAGTCAATGCGCTGGCGGCTTTGGAGAACGATCCTGAGGTTGAGTTTGTAAGTGTCGATCATCCCGTGAAAGGGATGGACGATTACACCAACGACGCGATGAACGTCAACACCGCCTGGAACGCTGGCTACAACGGAACCGGGATTGGCGTGGCCGTGATTGACAGCGGCATCAATCCGAACCACGTCGACTGGTGGAACATGGCTGGCACGTTTAACCGGGTGCTTTATCACCAGGATTTTACGGGAGCGAACGAGTTCAACTCCTCGGGCTCGCTGGTGTATGACACCTACGGCCACGGCACGCACGTTGCCGGCATCATCGCTGGTACTGGCACAATGTCAGGCGGCCAATTTGCCGGAGTTGCCAGGGACGCAAATCTGATCGATCTGCGCGCGCTGGATGGTACGGGCTCGGGCAAAGATAGCCAGGTGATCGCGGCCATTCAGACGGCGATCTCGCTGAAACCCGTCTACAACATTCGGATCATCAACCTGTCGCTGGGGCGCGGAGTTTTCGTTCCCTACGCCAAGGATCCTCTTTGCCAGGCAGTGGAATCGGCCTGGAAAGCGGGCATCGTGGTGGTCGCGGCAGCGGGCAATTATGGCCGGGTAAGCTTAAAGGGCAGCGACGGCTACGGAACGATTACGGCGCCGGGCAACGATCCCCTGGTCATCACCGTTGGCGCGATGAAGACCATGGACACAGCGACCCGAACCGACGATCGCATCGCCAGCTACAGTTCAAAAGGGCCGACCACTTATGACCACGTCGTGAAGCCCGACATCGTCGCTCCGGGCAACATGGTGCCGTCCTTGGCCGACTTGACCAGCACGCTGGCCAGGAAGTACCCGGGCAATATGGTTCCGGGCAACTCCAACGATTATTTCATCCTGAGCGGCACCAGCATGGCGACTCCAGCAGCGTCCGGCGCGGTCGCCCTGCTGCTGGCGGCGCAGCCTTCATTGACTCCGGACCAGGTCAAGGCCCGGCTGATGAAGACCGCCTATAAGAACTTTCCAACTTACAGTGTTGCCGTCGATCCTACGACTGGGCAGACCTACACTTCTTACTACGATCTGTTCACGATTGGAGCGGGATATCTCGACGTCGCGGCAGCGCTGGCCAACAACGACCTGGCGCCGGCGACGGTGGGTGCGGCGTTATCTCCGAGCGTCTCATACAACTCCTCGAACAACACGGTTGCGCTCACCAACGGAAATTCGGTGGTGGCTGGCAGTTCGGTGGTTTGGGGAACCAAGGTCTTTTCGACCTCGGTGGTTTGGGGAACGAACGTAGCCGGCAGTTCAGTGGTCTGGGGATCGTCGGTAGTCTGGGGCACGAAGAACACTAACGCCTTCAACGTGATCTGGAGCACGACGTCTACGTCCGCCAGCAGTGTGGTTTGGGGCGCGACGACGGCCACGGCGGATGGCGAATCACTGGCCACGTCGTTAGCGGGAGAAAACTAACTCGCCGTTATCGATCGACGAGAACGGACAACCCGCCCCGCTCATTCCTGCACTGAATGAGCGGGGCGTCACTTTTCTCCCTACCCAGACGCACTCAGCTCAAATCAACTTCATCTGTTTGGGTTCGGTGGTGGTGATTCGAACGCGCTCAACCCGGCGATCGGTCGAGTCCAGGACTTCAAACCTCAGGCCTTGGTCTTCAATGATTTCGCCTTTCTTGGGAATGCGGCCGGCGATTTCGCTGACCAGGCCAGCGATGGTCGAGGACTCGTGGCCCTCCGGACGCAGACCGAAGAGTTCGTCGAGGCGGTCGATATCCATATTGCCGGGGACGATATAGGAGTGGTCGTTTTCCTGCACGACCTGGGCTTTCTCGTGCTCATCTCCGATCTCTCCTACAATTTCTTCGACCAAGTCTTCGATGGTCACCAGGCCGGCGACGCCGCCGTATTCATCGACCACGATCGCCATGCGAACGTTACTGCGCTGCATCTCGCGCAGCAGGTCGCTGACTAACTTGCTCTCCGGAACAAAATATACATCCTTGCGCATCAGGGTCGCGACGGTGCGGGTATGTGCCTCGGAGTCGGGCACCTGGAGCACGTCCTGAGTATGGAGAATGCCTTTGATGTGATGAATCGAACCTTCGTAGACAGGGATGCGGGAGAAGGGCTTAACCCGGAGCAACTCGACAATCTTCTCGACCGTGTAATCGGAAGGGACAGCGACCATTTCGGGGCGCGGCTTCATCGCCTCGCGAACCGTTTTGCCGCTGAACTCGACGACCGACTGGATGAGTTCGCGATCGCCTTCCTGGATGATGCCTTCTTCCTGTCCGGCTTCGATCAGGGCATCGACGGCTTCGGAAGGAGTTTCGGGTTGCGCGTCGGCGTGTTCGCGGGTGAGCGCGGCGACCGACTGGCAGAACCCGAGCACCAGGGTCACCGGTAAAACCAGGTAGATCAGGACACGCAAGATCGGGACCCAGCGGGCCAGCCAGCGTCCCTGGGAGCGCGAAAAAAAGACAAAGGGAAGCAGGCGGTTAAAAACGATGATGACCAGTACGAGGCTGAGCGTGGCTTCGAGGACTTCGTAAATGCTCCAGGCACGATCGCGAAACACGGTGAAGCCGACGATGAGGGCAATCGCCGCGGTAACCAGTTGCGCGAGAATGGCCATGGAGAGCGCGGCGCGCGCGCGGGTTACGCCGAGGCGTGGCTCGACGATCTGCTCGAAGGCGTCGATGTTGTCCTGGAAATCGCGGGAGAGGAACTTGCCGATCTCCTGGTAGAGACGGTCAACGTAAGAGACCAGGGCGAGCAGGCCAAAGAGCAGGGCGAGAGCGATGGTGACGCCGATCATGACGGGCGCTTCCGGCGGGCAACGGAAGTCGTCGCTCGCTCAATCAGTCCGGGCGGGAGATGAAGTTTTGCGCGCAATTGTTTTTCGCGTCTGGCCATCTGTCCAGTGTCGCACTCGTGATCGAGGCCGCGCAGATGCAGGATGCCGTGCAACACAAGAATCTTAACTTCTTCCGCCGGAAAGTGTCCGAGAGCCCGGGCATTTCGCGCTGCGATTTCCGATGAAATGGCAATTTCACCGGCGAATTGCCTGTTCGCGCCGGGTTCGGCGGGAAACGAGAGCACGTCGGTCGCTTTGTTTTTTCCTCGAAAACGCCGGTTCAGAGCCCTCATGTCGGCGCTCGAGGTTAAGAGCACGTTGATTGCGCCCTGCAACCCCGCGGCGCGGGAGGCACGAGAGACAAAGCGGCTCAGAGCCAACTCGGTCAGATCGGCTACAGGCTTTTGAAAGATGACCAAAGTCGTCTCTCTCCCACATCCGCACAGGCAATGCGAAAAGGAGGGTAGCGGCGCGACTCCCTTCTGTGTGGCACGACACTCTTGCCCGCGGCCTTTGACTTTGCCCCGACTTTTCGCGGACAAGAGTGTCCGCGCCACACCATTCGCTCAATTGCGCAAGCGGGGTTCATCGGGCGGCGGAGGCAACGCAGCGGGCTTGGGCTCGAGCAACGGTAATTGCTGTTCCGCCAGCCGCGCTTTGTGTTCGTCGTAGGCGCGGATGATCCTCTGCACCAGATGATGGCGCACGACGTCGCTTTCGTCGAAGTGCACGAACGCCAGTCCGTTCACGCCCTGCAGGATATCGACGGCTTCGATCAAACCGCTGCGGCGCGCGCTAGGTAAGTCGATCTGCGTGACGTCGCCGGTGATCACCGCCTTGGAACCAAATCCCAGGCGGGTGACAAACATTTTCATCTGCTCTGAAGTTGTGTTCTGCGCTTCGTCAAGGATGACGAACGAATCGTTCAGGGTGCGTCCGCGCATAAAAGCAATGGGCGCGATCTCGATAACATTCTTTTCCAAGTAGCGTTCCACGCGCTCCGGTTCCAGCATATCAAAGAGGGCGTCATACAAGGGACGCAGATAAGGATCGATTTTCTCCTGCAACGTGCCGGGGAGAAAGCCGAGACGTTCTCCGGCTTCGACGGCGGGCCGCGCGAGGATAATCCGATTCACCTGCTTATTGAGCAGGGCGGAGATGGCCATGGCCACGGCAAGATACGTCTTGCCGGTACCGGCGGGACCAACACCGAAGACCATGTCGTGCTTTTCGATGGCTTCGAGGTAGCGGCGCTGATTGGGGCTTTTGGGCTGGACGGTGCGGCGTCCAAAGGAACGCTGGCGTCCGGCTTCAGCCAGGCCACGCAGAGTTGCGTTCGGATCGTTGACGACCACGCGCAACATGCTGCTCAGGTCGCCGTTGACGAACTGGTGGCCGGACTTCCGCAGGTGTTCGTAGTCGGCGAACAACTGTTCGGCGCGGGCCACGTCGCGGGGCGCGCCTTCCAGTTCAATACGATCCGAGCGCAGATCGATATTGATGTTCAGGCCGTCTTCGAGCACGTGGAGATTTTCATCGCGGGTGCCGAACAGGGTTTCGATGTCAGGAGTGAGATCAATATTTTTTTTCATTCAGGATTAAAGCGCCGCCTCCAGCAGCCGATCGGGCTCACGCTTGGATTCTCGTAACCGGGACGAGGTTGACCTGGACCTGTTTCGGCGGATGCGGACCAAAATGCGCCGACGTTTCTTGCGCGCAAGGAAAAGGACCTGGAAATGGAGCAGACCGGATTGCGCACCCCAACGACGGGGCGGTTACCAACCATTTGACATCAGCGTAGCGCGGGCGGGCGGGGGAGTCAATGGCATCGGATGCAGGGCATCGACGCAGAGGACCGTTTCCCGAGGTTGCCGGCCACACACGATGGAGGCGCACCGCCCCCCGGCGGTTGCCAAATTAGCCTGCCGTGCTTACAATGTAATTACAGAGGTATTTCTGGACATGAGGACAGAGTTGGTTCGGATCGGCAATTCCCGCGGCATTCGTATACCGAAGCCGTTGATCGAGCAATGCGGGTTCGGGGAGACCGTCGAAGTACGGGTTGAGAGCGATTGTTTGATCATCTCGCCAGAGCGCCGGCCACGCCAAGGCTGGGACGAGGCTCTCCGCGCATCTGGCCATGGCTTGCAAGACGATCTCATGCTGGAGAGCGCGGGATCGAATGAATTCGACCGTGAGGAATGGCGGTGGTGAGCGCGGCACATAGTTCGCAACACGGTTCGCAACACAGTTCGCAACAAGGCTCGCCAAAACGGGATCAGGTCTGGCTCGTGACGCTGGATCCCACCCATGGGTCGGAGATCCAGAAAACTCGCCCTTGTCTGGTCATCTCTCCCGATGAGATGAACGAGTATCTGCGAGCCGTCATTATTGCTCCAATGACCACGGTCACGCGGCCGTACCCCACGCGCGTAGGAGTACGCTTTCAGGGAAAGCAAGGGCAGGTGGCGCTCGACCGACTCCGTGCCGTGGACCGGCAGCGATTGGTTCGGATGCTGGGAAAGGTCTCTGCTAAAACCGCACAGGACGTCTCCGCAACGCTGCTCGAAATGTTCAGCCGAATCTGAGGGCAATGCGCGGTAGCATGCTAACATCTGCCCATGGCGATGAGCGACACAAGCCCGGCGGCGCACGCTCTCCAGCTTCAGATTCAGAGCGCCATGTCGGGGGAGCAGCGTCTGCTGCTTGCGTTCGAGATGAGCTTGTTTGCCCGCGAACTCGCGCGGGAGGGGATCCGGCGGGACCATCCCGAATGGACGGAGGCACAGGTTGCGCGGGAACTGTTAAGGCTGGCGTTTCTCCCGGAGCCGTTGCCGGCCGGGCTGTAATGGCCCGATGCTACCATGCTTCTGCTCAATCTCATCCTGCTGATCGACGTGACTTTTTCAACAGGCACGAGGCGACAGCGCTCATGACTGGGCTTAGTTGGGCAGTAGTCTTTCCGCGGGACAGTCGGCGTGGACGCCGGAGCTACAACTTATGCGCCTTCTTTCTTTGCTTCCGGCAACGATGCCCACACCGCGCGGTCCTTAGCCCATGCCCGTAGCTGGGCAATTTCTTCCGCCCGCGTGACCGACAGCGGCACTGTGGACGAGAGCGCGGTCAGCAGGTCTTCCGTGCTTAATTCCTGCTTGCGGGCGAAGGCGGCGTAGAGGGCGGTTTGGACGGCGGATTCTATCTCGGCTCCCGAGAAGCCTTTGGCGGTGGCGGCTGCCTGTTCCAGGTCATAGGCAGCGGGATTGCGTTTGCGCTTGGTTAGCTGGATGGAGAATATGTTCTTGCGCTCGGCTGAGCTGGGCAGGTCTACGAAGAAGAGTTCGTCGAAGCGGCCTTTGCGGATCAGTTCTGGCGGGAGCACGGTTACGTTGTTGCAGGTGGCGGCTACGAAGACGGAGGGCTTGCGCTCCTGCATCCAGGAAAGAAACGACGCCAGCAAGCGCGAGGAAACGCCGGCATCGGCGCTGGCGGAATCGGGGCCACTTCCGGCGAAAACTTTTTCCAGTTCGTCGATCCACAAGATGCAGGGGGCGAGGCCCTCGGCTACCCGGAAGACTTTCTGAATGCGTTTTTCGGTTTCGCCGATGAACTTGTCGTAAACGGCGGCGGTATCGAACTTCACCAGCGGCAGTTTCCATTCTCCGGCAACGGCGCGGGCGCAGAGGCTTTTGCCGCATCCCTGCACGCCCAGTAGGATGACGCCCTTCGGTGGATCGAGGCCGAATTTGAGGGCGCCTTCCTCCCATGCCCCGCGGCGCTGCTGGAGCCAGCCTTTCAGATTGTCGAGACCGCCTACACTCGCCATGTCGTCGGTCGAGTCCACAAACTCGAGCATCTCGGAGCGCTTCAGCAAAGCCTTCTTGGAGTCCAGCACATCGGTGATGCAGTCCGGCGAAAGCGCCAGTCGCCCGACGACGGTCTGCGAAATGGCGCGTTCCGCGGCTTCTTCGGTTAAGCCGCGCAAGTTCGCGGCCATGGCGTCGACGCCGTTGGCATCGAGCTGCAGTTTCAGGGCGTGGGCTCCGGCGAGGCGTGTAAAAGTCTCGCGGATGATTTCGCGCAGGCGGTCGAGATCGGGCAGGGGCAGATCGAGAAACTCCACCAGGCTTACCAGTTCTGCGGGCATTTCGATGGCGGGGGCAGTCAATACCAGCGTTCTTCGATTCGCGGAGAACTTCTGCCCGACATCGCGCAACCGGCGCACCACCACCGGATTGTCCATGTGGCGATGAAAATCCTTCAACACGAAGACCGCTTCAATGGTCATGGATTCGAGGTTGGCCAGCGCCTGCACCGGGTCGGCGGTGTTGTACATGGCCGTCTTTTGAGCCGCTCCCGCATCGCTACTGACCGAGGACCACGCGGCGCGCGACGGTGCCGGATTCGGCGGAGCGCCGACACCGCTGCCAGATCGGACCAGTCCGTCGGCGATGGTCCACTCGAAAACTGCCAGGTTGAGGTCCGAACAGGCAGCACGAACCAACGTCAGAGCGCGTACTTCCTCAACTGTCTCCATGACGACGATGGGAGTTGAAGAGTTGAAGAGAATCTTGAGCCGGTCCAGCGGATTGACAGGCAGCTTCATATGTATTTGACCCGGTGCGACTTGCTCCCGTAGAATACAACTTCGGTTCCTACCCGAATATCTTCCTGGCGCAATCCAGGGCACACAAAGGTAATCAAGCCGCATGGCAAATCATTTTTCGGCGCTCAAACGCGCCCGTCAGACAACGAAACGAACCGCCCGCAACCGGGCCAATGCATCGCAACTGCGCACCGCACTGCGGAACCTGCGCGAGAGTCTGGAAAAGGGCGACAAAGACGCTTCGGGACAGACGTATCGAGAGACGGTTTCCGCCCTCGATAAGGCGATCCAAAAGGGAGTTCTCCACCAGAACACCGCCTCGCGGTACAAGTCCCGGCTGTCAAAGCGGCTGGCCGCTCTTAAGTAGACCTCTAGAAGCAGGCGGGAGACGGGTGCCGGAAGGGTTACGTGCTTTCGGCACAGGAACTTGCAAATTCTTCTTGACCGTCCCCAGCGGTTTGTTATACTTAGGCGTTCTCAGGACACTAAGAGGCAAGTTCTTCCGGTCCCGACGAACCTCCGCCCGCGTTGTGGTGAATCCTTAGAGAATTGAGCAACTTTCGGGTTGGGCGGGGCATCTACTTGGGTAATTCTGGCAAATCCTTTTGCACCTAGCCCGAATTGCAGCTTGGCTAGCCGTAGGCGACCATCCCCTTGGGGGACGATGGGATTAGCGGCCTAAATGATTCCTGTTGAAGGAGAAAGACCTAATGCGATCTGATCGCGTATTTGACGCGCTACATACTTTGCGGAACCGGTACATGCTTTGCCAGTTGGCCTCGAAGGCAACGCGGAAATTTCATAAGCCGAACACGCGCATTCAGGAAACCATGAACGATGTTTTTGACAAGATCGCCGATGCGGAACGTCATGACATCCTGAGTGAACCCGAGAACTTTGCCGAAGCACAACGGCGAGCTGCCTAAGCAGCTCCGCCGTGTGCCCGCACGGCGGCAAAGAGCTTTACCCCGAGAGAATCCCTCCCGAAGAAAAAACTCCACGTAGGTAAATATGACCATCGCAGAACTGAAAGAAAAGAACATTACCGAGTTGACCAAGATCGCCCGATCGTTGGAACTGCCCGGCGCCAGCGGCCTCCGCAAACAGGACCTCATCTTCAAGATCCTGCAGGCGCAAAGCGAAAAAGAAGGACACATCTTCGCCGAAGGTGTGCTGGAGATCCTCCCTGACGGCTACGGTTTTCTGCGCTCGCCCGACTATAACTACCTGCCCGGTCCCGACGACATTTATGTGTCGCCGTCGCAAATCCGCAAGTTTGACTTGAAAACCGGAGACACCATCAGCGGACAGGTGCGGCCGCCGCATGAGGGTGAGAAATATTTTGCGCTGGTCAAAATCGAGGCGGTTAATTTTGAATCGCCCGACGAGGCGCGCAATAAGATTCTGTTTGACAACCTGACGCCGCTGTATCCGCAGGAGCGGTTGAAGCTCGAAACTGTGCGCGAGAATATCAGCGCGCGCGTAATGGACCTGCTCACACCGCTCGGCAAGGGACAGCGCGGTCTCATAGTCTCGCCGCCGCGCGCCGGCAAAACCATGCTGCTACAGAACGTAGCGAACTCGATTACGACAAACCACCCGGAAGTCGTGCTGATGGTGCTGCTGATCGACGAACGTCCGGAAGAAGTCACGGACATGCAGCGCTCGGTCAAAGGAGAGGTTATCTCGTCAACCTTCGACGAGCCCGCTGCCCGGCACGTGCAGGTGGCGGAAATGGTGATTGAAAAGGCGAAGCGATTAGTCGAGCACAAGCGCGACGTGGTGATTCTGCTGGATTCGATCACGCGCTTAGCTCGCGCTTATAACACGATTGTTCCGCCTTCAGGCAAGGTGCTCTCGGGCGGCGTCGATTCGAACGCCTTGCAGCGGCCGAAGCGTTTCTTTGGATCCGCGCGCAACATCGAAGAAGGCGGCTCGCTGACCATCATCGCGACCGCGCTGATCGACACCGGTTCGAGAATGGATGACGTGATCTTCGAAGAATTCAAGGGCACGGGCAACTCGGAAATCATCCTCGACCGCAAACTGGTCGACAAGCGGACATTCCCCGCCATTGATATCCAGCGCTCGGGCACGCGTAAAGAGGAGCTGCTGATTCCGAAAGAAGATTTGCAGCGCATCTGGGTGCTGCGCAAAGTGCTGAACCCGTTGTCTCCGGTGGAAGCCATGGAGTTGCTGATTGAGCGGCTGGCCAAGGCCGCGACGAACAGCGAGTTTTTGGCCAAGATGAGCCAACTGTAGAAAACGTAGGGCGGGCGCCCTCGCCCGCCCAGGCCTGCGTAAAGAATAAACTCCATGCGTTTCACGCCGTGCGCTTGTAGCATCGCAGTGACGTGCGGGAAGAATGAAAGCTTACGTCTTCGGCGCAGGGGCGTCCGTACACGCCCAATATCCTCTTGCATCCAAACTCTAGCCGTCAGTGGAAGAATGGGTGGTAGTGAGCCACTCGCTCACATCTATCGATCAGCCTCTGATAATTTGAACGAATTGTTCGATACCTCGATGCCCTTCGAGATGTTTCTTACTGAAGTGGATGATCAAATATCACACACCTCAGACCGGTCCCGTGTGTCCCTGCGCAACTAGAAAGCTCAGGTCTCGTCTGTACTCCCTGCGCGGTCGCGACGAGGTCGACGCCAGTTACTTTCGTCTTTGAATCCAGCTAATTGTCCACCAGGAGTCCGCGGGAACTGTGCTACACAGTGCTTAGCGCTTCGCAAACTGCGAGTCGCTATGCAGGAGCCCGGTCGATGTTCAAATCCATGTGGAAGTATGTTGTCATTCTGATTTTGTCGCTCACACTCTTTGCCGTGCGGGCAGACTCCCAGTCGAAAACTACTCCGGTGAATGCGGCGCAGGTGCAGAAGATTGCTGCCGAGCGCGAGGCGGAGCACAATGGCACATCCAGCGATCCGCATCAACAATTACAGCAGGAACTGATAACGCGCACGGTCAGTGAACGGCAATTGCAGCTCCGGATTGACACCGAGAAACTAGTGGCCCTCACCGCCGAACTTAAGCAAAACGTGGACAAAACCGGCGCCAACGTACTCTCTCTGGATGTGATCAAGAAGGCGCAGGAGATTCAAAGGCTGGCCAAAAGCGTTCAGGACAGGATGCGCAACGCGTATTGAGCTCTGATCGCCAGGAGAGATCAATTTTCCACTCTCCAGGATGCAAGGTTTGGGGCAAGCGCGGGCGTCCATGAAGGGACTGGATTTTAGAAAATCTCTGTTCTGAGCCACGTGTATCAGGTTGTCGCCGACGCTGGTGACTTTCGTTACCTCCTCAAGCGAGTGGCATACGGAAGTAATCTTCCAAAAGACCCTGGAATCGTCGAAATTTATACCGTTGGTGCTAGTCCCTCAGGACGTACACCCCCAGGAGGAATTATGAAGTTCGCAAATCTTTCCAATTTTGTTTTCCTGCCACTGCTAGTTGGCACCTTAGCCCTAGCGCTCGCAGGATGTGGCTCAAGCAGTAATCTGGCACTGACGCAAGGCAATTGGTCGATGACTGCGGTTCCCAGCAGCGGATCGACGTTCTACGTCGGCGGAAATCTGACGCAGACTGGAAGCGACGTGGCGGGCATGATGTACGTGGTCAACTCGAGTTGCTTCAGTTCTTCAACGACGGTAGCGTTCACGGGAACGGTCAAGGGCAAGGACGTGACGCTCACTTCGGCTTCGACCGGGGGCCAAATAGTGACGGTAACGGCTTCTGGAACCGCTTCGAGTCTGAGCGGCACTTACAGCGTAGTAGGCGGATGTGCCGATGGGGATACGGGCAGCATAAGCGCAAGCGCAGTGCCATCCATCAGCGGCACTTGGAGCGGGCCGATCACTGGTTCGGGTGGGTCGAACGTCACGCTGGCGCTGGCGTTGACGGAGGCCGCGACTGCCTCGATGGACGGAACTTTTGCGATCACTGGCAATCTCACGTTTACCAATTCCAGTTGCTCGGTCAACGGGACTGTGAGCAGCGCGTTCATTGCCGGCCCATACCTCCTGGTGAACGGCAGCACGAACGAAACCGACGGTAGCACGGGAGACTTCTCGTATACTCAGGTCCTCTTGAATAACCCAGCAACGCCGACGAGCATGAAGGGAACTTACGACGTGATCGATGGCCTCTGCGCCGGCGATCTGGACACGCCCACTTTCACGAAGCAGTAGCAGTCCACGCATAGTCAAAACGCCGTCCAGAGATAGTGGACGGCGTTTTCTTGTTTTCTACTTAAATAGCGACCGCCATCCTCCGCAAGTTCGTTACTCGGAACTGATTCGCATGCCGTAGAACGACCGGTAGACGAAAGACACTGAGACGGCGAAGAAAGCCAGGGCAAAGATGTGAGTCAGCCCGGCGCCATGATCGTGCGTCAGCGAGACGGCTAATTCAACCGCCAGCAGTCCGAAGAGCGTGGTGAACTTGATCACTGGGTTCATGGCCACGGAAGAAGTATCTTTAAAGGGATCGCCCACGGTATCGCCAATCACGGTAGCGTCGTGGAGGGGCGTGCCTTTCTGCTTGAGTTTGGTTTCGACGATCTTCTTGGCGTTGTCCCACGCGGCCCCGGCATTGGCCATGAAGATGGCCTGGTAGAGGCCGAAAATCGCAATCGAGATGAGGTAGCCGATAAAAAAGAACGGCTCCACAAAAGCGAAGGCCAAGGTCCCGAAGAAGACGGCCAGAAAGATGTTGAACATTCCCTTCTGAGCGTACTTGGTGCAGATCTCGACCACCTTCTTGCTGTCGGAGACGGACGCCTTCTCCGCGCTCTCGAGTTTAATGTTGGCCTTGATGAACTCGACCGCGCGATACGCTCCGGTGGTGACCGCCTGCATGGACGCGCCGGTAAACCAATAGATCATGGCGCCGCCCGTGATCAGGCCCAGAAAAAATGGCGCGTGTAGCAAGGAGAGCTTGGCGACGTTGTTGGTCAGTCCGTCGGTCAGGGCCATGATGATGGAAAAAATCATGGTCGTAGCGCCGACTACGGCGGTGCCGATGAGCACCGGTTTGGCGGTTGCCTTGAAGGTGTTGCCGGCGCCGTCATTTTCTTCGAGCAAGTCTTTGGCGCGCTCAAAATTGACATCGATGTTGAAGTCCTTCTTGATTTCCCCTTTGATGTTGGGAACCTGTTCGATCATGGAGAGTTCATACACGGACTGGGCATTGTCGGTAACCGGGCCGTAGGAATCCACCGCGATGGTCACCGGGCCCATGCCGAGGAAGCCGAAAGCAACCAGGCCGAAGGCAAACACGGGAGCGGCAATCATGGTGGCGGCCGCCGTGAGCCCCATGCCGCTAAACAGATAGGCAATCGACATCAGGGCAACCATGGCCAAGCCAAGCCAGTAGGCGGAGAAATTTCCGGCGACCAGTCCGGAGAGAATGCCGAGCGATGCTCCGCCTTCCTTCGAGGAAGTCACTACTTCGTTGACGTGACGCGATTCCACCGACGTAAATGCCTTGACCAGTTCGGGGATGAGCGCTCCGGCGAGAGTGCCGCAGGAGATGATCGACGCCAGCTTCCACCACTGCGTGAGGTCGCCGCCGAGGTTGGGAATGATGAAATAGGAAACGATGTAAGTGGCAACGATGGACACGATGGAAGTGAGCCAGACCAGCGTGGTCAGCGGAGTTTCAAAATTCATCTCCTGGGCGTTGCCGTAGCGGGCCTTGGCGATAGCGCCATTGATGAAATATGCCAGGGCGCTGGAGACCAGCATCATGATTCGCATCACGAAAATCCACACCAGCAACTGCACCTGGATGGCGGGGTCCTTTACACCCAGCAAAATGAAGGTGATGAGGGCGACGCCGGTGACGCCATAGGTTTCGAAACCGTCGGCGGAAGGGCCAACGGAGTCGCCGGCATTGTCGCCGGTGCAATCGGCGATGACGCCGGGATTGCGGGCGTCGTCTTCTTTAATCTTGAAGACGATCTTCATCAAATCCGAACCGATATCGGCAATCTTGGTGAAAATGCCGCCGGCGATACGCAGCGCCGCCGCGCCCAGCGATTCACCGATGGCGAACCCGATGAAACAAGGGCCGGCATAGTCGCCGGGCACGAATAGCAGGATGAAGAGCATGATGAGCAGTTCGACAGATATCAGCATCATGCCGATCGACATTCCGGCTTCGAGCGGGATCTGATAAACCGGATAAGGCTTGCCGGGGAGTGAGGCAAAGGCGGTCCGCGAGTTCGCGAAGGTATTGACGCGGATGCCAAACCACGCCACACCGTAGCTGCCCGCGATTCCCACCAGACTGAACACCAGGATGATCACGACGCGCGGAATTTCGAAGCCCCGGAGCACGCCAAAGTAGACGGCGATAATGGTCGCGATAAAAACCCAGAGCAGCATCAGGAACTTGCCCTGCGTGATGAGGTAGGTCTTACAGGTTTCGTAAATCAGTTCCGAGATTTCGCGCATGGAGCGGTGGACGGGCAGGTTCTTCAGACGCATGAAGATGGCCATGCCAAAGCCCAGGCCAAAAACGCAGAACAGCAAGCCGATCATCAGCAAGCGATGGCCGTCCACGCCCAGGAAAGAGACGGAGGAAAGGTCAGGCAGTTTCAGGGCCGCTTCGCCGCCAGATTCGGCGGGCTGCGCGAGCGCGGAACTGGCCGTCAGGAGCAGCAGAGAGGCCAGAGTGGAAACTTTGGCGAGGCATTTCACGGAAAAACGGCGTCCCACGGACGCAAGCTGGGCGTTCCAAGTGCGCATTACAATCCTCCTAAGAAATCCTATTCAGGGGTCACGACGCGTGCTTTGCCGCGGGGGCGTAAGTGTTAAATGGAGGATTCCGTCCGCCACCTGTGCATCCGCCACCGGAGTTCTGAACACGCTCCGAACACGCTTCCACCGCCAGGCATAACGATAAAGAGGAGTGCCGATTTGGCCGCGTCGGAAAACTCGTGCCGTCCGCATGGAGCCGAACTCAACTATCAGGCTACACACTCCGGCACAAAACAGTCGTTTATAGCACCTTGCTGGAAGTTGGGTCAATGATGAGTATCACATGGAATTGGGTTGGTTGGTCGTGGCCCGGACTCTGACTGAATCTGGGACCTTCCGTATAATGAAATAGCGGTCATGCCTCCCTCCCTTGATTCCATTGTTGCGGCCACGCGCCAGAGCCTGTCCCAGCGCTGGTCCGAGTCCGGGTCGGGCAACCAGCGAAGCTCTGATCTGAATGCGTTGGAAAGAGCGGCCGCGAAACACACTCCACGCGGATTTCGGAATCGACTGCGGCGGGTGGCGCAGGACGGAATCGCGGTGATCGCCGAACTGAAGAAAGCTTCGCCCTCGAAGGGACTGATACGGTCGGATTTCAGACCATCGGAACTGGCGCGGGAGCTTGAACAGGCAGGTGCGGCTGCGCTGTCGGTGTTGACCAACGAACATTTTTTTCAGGGCGCGCTGGACTATCTGCGCGAAGCCTCGTCGCACTGCACTCTACCCTGCTTGCGCAAGGATTTCATCGTCGATGAGTTCCAGATCGTGGAGGCCAGAGCCTATTTTGCCGACGCGATTCTACTGATCGTCGCCGCCCTCGAGCAGAAAGAACTGGTCGCGTTGGCCAGGATCGCGCGCTCCCTTGACCTCGACGTTCTCTGCGAAACCCACGACGAGCAGGAACTGCAACGCGCGCTCGACGCCGGTTGCGACCTGATCGGCGTCAACAGCCGCGATCTAAGGACCTTCGAGGTTAATCTCGAAACCGCATGCCGGCTCGCAGGCAAGATACCCTCGACATGCGTACGGGTGGCCGAGAGCGGCATCCGGAACGGCGCGGATATCGCTCGACTGCGTTCCGCGGGCTACGAAGCCTTCCTGATCGGCGAATCTTTGATGAAGGCGAAGCACCCGCGAGAAGAGCTGATGAGATTGCGGGAGCCGACTCTGGGGTTCGGGGAAGGCATTACGAACTGACAACCGATCGCAACGACTGATCGCTGATTGCCGACGCCATGACTTGGATCAAGATCTGCGGAATCACGAACCTCGACGACGCGCTGGCCGCCGCTGAAGCGGGCGCCAACGCGTTGGGCTTTGTGTTCTATCCGAAGAGTGCGCGCCATGTCACTCCCGAAACCGCCGCCTCGATCGCCGCCAAGATGCCGCCACACCTAGAAAGGGTTGGCGTATTCGTCAACGAGACCGTGGACCATGTAGGAGGCGTCGCCAGACAGGCCGGCCTCACGGCGGTGCAGTTGCATGGCGATGAAAATACCGATTTCAGCCGCGCGCTCTTCGACGAACTTGCCCAGCAGACAGTTGGCCGTGAGGCATCCGGCAACGGAACACGCCGGCCTATGATTTTCCGCACCTGGCCGGCGAAGATTTTCGACGCGCCGGGCGAACAATCCGTCGGATGGGACCCGGTCGCGGCTGGACTGGTCGAGGAAGACGAAGCCTACAAAGGCAAGCGAGTGCACAAGATTCACGTCGCCAAGAACGGAGACCTGTTTCTCGAGACGCACGGCTTCCGTCCGGGCGTGGTCTCGGGTGTTCTGCTTGATTCCTCGAACGACAAACGGCGGGGCGGCACAGGAGAAACCTTCGACTGGGAACGCGTCCAGCCGTGGGCCGGAATCATCAACAGCATCAGCAAACTGATCGTTGCCGGGGGCCTGCATCCGGGCAACGTGCAGGAAGCGATCCACCTGCTTCATCCCTGGGGGGTCGACGTTTCTACAGGCGTGGAAAGCGCGCCGGGCAAAAAAGATTCCCGAAGAGTCCGCGCCTTTGTGCAGGCGGTGCGGGCCATGGAAGAGGCGAACTGACGATGGCGACCGCAACGACGGGCAGTCTCAAATCGCGCAAGAACGTGGGTGCACCAGGTTCGCGCCCGTCTTTTGGGCGCGCACCTAGGCGAAGCGCCGCAAATCCTCCCGGCCGTTTTGGCGTGTATGGCGGGCGCTACGTTCCCGAAACGCTGATGGCCGCGCTCGATGAACTGGAACGCGCCTACGAAAAAGCGAAGCGCGATCGCAAGTTCCAGCAGCGTCTCGACCTTCTGCTAAAAACCTACGCCGGACGCCCCACGCCCCTCTTCTTCGCCCGGCGCCTGACCGCGGAACTCGGCGGCGCGAGAATTTACCTCAAGCGCGAAGACCTGCTCCATACCGGAGCCCACAAGATCAACAACTGCCTCGGTCAGGGCTTGCTGGTCGAGCGCATGGGCAAGCATCGCGTGATCGCGGAGACCGGCGCCGGTCAGCACGGCGTCGCCACGGCTACAGTGTGCGCTTTGCTTGGTTTCGAGTGCGTGGTCTATATGGGCACGCAAGACATGCGCCGCCAGGAACTCAACGTTTTCCGCATGAGGCTGCTGGGAGCGGAGGTTCGCGGCGTCTCTTCCGGTTCCTGCACTCTGAAAGACGCCATCAACGAAGCGATGCGCGACTGGGTCACGAACGTGCGCACCACGCATTACCTGCTCGGCAGCGTGCTCGGAGCGCATCCTTATCCGACCATGGTGCGCGACTTTCATCGCGTCATCGGACGCGAAGCACGCGCCCAGATTCTCAAAGTCGAAGGCAGGCTTCCGAAGACCATCATCGCCTGCGTAGGCGGAGGATCGAACTCCATCGGCATCTTCTACGACTTTCTGAAAGATAAAAGAGTCCAACTCATCGGAGTCGAAGCCGGCGGGCGCGGTTCGGCGCTGGGTGAACATGCCGCGCGCTTTCGTGGCGGATCGCCGGGCGTTCTGCAGGGAACTTATTCTTACGTACTGCAAGATGCGGCCGGCCAGATCGCGCTGACGCATTCCGTCTCCGCCGGTCTGGATTACCCGTCCATCGGCCCCGAGCACGCCATGCTCAAAGATACGGGCCGCGCCGAATACGTTCCCGCGTCTGACACCGAAGCGCTTGAAGCAACCGTGCTGCTGGCTCGAACCGAAGGAATCATTCCAGCGCTCGAATCCGCCCACGCCGTTGCCGAAGTCATCAAGCGCGCTCCGAAGATGAAGAAGTCGGAAGTTGTGATCGTGAATATCTCCGGGCGCGGTGATAAGGACGTTGGAATTCTGCGGGAGAATGTGAGGCTGGATTAACTCGTCAGCAATTATCGCGCGGCCCGCCTGAAAACGCGCCCACCCCTCGCTTCTGTAATCTGACCTCTGCAATCTACAATCCCTCCATGCCCTTCCACTTCGAAAATGAACCTGCGTTAGTCGCCTACGTAACCTGCGGCGACCCCGACCTCGCCACTACGCGCGAAGTCATTCTCGCAGCCATCGACGCGGGTGCGAGCGTGATTGAACTCGGAGTCCCCTTCAGCGATCCTCTCGCCGATGGTCCGGTCATCCAGCGTGCCAGCGAGCGGGCGCTTAAACACGGAACGTCGCTGCAACAGGTGCTTACGCTCGCCGCTGAGGTTCGCGAACACTCGCAATCCGTCGGGCTGGTCATTTTTTCCTACCTCAATCCCATTCAGCGCATGGGGCTCGCGAAGTTCTGCAAAGTGGCGCGACTGGCCGGGATTGATGGAGCCCTGATCACTGATTTACCCATCGAGGAATCGGCCGGGTATCTGAGCGAGGCGCGAAAGAATGACCTGGCAACGATCTTTCTGGCTGCTCCCACTTCCACCGACCAGCGTCTGAAGTCGATCGCTCAGATTTCAACGGGATTTATTTACGCCATCTCCCGCACCGGCGTCACCGGCGCGCGCCAGCAGATGACGGGAGACGCGCCGGCTTTGGTCAAGCGCATCCGACGTTTCAGCAAGCTGCCCATCGCGGTGGGCTTCGGAATCTCAACCCCGGAGCAGTTTGCGGCCGTCGGCAAATTCGCGGAAGGCGCGGTGGTCGGCAGCGCAATCGTGCAGTTGATCGAACAAAATCCCGGACGGGAAGCCGCGACTGTGGGAGAATTCGTAAGGCAGCTGTTGGCTGTTCGCTGTTAGCTTCGGGCTTTTGCCGAAAACATGCTCGATCGTTTTCTCCGCACGCCGTTGACCGGCCGCGGACGGTTGGATTTCGGCGGGTGAGCAAGAGCCAAGACCGAATAGCCAGGTGCGAACAGCGAAGGCCTTTTATGGACATTTCCGATTGGCGAAAGAAAGTCGACGAACTTGACCTCAGGCTTACAGCGTTGCTTAACGAGCGCGCCGCCGCGGTCGTCGAAATTGGACGGTTGAAGCGCAACACTAGAATGCCCATTTATGAGCCGGACCGCGAGCGCGAAGTGATTTCTAATGTGCAACGAAGCAGTACCGGACCCTTGGCCGAACGCGATCTGGCGCAGATTTATGAACGAGTGATTGACGTGATGCGCAGCATTCAAAAAAACGAAATCGCTCCCGAGGAACCGGCGGCGCGCGAGACCGAGTTGGATTCGCAATTCGAAGATTAGAAGTGGAAGTAGAACTAGAGGATTCGAACTGAAGGTGCAGACTGAGGTCTGTAACAAGGAACGAGCGTACCCATGATTGTCGCAATGCAGGATTCGGCCAGTGAAGATCAGATCCAGCAGGTCATCGATCAGCTGGTTCAATACGGATTTGAAGTGCACCGCTCCACGGGAGCCCGCCAGACGGTGCTGGGCGGAGTCGGAATCCCGCATGACTTCGATACCCGCGAAGTGGAAATGCTGCCCGGAGTGCAGGAAGTTCACCGCATCACTTCTCCGTACAAGCTGGCGGGGCGTAATTTCCGTCCCGAAGGAACCGTCGTCAAGCTGGGGAACGGGATTGAAATCGGGGGCAAGAAAATCGTGGTCATGGCTGGGCCGTGCTCGGTGGAATCCCGCGAGCAACTGTTCACGGTCAGCGAGTTGATCGCGAAAGCGGGAGCGCGGGTGCTGCGCGGCGGCGCCTTCAAGCCACGTTCTTCTCCGTATTCATTTCAAGGGTTGGGGCTTGACGGATTGAAGCTGCTGCGCGAGGCGGGCGATCATTTCAAACTGCTGGTGATCAGCGAAGTCATGGAGATTGCGCAGATCGAACTGATGCTGCCCTATGTCGACATCTTCCAGGTGGGCGCGCGAAATATGCAGAATTTCAACCTGCTTCGCGAACTGGGCAAGGTGCGCAAACCGGTGCTGCTCAAGCGCGGCATCGCGGCCACCATCGAAGAACTGCTGTGTTCGGCGGAATATCTGCTGGCGGGCGGCAACTACGAAATTATCCTGTGCGAGCGCGGCATTCGGACGTTCGAGACTTACACCCGCAACACCATGGACATTTCCGCGATTCCAATCATTCATAAACTCTCGCATCTGCCCATGACCGCCGACCCTTCCCACGGCACCGGTCGGCGCGATAAAGTGGCGCCGATGGCGCGGGCATCAGTAGCGGCGGGGGCGGACGCCATGCTCATCGAGGTTCACCACCAGCCGGACAAGGCGCTCTCGGACGGGGCGCAGTCGCTGTATCCGGATCAGTTTGCAAAGTTGATGGACGAGCTGCGCATGATCGCGCCCGCGGTGGGACGGGAGATCGGGTAGAACTGCCCGCCAGGATTGTCAACCTTCGGTCCGCACCGTGATGACACAATTTCATTACCCATGGCCTTCAAACAAGTCACCATTATCGGAACCGGCCTGATCGGGGGTTCGCTGGGGCTGGCGCTGAAGAAGCGCCGCCTAGCGGGACGAATCATTGGGTGCGACAGCGCTCCTGTCCTGGAGCGGGCGCAGGATTGCGGAGCCATCGATGCTGGAAGCACGAATCCGGCGGACGCGGTGCGGGGCAGCGATCTGGTGGTGCTGGCGACGCCGGTGCTGCCGATTCTCGATCTGATGGGACGGCTTGGTCCGGCCCTGCCACCGAAAACGCTGGTGACCGATGTTGGCAGTACGAAGGCAGAAGTGGTGCAGCGAGCGGTCAAGTCGTTTGGGCGAAACGCCGGTCATAAGTTTCTCGGTGGGCATCCCATGGCGGGCAAAGAACACGCCGGCGTTGAGTTTGCCCATGCCGATCTCTTCGATGGCGCGGCCTGGCTGTTTACGCCGCTTCCGGGCCAGAACGTGCACGCCGGATTGTGCGGTGAATTTATTCACTGCGCGGAAAAGATGGGGGCCAAGGTTGCCGTCGTCGATGCGCTCGATCATGACCGCTTCTGCGCCTGGATCAGCCATCTGCCGCAGATGATCTCGACCGCCCTGGCGGCGGCGCTGGTCGATGAATTCGGGCCGGACGCTCCCGTGCTCGATATTGGCGGAAGGGCGTTGCGCGAGATGACGCGGATCTCAGGCAGTCCCTATTCGATGTGGCGCGACATCGCGATTACCAATAAGAAAAATCTGGCCGACGCGCTGCAGAAAATGGAACAGCGGCTGGCCCATATCCGGGAGAATCTGGACTCGCGTGAACTGGCGGCGGAATTCGAGCGGGCGCACCGGTTGAGAAAGAAGCTTCCACGCAAGCAGTAAAGAGAAGTAATCTGGTGATCTCGCAATTTTGCAATTTGACAATCCGAACTCCGGCAGTTCCGAGGGTCCGATTTTTCACATAGCAGAATTACTCGATTACAAAATTTCCAACTGGCGCTATAGAATTCTCTTGCTATGCACAAGGTTGTGGCGAGCGCGGAAGAGGCGATCCAGGATGTCTTCGACGGGGCCACCATTATGGTGGGGGGGTTCGGGTTGTGCGGAATGCCTGAGAACCTGATCCGGGCACTGGCGCGCAAGGGCGTAAAGAATCTGTTCACCATCAGCAACAACGTCGGTATCGATGGAGTTGGCATGGGGCTGCTGTTGGCTAACGGCCAGATCCGTCGTCACATTGGAACCTACGTCGGCGAAAATAAACTGCTCGAACAAAAAGTGCTCGACGGCACGCTGCATCTTGACCTGGTGCCGCAAGGAACATTCTCGGAGCGGATTCGGGCGGGGGGCGCCGGCATCCCAGCATTTTTTACACCCACTGGAGTAGGGACTGTGGTGGCCGAGGGCAAAGAAACACGCGAGTTCGACGGCCGTACGTACATCATGGAGCGGGCGTTGCAGGCCGACTTCGCCTTCGTCAAGGCGTGGAAGGGCGACACCTGGGGCAACCTCGTGTATCGGAAAACCGCGCGTAATTTCAATCCTATGATGGCGACCGCAGCCAAAATTACGATTGCCGAAGTTGAACACCTGGTCGAACCGGGTGAACTTGATGCCGATCTGATTCACACCCCCAGCGTTTATGTGAAGAGAATTTTCCAGGGCCAGTTGTTCGAAAAGCGAATCGAGAAGAGGACTGTGACGAAGGCCGCGGGATAAATGGAGGCGCTGTTCGTCGTTCGCTGTTCGCAAAACGGTTCGGACGGCGACTCGCGAACGACCAACAGCGTTTCTCGTCATCACCGGGCCAGACTCGAAGGAAAAATGTCAACGTTACCCAAATCCACCAAAGGCCTCGACAAACGCGACCGCATTGTGAAACGGGTTGCCCGCGAATTGCGCGACGGATTTTATGTCAACCTCGGCATCGGGTTGCCAACCCTGATTGCCAATTGTGTTCCTCCGGGGATGGATGTGATTCTGCAATCGGAGAACGGCATGCTGGGAATCGGCCCCTATCCCCTGGAAGGGACGGAAGATTCGGACCTTATTAATGCCGGCAAAGAAACGGTCAGCGAACTCGCGGGCACAGCATATTTTTCCAGCGCCGATTCCTTTGCCATGATTCGCGGCGGCCACATTGACCTCAGCGTGCTGGGCGCGATGGAAGTGGACGAGTCCGGCAGTATTGCGAATTGGATGATTCCGGGCAAAATGGTCAAAGGCATGGGCGGTGCGATGGACCTGGTAGCCGGAGCGCGGCGGGTGATCGTTGCCATGGAACATGCCACCAAGGATGGCCTGCCGAAGATTCTGAAGAAATGCGCCCTGCCGCTGACCGGCGTGAAGGTCGTGGACACGATTGTCACCGAAATGGCTTACATTCGAGTCACGCCGGAAGGATTGCTGCTCGAAGAGATTGCTCCCGGGCTGACGGCCGTAGATGTGCAGTTGGCGACTGAGGCGCCATTGCGGGTTAGCGCGCAACTGAAAACGATGTGAGAGGGGCAGTTGTCAGCCAGGCGATTGCTCTCAGTTTTGGATCGAACTTTCGTAGCTTTCTTTGCGTATCATGATTCAAGAGGAGGTGTGTAAATGATTGCCTTCCTGCTTTGGTGCTTACTCTTCATCGTGTGCTGGCCTCTGGCGCTGATGGCGCTGATTCTCTATCCCATCGTGTGGCTGCTGTTGCTGCCATTTCGTATCGTTGGAATCTCTGTTAATGGGGCGCTCGCGCTGGTTTGGGCGGTGGTGATGCTGCCGGCTCGGTTGCTGAGCGCCCCGTTTCGGCTCTCGCGCATTTAAGAACGCCTTCATCATCAAACTGCCGCGACTCCGGCGGCGTCATGATACCCTTCGCCAGAACACGGAACCAGCCCTTATCTCCTAGCGTATATCCTTTGGTCTTGGCAATTATGCAAGGAGGATAACGACTCTCTTATGAAAATCCCTTGGGGGACAATCGTAGTTGCCACGGCTCTGGCATGGACGATTCCGGCCTGGAGTCAGTTGTCGCATGAACCGTCATCGTGTAGCGACGTCATTACATTCCAGGATATTTCAGTGGTTCCGATGGATACGGAGCGCGTCCTCCCGCACCAAACGGTCATCATGCGAAACGGCAACATCGCCTACGTCGGTCTCGCATCTTCGCTGCAATTACCGCCCAAAACGATCTTCATTGACGGGCAGGGAAAGTACCTGACGCCTGCATGGCTGACATGCACACGCATGTAGACCGCAAGGAAATGTCGCCGCTGTTCCTGGCCGCCGGAGTGACGACGGTCCTTAACATGGGGCTGGCGTCGCCGGAGTTCGTCACAGTTACTCGCGATGAAATCTGACGCGGCGCGGTCGTGGGGCCGCGCGTTTTTGCTGCGTTTATGTCCCGTGACTTGCTCAATGTCGTCCGCTGCTGGGCTGCGTTAGTTTGCGCTCCGCCTCCGCCAGCCTCTTCAGCGATTCCACATATGGCGACCGGGCTATGCCGCGTTCGGTGATGATGGCGCCCACGTACTTTGCCGGGGTTACATCGAAGGCCGGGTTCTCTACTTCGACTCCGTCAGGAACCATTTGTTTGCCGGCAATGTGCGTGACCTCTTTCTTGTTTCGTTGCTCGATGGGTATTCTGCTGCCGTCGGCGGTGGCTAAATCGACCGTGGAAATAGGCGCGGCTACGTAGAACGGGATGCCGTGCTCTTTGGCTAGCACAGCGACGGTGTAGGTACCAATTTTGTTGGCCACGTCACCGTTCGCGGCAATGCGGTCCGCGCCCACGACGACGGCTCCGATTTTTCCTTGCTGCATCATGACTCCGGCCATGTTGTCGGAGATGACGGTGGTGGGGATGCCGTCTTTCATCAGTTCCCACGCGGTCAGACGCGAGCCTTGCAAGAAAGGGCGCGTTTCGTCGGCGTAGACGTGAATTTTTTTCCCTGCTTCGACGGCGGCGCGGATGACTCCGAGCGCGGTGCCGTAGCCGGCCGTGGCCAAGGCACCCGCATTGCAGTGGGTGAGCACGCCGCCGCTTGATGGCATCAAGGTGGCGCCGTGGCGTCCCATGGCCTGGTTGGCGGCGATGTCTTCGGCGTGCATATGCTGGGATTCTTCGATGAGCGTCCGCTGGATTTCGGCGATGGAACAGGATTGTAAGGTTTGAAATTTCTCCGTCATGCGGCGGATAGCCCAGAACAAATTCACAGCCGTAGGCCGCGTCTGGCGGATGTCTTCGCAAATCTGGTCGAACTCTCGGTTGAGGTCGGCGCGGTTCCCGGCTTTGGAATTTTTCACCCCGAGCGCAACGCCCATGGCGGCGGCCACACCAATGGCTGGGGCTCCGCGGACCACCATGTTGCGGATCACGTCGGCAACCTGCTGGTGAGTGGTGCAGGTCACGAACACTTCTTCAGTGGGCAGCTTGGTTTGATCGATGAAGACCACTCCACCCGGAGTCCATTCGAGAGTCTGAATCATAGAGCTCGCATTTCGCTTTTCGTCGTTCGGTGGATCGTTCAATGCAGAACCTGGGGTTGCTTAAGATTATCGGATAATCGGAACTTGCGGCGCCGTATCTTCGGGCAGAATGCCCCGGATTCTTGGATCGTCGGTAACCTCGATGGCACGTTTGTAGGGACGAAAGCCACATTTCATATAGAAAGTCAACGCGGTCGGGCCATCCAGAGAGCAGGTGTGCAACCAGACTCGCGTTGCCGATTGATCCCATGCTCGGTCGAGTAACTTTGCCATAAACGGCCTGCCCAGACCCTTGCCCATCGACTCTGCAAACAATGCGAAGCTGGTGATTTCGACGTTTACGGGATCGGAACGGTCGATTTCGGCAATACCAATCTCGCTGCCTGCGCTTTCGGCCAAAAAGAATTCGGTGGTGGAACGGTGTAGCAGAGCGGTAAGTTGTTCGTCTGTCATTTGTAGACGGCTGAACCAGAACCAGCGGGCGCCAGCCCGGCGATAACGCAGGCGGTACCAATCGAGTTCGGGGTTTGATACCCGCCGCAATGCAACGAAAGCCGCTGCAAGGTCCGGGAGCGGAGGCCGGGATCGCATCTCAAGGTAGGTGACGACGGACGCGATTTTTCCTGGAGCGAGGTCGGTATATCCGTCGGGAATCACCGGTTCGTTATTCATTTAGTTCGTTACTTCGCTGTCGATTTGGCGCTAATGCGATGCGCTCAGTGCCAGATGCTCTCGGCGCACGTCATTCGCGGTAAAAATCGAGATGAACCGCGCGGGCTTGGCAGATTTTTCTACGTTGGGCCGCCCTTGGGCTTCCTCACGTTCCACCAGGCACATGACACCCACGACTTCGAAACCGAATTCTCTGGCGGCAGCGATCGCTTGCACGGTGGAAGAACCCGTGGTGCAAACGTCGTCGACGATCACGACTCGGGCGCCTTTCTGCCGGAAGCCTTCGATGCGCTGGCCGGTGCCGTGCTGCTTCTCCGCTTTGCGGACGAGAAAGCCGTGGAGCGTTCCCGTGGTAACGGCGACGGCCACCACGATGGGGTCGGCCCCCATGGTGAGGCCTCCGATCGCATCGGCGTGCCAGCCTTGGGCGAGCATTTCGTCGAGAAAGACTTGACCCACGAGTTGTGCGCCGCGGGCATCGAGGGTTGTGGTACGGCAGTCGATGTAATAATCGCTGGTGCCGCCGGAAGAGAGTTTGAAATCTCCCAGGCGAAAGGATTGGTTCGCCAGTAGTCTCAATAGTTCTTGCCGTGCCGGGGACATGAATTTCTACAATAGCAGAAAAGCGGTTCGTGATTTTGAGTTCTCGGTTCCCAGTTCCCAGTTCTCAGAAAAGGCGCGCGCCGGACCACTGAAAACTAAACAACTGAAAACCGAAAACCGAAAACCGGGAACTCTACTGATTCAGTCTCTCCAGATGGCGAAAGCCATCGGTCGCGGCGAACATCGCGATCGTGATCGTGCCGTTGTAGGCCATGTGGATTACGACTCCGGCGGCCACGGAGTTCGTCTTTGCTCGAACTACGGTCAGAACCAGACCTACTAGAAAGATCACCAGCACCGGTCCCCATGAGAAGCCCAGTTGGGCGCCGTGCAGCAGCGCGAAACCAAGCGCGGTGAGGAAAACAGAAACATGCAAACCGAGACGGCGCGCCAGCACGGGATAGAGAAAGCCGCGAAAGAAAAGCTCTTCCATCAGCGGGGCCAGCGTGATGCTGAGGATCCCGAGCGCCCAGGCTTCGGTGGCGGTACGGAAGAAGCTGTCTATGGGCAGTTCTTTGGGAACAGGAAGAAAATGTGCGAGAGCCTGCAGCGCGACCGCGAGCGCGAAACCGGCAAGCACACAAAGCGAAAAGTTGGCAGGCCAGTTCCAGTGGACGGCGTTCAGAAAGTCGGGACGGCGCCGTTTGCGGGTCACGAGAATGTACATGTAGGCGAGGATAAGAAGGTAGGCGAGCGATTGTCCGGCCACGAGCACAAGCGGAATGCGGGCGATCTCCCCCATGGACGCATGGGGAAAAAAACGCCAGCGGGCAACCAGCAGCGCGGCGAAAGCCCCTAAGATGAGGGCCACGATGGTGACCAACACGAGACGAAGGACATCCCAGCCGTTCCAGACGGGATCCTTCCATTTGGAATGGTCCGACACACCTGGTAGAAAATCCGCGGGTTTGGCTGCGGAAGAGCAACTGGCCGTGAAGGCGAATTCGGAATTGCTGTGTCCATCAGCATCGTCCGAGCTTTGTTCGGCTTGGGTGGGCGAGGGCCTTGGTCCCCACGCGGGCGCGCCATCCGGCGTCGAGGCTGAGCCCTGCGGTCGATCATCAGGGATGGAGTTCACGCCATTTCCTCCGTGCCAGTGGGAGCGAGTACGCTTTTGGACAACCCATTCTTGGCGGAGCCATTTCCGTTCTTCTCCAACGCCTGAAAATATTCCGTGAGCGCGTGGCCCGTGTAAGATTTCTTTACGCGGGCTACTTGTTCAGGCGTGCCTTGGGCTACGATACGGCCGCCTTCTTCTCCGCCTTCAGGACCCAGATCGAGGATCCAGTCAGCGTTGCGGATTACGTCGAGATTGTGCTCGATGATGATCACGGTATTTCCCAGATCGATGAGGCGGTGCAGAACGTCCAGTAATTTGCGCACATCGTCGAAGTGCAATCCGGTGGTGGGCTCGTCCAGCAGGTAAAGAGTCTTTCCGGTCTGGCGTTTGCTCAGTTCGCGGGCAAGTTTGATGCGCTGGGCTTCGCCCCCCGAGAGCGTAACGGAAGACTGCCCCAGATGAATGTATCCGAGGCCGACGTCGACCAGGGTTTGCAGCTTCTGCTTGACCTGCGGAATGTTTTCCAGAATCTGCAGCGCATCAGCGACCGGCATCTCCAGCAGGTCGGCGATCGACGAACCGTTGTAGTGAACGGACAAGGTTTCGTGGTTGTAGCGCCGTCCGCCGCAGACTTCGCATTGCACGTATACATCAGGGAGAAAGTTCATCTCGATGCGGCGCTGTCCTTCACCCTGACAAGCTTCACAGCGTCCACCGGGAACGTTGAAAGAGAAGCGTCCAGGCTTGTATCCACGCTCGCGCGATTCCGGGAGCATGGCGTAGAGGTCGCGAATACCGGAGAAGATGCCGGTGTAGGTGGCGGGATTGGAGCGCGGAGTGCGCCCGATAGGGGACTGATCGATGCGAATGACTTTGTCGAGCTGGTCCGCTCCGGTGATGGCTTTGTGAGCGCCGGCGTCTTCGCGGGAACGATAAAGCTGTTTGGCCAGAGCGCGGTAGAGAATGTCATTTACCAGGGTTGATTTACCGGAACCGGAAACCCCGGTCACGACGGTCATCACTCCTAGCGGAAAAACCGCGTCGACATTCTTGAGGTTGTTCTCGCGCGCGCCGAGAATGCCGATGGCTTTGCCATTAGGGCTGCGCCGCTCGGAAAGCATGGCGATATGCTGGCGTCCGGAGATGTAGGCTCCGGTGAGAGAGGCGGGCGAAGCCATGATTTCGGCGGGAGTTCCAGCGGCCACCAACTCGCCGCCATGACGGCCTGCGCCGGGTCCCAGGTCAATCACGTAGTCGGCGCGGCGGATGGTTTCTTCATCGTGTTCGACCACGAGGACGGTGTTGCCGAGGTCGCGCAGGTTTTCAAGGGCAGCCAAGAGACGGCCGTTGTCGCGGTGGTGCAAGCCGATGGAAGGCTCGTCGAGAACATAGAGGACTCCGCGCAGTTTCGATCCAATCTGGGTGGCGAGGCGGATGCGCTGGCCTTCTCCGCCGGAGAGCGTGGCAGCGGAACGGCCGAGCGAGAGGTAGCCGAGTCCGACATTGTCGAGGAACTCGAGACGCTGCGTGATTTCGTAGGCGATCCGTCCCGCGATCGTCAACTCTCTCCCGGTCAGTTTGATCTTGCGGGCGGCATCAAGGGCGCGGGCAATGGGCAGACTGGTGAAATCGGCGATGGACATGCCGTTCACCTTTACCGCAAGACTTTCCGGACGCAGGCGCTTGCCGTGACAGACGGGACATTCGGTAGCCGACATGAAGTCGAGCAAATACTCGCGATAGGTATCGGAGGTGGACGATTCGAGATTCTGCTTGAGATAGCCGAGAATTCCGAGAAAGCCGGTCTTGCCGCCGCGCTGCGCTTCGCCGTTTAGAAGGAGGCTCTGAATCTTGTCGGGAAACTTCTCGAAAGGCGTCGACAACTCGAACCCATAAGCTTGAACGAGCAACTGAATGCTGCGCACCAGACTCTGCGACGAGGAACCGGGGCCGAGACCGCCATCGAGAATGGGCTTGGACCAATCCACAATCACCTTGGCAGGATCCAGATCGTATCGGCTGCCGAGACCGTGGCACTCGGGGCAAGCGCCGTAGGAACTGTTGAAGGAGAAAGATCGCGGCTCCAGTTGTGGAAGGCTGATACCGCAGTCGGAGCAGGCCAGCCGCTCCGAGTACAGCGTCTCGTCTCCATTGACAACCGCAACCAGAACCAGACCACCTCCCAGTTTCATGGCGAGCCCGACGGACTGTTCGAGGCGGTGTTCGATTCCGGACTTCACCAGCAGGCGATCGACGACGACCTCGATAGTGTGATTCTTGCGCTTGTCGAGAGCGAGGTCGTCTTCGAGGTTGACTAGTTCGCCATCGACCCGCGCGCGGGAGAAGCCGTGCTGGATCAGTTTCTCCATTTCTTTCTTGAATTCGCCTTTGCGGCCGCGGACGATCGGCGCCATGATCATGACGCGATCATCGGGAGTTAACGACATGACGCGCTGCACGATCTGCTCGGCGGACTGGCGGGTGATCGGCTTGCCGCAATTCGGACAATGTGGAACGCCAATGGAAGAGTACAGCAGGCGCAGGTAGTCGTAGATTTCCGTGATGGTGCCGACAGTCGAGCGCGGGCTGCGGCTGGTTGTTTTCTGTTCGATGGAAATCGAGGGACTGAGGCCGTCGATGGAATCGACGTCCGGACGCTCCATCTGGTCGAGAAACTGGCGGGCGTAGGCGGATAGGGTCTCGACGTAGCGGCGCTGGCCTTCGGCGTAAATGGTGTCGAAAGCGAGCGAGGATTTGCCAGAGCCGCTGAGGCCCGTGATGACGGTCAGAGTATTGCGCGGAATCTCGACGTCAATATTCTTCAGGTTGTGCTGGCGCGCGCCGCGCACAGAAATCGAGGTGATGGCCATTTAACACAGCACTTATGGACTTCCGTAATATGGACGGGTCCTAAGAAATGTTGGAGAGTGGAGATACGCAGTCCGATTCCCGTATCTTATTTGTTAACACTGGCGGGGGTCAAATGCGGATAAAGTAAGAAGTTTGCAGCCATGCGACGGACCGAGTGTGCTGCCAGCAAGGGCCGGTAAAGTGAACGAACTCTTCGTAGGTTTCCTGATCAGCAGTACGGCAATCTTAACTGTCGTTTTGGGCGTATTTGGCGCGTATTGCGCCATTACTGGAATATTGGCCGCTGTGAACCCGGCTCGACCGTCTACGGTTCTCTCCGCTTTGGTAACCCATCAAAACCCCGCCAGCGGCGACTAGACTCGCGAGAACGCAACTTCGGCTACATCCTCCCCTTTGTCTAGAACCCTGGAGGCGGATTCGGCGTTCAGGAAAATACGAGATCGCTGCAGCGATGACCCGCTACGAACTCCTCATAATACGAGTTTCTAGAACGAGCTATTGTTGTTGAGGCTGTGGTTGGGGCATTACGGAGGCGCCGGGCTGGGGAGGTCTTCGCAGCATCTCCAGAATCTGCTCTGGGGTCTTGGGCCCGGCGTTGGGCTGGTTGGGATCCGATGGCTGCGCCTGTTCCTGGGCGCTCGCTTCGGGCTGCGCGGGTTGTCCAGGTTGAGCCTGATCGTCGGCGTTGTCGTCGGCGCTAGCGTCATCGTCTTTGCTATCGTCGGCTTCGGCATCCGCCGGCTGCGCGGCTATCGGTTGCGGATTTCCGGGCTGCGCAGATGCAATATTCTGCTGGCTAAAGGCCTGCGGTCCGGGAAAGCGAACCGGTGGCACCATCGGCGGAGGATTGTTTTGTGCGGTACTGTTCTGATACACGTTCGCAGCGCTCTGGGATTCGCCCGACGCCGATGACTTGGCGGTGAGAATCAGACTGGAAACAGCTGTGGGATCCGTTTCTGACCCCACCATCACATAATTGAACGCCGTGCCGTTGAGCAAAACCGCGAGCACATCCCGGGGCGCTCCCGGGCCTATGGAGGTTACCACTCGCTCGTTAGCCCCCTGTGGAATCTCAATGGAAGCCCCGGTAAGTTTGCGCACATCGCGCAGGATTTCGCTGAGCGTTGAATTTTGAGCCGAGATCGCCAACAAACCGCCCTGGTAAGTCACCTTCGCCGGAGTAGGCGGAATCTGCTCCATCGGCATCTGGCTGAGTGGACCGCTGGGCAACGGCGGGAGCACCAACTGGGCTTGGGCTTTCTCTTTATGGGACTTGTGGTGCCGGTGTGCGGCCGGTTTGGCGGCCGGATCGCTCGTATGGGCCGGAGTTGGCGCGGGTGTCTGCGCAAAAAGGACGGGGGCGGTGAGCAAAAGCCCCAAAATCGTCCCTCTGCCTGTACGTGACATCAGATAACCCCGTTTCCGCGAGCAATTGTCCTTAGGGGACAACCACTGCGCCCTGTTTGATTCTAACACTGCTTACAGAACGCTGGTCGCGCCCATTTCTTGCGGACAGGTGACTAAAGGCAGGGGCCGCAAAAGCGCCGTTACGTATTCCGACTCCGTTCGACCCTTAACAGCGCGTAAAATGCGAGCGGAGGCCTTTCCTTTGAGTAATGCCTCGGAACTCAAGCTTGGGAATCGACGACCCCGGCAATCATGGCTCTCGCAACCATGGTTGTGGATGTTGCTGTTAGCCGGATCGTCGGTGGGCATCCAGGCGCAGACCTGCCAGAGCGCGCCCGACATGGATGTCGCCGAGAGGTCCTCGCTCGAAAACGTGGCCCGGCGCTATTTCGAAATGTCGGCGCGCGGCGACACGGCTGGCTTGAAGCAGAACTCGATTGCCTCAGTGGCGGCGAGCTTTGCCGGCATCGAAGCCGCGATCAAGGAGAATCAGGCCGCGTTCACGGGCGCCAACGCAACCGTTCGGCCGCCTTTCCTGTTGACGGCCGAAGGTTCGGAACCGATGGAACGCGCCGAATTTCTTTGCGGAGTCTTTGGCCCCTCGGGTCAGACGAAAGAAAGCGCGGTATTTGTCCTGAACAATCTTCCGCCCGGAAAGTACGGCGTAACCGTGCTCGACCTAAACGGCGGCAAGGAACCAAGGACCCTCACGTTTGTGCTCCAGCAGGCCTTCTCGGACTGGAAACTGGCGGGCTTCTACGCGAAATCATCGCAGGCGGCTGGACACGATGCGGCGTGGTTCGCGCAGCGCGCGCGCGATTTCAAAGCGAAAACGCAGAATCACAGCGCCTGGTTGTATTACCGCGAGGCCATCGCCCTGGCGGCGCCGGTGGACTTCATGAGCACCCTCGGCACCGACAAACTCTATGATGAGGCCCAGGCCACCCTGCCCTCGGATGTTCCGGCGAACGGAAATGCCGTGGATCTCAGTGCCGGCGGCAAGATCTATCATCTGACCGATATTTTTCCGCTGGCCGAAGCCGGTGATTTTGATGTGGTGGTAAAGTACCAGTCCGCCGACGTCTCCAACACGGCGCGCACGTTTCAGGAAAATACCTCGGTCATCAAGGCGCTAGTCGCGAAGTACCCCGAATTCCGCGACGCTTTCGCGGGCGTCGTGGCGCGAGCGGTTGAGCCCTCCGGGCGCGACTACGGAACGCTGCTCCCGATGAAGGACATCAAGTAGCAACTAGCAGCGGTTCCCCGGCAGCAATTCAATCCACATCGAGCATCATCACTGACGCGCGATACCAGCGAGATTGTCAATCTCGCCCCCCGCATTTCGCATTTGCCTTCCCCATCCCGCGGGACTACTATTTCCCCGGGTCGTTTCATCCCCACTAAAATCTCTCACCGCTTTCGGTTCACGGAGGACTTATGGGCATTGCAGTTTCCCCGATTCAGATTGATTCGAACGCAAGCGACTTCATCTCCAAGCCGCGCAAGATGCTGATTGACGGCAAGTGGGTGAATGCCGCTTCCGGCAAGACGTTTCCCACCTATAACCCAGCCACGGGAGAAGTTCTGGCCCAGGTTGCGGAAGGCGATCGAGCCGACATCGATCTGGCGGTGCAGGCAGCGCGGCGTGCGTTTGACAGTGGCCCCTGGTCGCGCTTAACACCCTCCGAGCGGGGCAAACTGGTGTGGAAACTGGCCGACTTGCTGGAAGAGCATATCGAAGAATTCGCGACTTTAGAAACGCTGGATAACGGCAAGCCCCTGACCGTGGCGCGGGCGGCTGACGTTCCGCTGGCGGTCGATATGTTCCGCTATATGGCGGGATGGGCGACCAAGCTTGAGGGCACGACCATTCCGATCTCGGTGCCCTATACGCCCGGCGCTCAGTATCACGCTTACACCCTGCGCGAGCCCGTTGGGGTGGTCGGGCAGATTATCCCGTGGAATTTTCCGCTGCTGATGGCGGCCTGGAAACTGGGGCCGGCGCTGGCTTCGGGATGCACCGTGGTATTGAAGCCGGCGGAGCAGACGCCGCTTTCCGCGCTCCGTCTGGGCGAGCTGATTATGGAAGCCGGGTTCCCGGACGGCGTGGTCAACGTCGTCCCCGGATATGGCGAGACTGCGGGCGCCGCGCTGGCGGCCCACGACCAGGTCGACAAAATTGCCTTCACTGGGTCGACGGAGGTGGGCAAGCTGATCGTGCACGCGGCGGCCGGAAACCTGAAAAAAGTCTCGCTGGAACTGGGTGGCAAGTCTCCGAACGTGGTCTTCAAGGACGCCGACCTCGACACCGCGATTGCGGGCGCGGCCAGCGCCATCTTCTTCAATCACGGCCAATGCTGCTGCGCCGGTTCGCGCCTCTATGTGGAGCGGCCGGTCTTCGATCAGGTGGTGGAAGGCTTGTCCGCCAAGGCCAAAAAGATCAATGTCGGCCCGGGACTGGATCCGACAACCCACATGGGTCCCCTGGTCTCAGAGGAGCAACTGCAGCGCGTCTGCAACTACCTCGAGATTGGCATGGCCGAAGGCGCCAAGGCCACGTCCGGCGGCCGCAAAATCGGAGGCAAGGGATACTTCGTCGAGCCTACCGTTCTGGTCGATACCAAGGACTACATGAAAGTCGTGCAGGAAGAAATCTTTGGGCCCGTGGTGGCGGCGATTCCGTTCGATAGCCCCGAGGAACTGCTGCCGCGCGCCAACGACACGGTCTACGGATTAGCAGCCGGCATCTGGACGAAGGACATTTCAAAAGCCCACCGCCTGGCCGCTTCGCTGCGCGCCGGAACCGTCTGGATCAACTGCTATAACATTTTCGACGCATCCCTGCCCTTCGGCGGCTACAAACAATCGGGTTGGGGCCGCGAAATGGGAAAGGACGTTCTCGAACTCTATACGCAGACGAAGGCGGTTTGCGCGCGGCTGTAGTGGGTCGGCTCGCGTAGGGACGGGCGCCCCCGCCCGTCCCAGCCGAGCGCGGCTCGGCAGCTGTCACAGGAACTCTAGAGTTCTTGATCGGTAATTCAAGCGGCGGCTGCCCGGGCCGCCGTTTTTTCTTGGGATTGTCGAGGATGAATTTGGAGGCGCGGGTGAGAATCGAACTCACGATAGAGGTTTTGCAGACCTCGGCCTTACCACTTGGCTACCGCGCCAACTATCCCCGAAAACGATTGCTAAAATAAAAAGCCCTCGCCGGGGCAGGGCTTCGAGGAACTCGGGGGGGCTCCTCGTGAATTATACCGCGAAGGCTGGGTGGAGTCAGGCGCAATTCGGTAACGGTTCGAGGTTGCAAACCCTTTCACCATCAAGAGCAAGGACCTTCATTCGAACTGGATGCGAAAGGCATACGCATACTTCCCCGGGTTTTGCTCCGGCAGTTGAAGGTGCAAGCCATCGTCGCGCTGCTGAAACGCCAGTTTCGCATTGGGACCGAGAAGCACCACATTTGCTACCTTTGATTCTGCTGGCGACGATCGTACTGGCGACGATTCTGCCGCCTGCGCCGCCAGAGCCTTCGTGCCCAAACTGTGGATGACAGCCTCGCGATTGGCGGGCCAGTTCAGTTCGATGGCATACAGGACATCGCCTTTTTTCGTGAAGCGAAAATCCTCTGCCGTGTAAGGCTTGGTATCGGTATCGTGAAACGTCCCTTCGACCACCTTGGTCGGACCTTCTCCAAAGCTTTGCCATGGACGCGTGCCATAGATCGCTTCGCCGTTGATGCTGAGCCAGGCTCCCACGTCGCGCAGCACGCCCTGCACTTCTTCGGGAATCGTGCCGTCGGACCGGGGACCGATATTCAGCAGAAGATTGCCGTTCTTGCTCACGATATCGACTAACTGGTGGATGACAAACTCGGGCGACTTGAAGGTGTCGTTCTGAATGTAGCCCCAGGATTTCTCGCTGACGGAGGTGTCGGTCTGCCAATAGAGCGGACGAATCGCCGCGAGTTGTCCGCGCTCGACATCCAGCACGGCGGAATTTTCCTGCATGGCAAAGTCTTTGTAGTTGATGACGCCGACTGGCCCGCCATTTTTCAGCGTGGTGTTGTAGTAGAACGCAGCAAAGCGGGCAAGATTGGCGCGCACGGCAGCGTGGCCGATCCACCAATCAAAATACATGACTTCGGGATGATATTTCTCGACGATTTCGGCGGAGCGCGCCAGCCAGTCGTCGGCCCAGGCGGAGGAAACAAAAGTGAAGTCGTCGTCCAGCGGAGTGCCCTCCCTGTTTTCGATGCGGCGGTGCGCCGGTCCGTAAAATGCGGCGTATTGCGGATCGTTGACGTCGGAGGGAATGGCGCGGGCGGGTCCGAGAAAGAAGTTATGCTCCACGCGATGCGAAGATGCGCCCAGGTGCAGTCCTTCGGCACGCACAGCCTTCGCGAGGTCACCCATCAAGTCGCGATGGGGACCCATTCTGGCGGCGGTCCAGTCGGAAACGCCGCTGTCATACATGGCGAATCCATCATGATGCTCAAAAACCGGGACAACATACTTTGCGCCCGCTTCCTTGAAAAGGCGCGCCCATGCGGCGGGGTCGAAATTCTGCGCGTGAAATAGTGGAATGAAGTCCTTGTAGCCGAATTTGTCTTGCTCGCCGTAGGTGGCGAGGTGATGTTTGTATTCTTCCGAGCCCTCGACATACATCATCCGCGGATACCACTCGCTGCCGAAGGCGGGGACGGAATAGACGCCCCAGTGAATGAAGATCCCGAATTTTGCGTCCCGATACCACTCGGGAGCTTTGTAGTTCTGCAGCGACTCCCAATCGGGGCGAAACGGACCAGCGGCGTTGGTCCGATCGACGTCCGCGAGAATAGTTGCGCGTGCGCTCTCATACTTGGCGCTGGCGTGTTGCCAAATCTGGTCGAGCGCCGCGGGGTCTTGGGTAGCCGTCGGAGCATCGGCGGCCGACGCCTGGGCGAACATCTGCCGGTGGGTTGCGACCATGCACAAGCCCGCCCCGCAGAGCAACAGCAGTCTGGCGATGCTTCGATGAGGCATGGGCCGATTGAAAATGGACCGATTCAGCATGGGATGATCAGAAAAAATAGACCAGAAACAAGAAAAGCCAGCGGACTCGCTAGCCAGAAAACACATTGGAGCGGGAGACGGGATTTGAACCCGCGACTTCGACCTTGGCAAGGTCGCACTCTACCACTGAGTTACTCCCGCTCGACGCTATGAGTATAAACGAGCGCGTCCCGGCGGAGCAAACCGGCCGCTTCGGAAGCAGCGCCCCCGGAGGCCCGCACAGGATCAGAGCTCTTTGGCCAGCGGTCTCGCAAGGTCTCAGGGGATCCTGGATAATAAGGTCTGCTCGGGTAGTATGTGTCACTGAGACGGCGACTTTCGTGATCGCTCCCGCGGTTCTCAGGGAAAGGAAAGAGCACAATGGCAAAGCGGCCAATCTCTCGGCGCAAGTTCCTATTGAATTCATCAGGCGCGGCGGGCCTGATGCTGGCGGGAGTCCCTCTCGCTGCCGTGCCCGCCCAGGCTGCGGCCGAAACGCTGGCCAAGTCAGCAGAGCGATCGCACGGACTAACCGAGCGAGCTCGGGCTATTCCGTCCTGCGCCTGGAAGCGAACCCTGGGCGATTTGCCCAAGGTCGCGCTGATGTCGGAAGAGGGCGTACAGCCGCAGGATCGGGCCGGCCTGAATACGCTGGCGCGGGTCAAGAAGGGAATTCCGCTGGGCGGAATTGGCGCGGGAAATTTCATGTACAACCTCTGCGGCACATTCGGGCCATGGCAGATGAAGGCAGGAAGGTATGAAGAACGATTTCTTCCTCAAGGCGCATTTCATATCCGGGAACAGGTAGAGGGGAAACAGGCGACGGCGAGGACTCTTGCAACCGATGACGTGCTGCCCGCCTGGCCACGGCTCCAGTCCGGCGAGGGCGAATACCATGCTTTGTTCCCGCGCGGCTGGTGTAGGTACCGGCCCTTCGACACCAATATCAGCTTGGAGTTTTTCACCCCGGTCATCAAGGACAACTACCGGGAAACGTCTTTGCCCGCCTCGCTCTTCCAGTTCAGGATTCACAACCCGTTGCCATCGCCCGCCGAAGTCTCAGTCATGTTCACTTTTCCGAATGCGCCCTACACCGGACCACAGAACACACCGATGGGAAAGCCAAACGGGGCCGTTGATGAAACAGCGAGGGAGCGCAGGGGATTGACCAACGAATTGGCCCGCGATGCGCATCTCGGGATCACTGCGATACTGATGAAGGCCCGGCATGGAACGAATCCGCCGGAAACGGAAAACTCCGAGTGGTGCATCGCCACCAATGCCGCCGCATCGCACACCACGAGTTGGGATGGCGAAAGCGACGGAGGCGAGATTTGGCAGGGCTTCGCTGCCGACGGAAAGCTGTCGGATAAACTTTTGAGTCTGGAGAGCAAACTCCCCTCAGGAGCGCTGTGCGTAAAGGTTAGGGTTGCTCCGGGCTCTGAAGTGACTGTCCCGTTCGCACTCACCTGGTATTTTCCGCAGATTGAATTTGGACACGGCACTCGTTGGTGGCGCCGCTACACCGAGTACTATCCGGCCAAGCCCGGCCAGGCATTTGAAATCGCCAAGGAAGCCGTGCTCAAAACGGGGGAGTGGCTAAAGGCCGTCGACGCGTGGCAAGCCCCTATCGTCGAGAATCCAACTTACCCCGACTGGCTCAAGCAGAGCGTTCTGAATGAGCTGTACTACGCTACGTTCGGTGGCTCGTTTTGGGAAAATGGCTGCATCACCAAACCCAAGAGATTTGGCAATCGTCCCGGTCAGCACCTTGCGTCGGTAATGGAGTGTCAGGAATACGCCTTTGCGGAAAGCTTCGACGTTCGCCATCACGCATCCCGCAGCAACCGGGATCTCTGGCCGCAAAATGAGCGGGACATACTGCTGCTTTTCTCCGATTTCATCCGGGATTCTCCAGACGGGAGTTGTCCACACGACGCAGGCTCTATCGCCGAGGACCCATTTTTTGAATACGATGGCTACGGCCGCTGGTACAACACTTCCCCGATGGGAATTCAAGGCCGGATTACCACTCCCTGGTCCGAACTCTCGCCCAAGTTCATCCAGCAGTGTCATGCCTATTGGCACAAGACCAAGGACGGCAAGTTTCTGGACGACGTTTGGCCGGCGCTGGTGCGAACCTATCGTTACCAGAAGACGACCGACACCGACGGCGACGGCTTGAGCGAAATGAAAAGCTCCGAGTATAAGGAGAACAAGCTGTTCAACGCCATCCTGTGGCTGGGCGCCCTGGAAGCGCTCGAAGCGCTAGCTGAGCACAAGATGGATCAAGCTCTGCTCGAGGAATTCACTGCAGAACGGAAGAAGGCTCAAGCCAGCACCGAAGAACAGTTCTGGAACGAAAGACTCGGCTACTACCAGTACAACGCCCATAACTCTGACATCATGGCCGACGCCATGGTGGGCGAGCGTTACGTTGATATGACCGGTCTCCCACCGGTGGTGAACGCTGACCGCCTTACGTCACACTATCGGCAACTGTTCAGGCGCGCCGTTTTGCCGCTCAAGGATTTCGACGGCGATGGGGTTGGCGACATGGGGGCGGCGAACGCGCTTCACTCCGACTCTACCCCCGGAATTGGCGACAGTGAGTATGCACATCAATTTGAGGTCTGGACCGGCGTCAGCTATTGCGCCGCCGCAAACCTTTACCATTGGGGCAAACGCTTTCAAGACGGCTCCCTGCAAGCCGACGCCCTGCTGCTTGCATGGGGTTTGTACTATCAGACTTGGGTGAATGAACAGACTGCCTATTGGTTCAGTACGCCGGAAGCATGGAGGCTTGAGGATCCCAGGAAGTTTCGAGCCTTGATGTACCAGCGGGCGCGCGGAATCTGGGAATTTGCGATGGAACTATGTGACCCTTATCGCTCCTGAGTGGGTGGAGTACTCTTGCACGCGGCGCGAGCTTGCGAGCCGAGGCTGCTGGAGCACGTGTCGTTTGCTAGAACTAAGGACGCGACGTTTCCGGTGGCGGCCGACAATCGATGGTCGTCCATTTTCGTTGTAGCGGTCTCTGAGTCGTTCCCGCACGAACGCGAAGCTGACGTGTCGATCGATCAGACGGAGCGGAGAGGTTTCAGGGGCTTGATCTCCGAGGCGGAGGTAGTAGAACAGCGCTTCAGAGCGGTCGTGGCCCCATCATGATCAGCAGGCGTCCGAACATAGATATCCGGCAAAGCATGGGACCGATTCCTACTTCTACATGCTTTCGCCAAATCTCAGCCGCTTACCAGTACCTCCGCATCGCGTGAAGCGGACTCCGATGCTGCACTTTTGCGACAGAGCTATTTCCGCGCACCGGATGCGGACATGCGTGAAGCGCACGATAAGATCGTGCGACTGGTTTTGCAAAACGGAGTGAGCAGCTGGGGATTCGCAAACTATTGTAAAAAATGGCTCCTCAGGTAGGACTNNCCATTGAGCTACTGAGGAGTGAGAGCGCGCTGGCAAGCGCGCTAAAATTGTCCAGAAAATCATAACAGAGGCGAGAGCGGATTGGAAACTCACGGCCATCGAGCCGGTGATCGGGGCAGGGATCATCGATTACATCGCCTTTAATGTGCAGGATCAATGATCCAGCTTACCGGTTCTGCTAACCTAAATTCCGGCGTTTCGTTCACAACGGAAGTGAGGTCTTTATGCTGGGAGGTCTGCGCTTGCTGACTGGTATTCTGATTTTTCTCATCGGTGCGGTTGCTTTGGTCCATAGCCAGGATTCCCGAACGGCGGACTCCAGTGCTGCGTCCGCTTCTGGCGGGCCACCAAAGGCTAAGGTTTTGCCGGTCGAGGACACGGTTCAGGGCCACAAGATCGTCGACCGCTATCGTTACCTTGAAAATGCGAACGATCCCGACACCAAGCTCTATGTTGAGCAGCAACTCGGCTACACCCGCTCCATCCTCGATCCGCTTCCGGGGCGCGACAAGATCAATGCGCGTCTCGCGCAATTGCTTGCTATTGGCACGGTCGACACGCCCCAGATGGGTGGCAAGTATTATTTTCATACGCAGCGCAACGGACATCAGGACCAACCGACTCTCTATGTGCGGGAGGGCCTGAACGGGGACGATCGGGTATTGCTGGATGTCAGTCAACTGGCGGCGGACGGAACGGTTGCGCTCGACTGGTGGTATGCGTCGGAAGACGGCAGGTACGTCGCGTATGGGACATCACCGAGCGGATCGGAAAGGAGCACCCTCCATGTGTTGGAGAGCGCGACCGGCAAAGTACTGCCCGATTCGATCGAACAGACGTCGGCTGCCAGTTTGGCATGGAAGCGCGACAGTTCAGGATTTTTTTACACTCGCTATCCCAGGAAGGGCGACGTTCCTGAAGGGCAGGAGGTATACCACCGTCATGTTTTCTATCACGCTCTGGGCACAGATCCGGCAAGAGACCCGTTGATTTTCGGCGATGGCATCGACCCGGAGTGGTGGCCAAATGTCACGCTTTCCGAAGATGACCGCTGGTTGCTGGTTGATGTGGGCGACGGCTTGACCAAGACGGAATTGTATTTGCAGGATCTGCAGTCGAAGGGTCCGGCAGTCAAAATCACTACGGGCAAGGATTTCCTGTACGGCGCCGAGTTTTTTCACGGCGAACTTTACATCACGACCAACGAGGATGCGCCGCGCTATCGCGTATTTGTGGCTGACGCTGCCAGTCCCAGGCGCGAAAACTGGAGAGAACTTATCCCGCAAACCGACGCCGTCCTGCAGAGCGCGAGTGTGACCGGCGGCAAACTGCTAGCGCAGTACGAACACAATGCGACTTCCGAGTTGAAGTTGTTCACGCTCGACGGAAAGAAGCTCTCCGATATTGCGCTGCCAGCGATCGGCTCTGTCTTCGGCCCCTCCGGTCGCTATGATCGTGACGAAATCTTTTTCGGATTCCAGTCTTTCACCGTGCCACCTTCGATCTACCGTATCGATTTGAATCACGTGGAAAGCTCGCTCTGGGCCAAGGTGGACGCTCCCTCCATCGATCCGGCGGCTTATGACGTGCAGCAAGTTTGGTACAAATCGAAGGACGGCACAGAGGTTCCGATGTTTATGGTCAGCAAGAAGGGAATCGTGAAAGACGGTAAGAATCCCACCCTGCTGACCGGCTACGGCGGCTTCAACATATCGATGACACCCACTTTCAGCCGCAGCATGTATCTTTGGATGGAGCACGGCGGCATTTATGCAGTCGCGAACCTACGCGGGGGCGCGGAGTTTGGCGAAGACTGGCATCGGGCCGGGATGCTGGACCGGAAACAGAACGTGTTCGATGACTTCATCGCGGCCAGCGAATATCTGCTGGCGCAGAGATATACGGATCGCGATCACCTGGCCATCTCCGGCGGTTCGAACGGTGGTTTGCTGATGGGCGCGATGATCACGCAGCGGCCGGATCTTTTCCGCGCCGTCGTGTGCGCCGTGCCCTTGCTGGACATGCTGCGCTATCAGAACTTCCAAATTGCGAAGCTCTGGATTCCAGAATACGGTACCGCCGATGACGGCAGGCAGTTCGAATGGCTTTACGCGTATTCGCCTTATCATCATGTGAAAGCGGGCGTGGACTATCCCGCGATTCTGTTTATGACGGGCGATACCGATACTCGCGTCGACCCCATGCACGCCAAAAAAATGGCGGCGTTGATGCAGGCTGATGCAAGGAACGGCACCAGCAAGGAACGGCCAATTCTTCTGCGCATCGATACCAAAGCGGGGCATGGACAAGGCAAGCCGGTCTCCAAGCAGATCGAGGAAGGTACGGATATGTACTCATTTCTGTTCTGGCAGTTGGGGATGAAACCGTAGCATTAACTTTTGCGGGGCGGCCGCAGCCGCCTGCAAGTTCCCCCGTGCCGGCTCGCGGGCTCTGTGTTTAAATCATGTCGATGCCTACTGCGTCCAAAATCCGTGTTCTGGTGGCGAAGCCCGGTCTGGACGGTCATGATCGCGGCGCCAAGGTGATTGCTCGGGCCCTGCGCGATGCTGGCATGGAAGTCATTTATGCGGGCCTGCGCCAGACGCCGGAAATGATCGTGAACGCTTCGCTCCAGGAAGACGTGCAGGTCATCGGGCTATCGATTCTCTCGGGCGCGCACAATGCCATCGTTCCGCGGGTGATGGATCTGCTGAAGCAGAACAAGATGGACGATGTGATCGTGCTGGTAGGTGGGATCATTCCCGATCAGGATATCGAAGGCCTTAAGAAAATCGGCGTCGCGGGTATCTTCCAGCCGGGCACGCCCATGGACGACATCGTGGAATTCATCCGCCAGCATGTGGCGCCGCGCGGCCTGTCCGCGATCTAGTAGGTCGCAGTTCAGCGGGCCCCTGCGTCACTACAATCTGGCATAAGATGATTTGTGCACACCCGCTTTTTTCAAATTGAAGGGGAGGGCTCGGCGCGCATTCTCCGTCTCACCTCGCCGGACGGCACCAACCGGCTCAGCCGCGCCTGCGTGCAGGCATTGACGGTTGCCATTTGCCAACTCAAAGACGAACACAAGATTCAGCCCCACCCGCTGATCATCGCAGGCAATCGCAATTTCTTCTCGGTCGGCGCCGACTTGAATGAGATCGCTGCACTCAGCGGTCCTCAGGCCTATGAGTTCTCCTCCATGGGGCAAGCGCTGATGAACGCGATCGCCAGCTTTCCCGCCCCGGTTGTTGCGGCAATTGAAGGCCACTGCATGGGCGGAGGCCTCGATCTTGCGCTCGCGTGTCACCGCCGAATCGCCGCGCCCCACGCCGTCTTTGGCCATCGCGGCGCCGCACTTGGCCTGATGACCGGATGGGGTGGCACGCAACGCTTGCCGCGTCTGATCGGGAAGAGTAGAACGCTGGAGCTTTTCGTGGCGGCAGAAAAAATTTCCGCGCCCCAGTCAGTGAGAATCGGAATCGTCGATGCCATTGCCGGCGATCCCGTTCGCTGCGCTGCGGAAACGATTCAGGGAGTTCGCTAGGGCGATACAGGTTCCAACACGACCCCAGCGTCACGGCAATTGAAGCGCCGGACGGTTCGATAATTCCGGCTCAGCGCGGACGACAATGGCCCCAGCCACCAGTCGGAGGCGGGCGTTTTCACTTGCGACGGATCGTACGACATTACAATCAAACCAAAGTATCGTTGGTTCACAAGTTCTTCCACCTGCCGATCGTGCCACAGATTTTTCTTGAGCAGTTGATCGTATTCGAACGGATCCGAAATCTGGACGGGCCGTCTGGCGGCAAGCAATGGGCCTAGACTCTCAGACAGAATCCGTGAAGCGGATGAATCGCTCACGTAGCCGTACGCAGAATCGCAATCCGCCAGTTCGCGCTCGGTCTGAAGCGTGGACCGGTCTTGTGCGATGATCCCAAACAGAACCGAAGCGCATAGCAGTACCGTCACGGGCATCGCTTTAGTGGCATGCTTTGTCAGCAACATGGAACAGCCCAGACCGGCACATAAGCAAGACGCGACCATCCACTCGGCAAAATGGTTGGTCGTCGATCCTAATTTGCCGGCTGTGAGAGCGGTAAGACTGCTGGCCGCAAGATAGATGGGAGGAAAGCTGCGCAGTCTTGAACCAAAGTCTTGCGCGACATACCAAAGCGCAAGCGCCGTAATTACGGGCGCGCTCGCCAGAACCAGCGCCCCGAGAGTGAAGAACTGCACGAACGAATACCGATCCGGGTGGGTCGAGAACATGTGATAGGCAAACCATCCTCCCGTTCTGCTTTGAAGGACGATGAATGCAAGGATTGTAGCCGCGCCCAATCCTGCCGCAGTTGCGAAGGCCCGCTTCGCCTTCTGGTTCAGGATCAAATGGATCAACACAGCAACTGGCGCGGCGATCAGGGAGTACTTACAGAACAGTGCGAGGGCGAAGCAGGGTATGCTCCAGCCCCACAGCCTTTCATTAAGAAGATAAAGCGCGATTCCTGCCGTCGAGAAAACCAGGCCAATGACATCGGCGCGCAAGAGAATGAGCCAGAACCTGAACGCGGGCAGCGTCAACAGCAGAAGACCAAAAGAAAGACCAATCCACCAGGAACCAGTCATTCGCCGCAGAGCCGTGCCGAGAAGCAGGGAAAGCACAATGGAACAAAACAGTGTCAGGACCCTGCCCGCTGGAAATGAGGCGCTGCCGCCAGGGAGGATCGAAGCAGCGGCGGCATAGGCCACCGGACCGTACACGTGCAGAACCACGGGAAACGTAAACGGCTTCGGGTAAAGCGGTTGAGAGTGGCGGATGCAGAGTGCGCCTTCCATCATCAAGCCTTCGCCATAGTCGATCTGGTAAGGACTGAGGATCAGCGGGAGGGAGCGGAGAATTACCAGCAACGCAGCGCCAAGTGCGCAAACCATGAGCACTTTCTCAGGACTCAAGCGCATTTTCGCAGAACTAAGGACCGAAACGAATTGTCTGCTGCGCCTTCCGAAGGATTTGGAGGACATAGGTCAATTTTGTGACTTCCTCCGGTGGCTCCGCGGACAAGGTTGCATGTGGCCCATGATACATCGGCGGCTAAGCTTGTTCTGAGCGAAGCGATCTTAGAGCACCAGCGACCAGTTGAGAAATGCCCAGAGCCATGTCAGGTTGAGCAAACCGAGCGCCGTGAGATAGAAGGCAAGTCGTTTCATGTCCCAGCGCTCGGCGTAGGCTCCGCAAATCAGAAATGCGGGATAGAGAATCAACACGTAACGCACCGCCCCGAGTAGCGGACGCCCCGTGTACATCAGCATTTGCAACACGACCGCCAGCGCGAAGGCCCGATCCTCGATCCGTACGGGATCGTGGGTCTGGTACCCGTGCCTGGCACCCCTCCGCAGGCTGATCACGATAACCATGATCACGAGCACTAGTTTGATCGCCAGCAGGACATCGTGCTTGGTCACGATCAACTGCAAAGCTTCTTGCAGTCCCCGCCACGGCGGAACCATGGTCATGCCCTGGTAAAGGCGATACGATTCAACCACCGAGATTCTTCCCGACCAGCGCAGCCAGCTCCAGTAGCCAAGCGCCCCAAGCGGCGTCAATGCCACCACCAGCGACCGGGATTGGCGGCTGCGGAGGGCCAGAACGGCGAGCGGGATGAAAACCACCACGCCCGTGGGCCGGGCCAAACCTGCCAGAAGCCCACAGGCAGCCGCGGCCTCCCATCGTCCTTCCCGCCCCAAGGCGACAGCCCACACCACCAGAGCCACGGTCAGGGAGTCCGCGTAGCCAGCGAACAGGATGAAACTAGCCGGCCATGCGCAGAACAGCATGAGTGCGCGGAATTTTCTAACCCCCGATACATTGTCCTTTGCCAGGCGAAGCAGTCCCCAGAACAGAAAGAAAGCCGAAACGCTGGAGACCAGAAGCGCTGCCGCGATCGTCGGCATCACCGTACTCACCAGCCGGACCGCGGTGGGATACAACGGATAGAAGACTACCGCCATGGGCCGGTCGTAACCGCGCTCCGCGATGCGCAAGAACCAGAGCGTATCGAAGCGTTCCCAGATCCCAAGCAAGCAATAGTTCAACCCGTGCGGCTCCGGCAAATTCTCCGTGAGCGCGTTGCTGTGAATCAGCGCCGGATCAGGATGGAGAAAAGGCAGGAACGCGGCTGCCATCGCCGAATAAAACAGGCGCAACGCCGCGGTTACCGCCATCGCGATCTGCCAGTCTGGGCGAGAAGCGAGCTTGCGCAGCATTTCCCGATTGTAGCGCCCGCCTCGATCCGCTCCCGCTGGTATAGTAAGTAGTTTCGAAGGTAGTTTCGCAATCTGCTCTCATGCGCGAACGTACGGATTCCACTGCCCTCTCGATCGATAACGTCCTCTCCACGAAAGCGGACCCCAGTTCTCTTCGTTTTGAATCCAATATGCGGTGGTTGGCGGACCTGGTGGCGCAAGTGCGGAACCAGGAGGAGAAGATTCGCGAGGGCGGCGGTCAGAAAGCGATCGAGAGCCAGCATGCGAAGTCGCGACTCACGGCACGCGAACGAATCAACCTGCTCGCCGACCCTGGTTCTTTTTTCGAACTAGGCCTCTATGCCGCGCACAAAATGTACGAAGAATGGGGCGGCGCTCCGGCTGCCGGCGTCATCACCGGACTGGCCCGCATCCACACCCGCATGGTCATGCTCATCGTGAATGACGCGACGGTCAAGGCCGGCGCCTTCTTTCCGATGACCTCGAAGAAAGTCATTCGGGCGCAAAACATTGCCATCGAAAACCGGATTCCGACGATCTACCTGGTCGATTCCGCCGGAGTTTTTCTGCCGCTGCAGGAAGATGTTTTCCCGGACACGGACGATTTTGGCCGGGTCTTTCGCAATAATGCCGTCATGTCGGCGATGGGCATCCCACAGATTGCCGCCATTATGGGCATGTGCGTGGCGGGAGGCGGATATCTGCCGGTAATGTGCGATCACGTCCTGATGACCGACGGCAGCGGACTGTTCCTGGCCGGACCAGCGCTGGTGCAAGCGGCGATCGGGCAGAAGGTGTCGGCGGAAGAGTTGGGGGGCGCGGCCATGCACTCCGCCATCAGCGGCACGGTGGATTTCCGCGAACCGAATGACGAAGCCTGCATCGCCCGCATCCGTTCGCTCATTGATAAATGGGGGTACCGTCGCCAGTCGCTCTGGGATCGCAAGCAGCCGGCGGACCCGGCGTTGCCGGGCGAAGAGATTTACGGCATCTACGATGCCTCGCCGGCGAGACCCTACGACATGAAAGAGATCCTCGCGCGCATTGTGGATGAAAGCCGCTTTGACGAGTACAAGCCGGAGTATGGTAAAACGCTGATCTGCGGCTACGCTCGCATCGGAGGTTTTGCGGTCGGTATCGTCGCGAACCAGAAGCTGCACGCGCAACAGACCGATCATGAAGGCCACAAGCGCGTCGAATTTGGCGGCGTTATTTACACCGAGTCCGCCGAAAAGGCTGCGCGCTTCATCATGGACTGCAACCAGAATCTGATTCCGCTCGTCTTTTTTCACGATGTCAACGGATTCATGGTGGGTCGCGACGCCGAGTGGAGCGGCATCATCAAGGCGGGAGCGAAGATGGTGAATGCGGTGTCGAACTCAGTCGTGCCGAAAATTGCCGTGATCGTCGGCGGCTCCTTCGGCGCGGGACACTACGCCATGTGCGGCAAAGCGTTTGATCCGCGTTTTGTCTTCGCTTGGCCGACCGCGAAATACGCGGTCATGAGCGGAGATGCCGCCGCCGGCACGCTAGTGGAAATCAAAGTCAAGCAACTGGAGCGAAGCGGCAAGAAGTTGAGCGACGGAGAGAGAAAAGAGCTTCTGGATTCAACTAAGAAGACGTACGAGGAGCAAACTGATCCGCGCTATGGCGCTGCGCGTCTGTGGATTGACAAGATTATCGATCCGATGGAGACGCGGCAGGCCATCACGCAGGCGCTGGAGGCGGCATCGCTGAATCCAGATGTGGCGGAGTTCAAGGTGGGAGTGCTGCAAACATGATTCACCACGGAGACACGGAGGCACGGAGTGAACTTCTTCATGAAGAGCTCACTGAGCAGGTCATTGGAGCCGCCATCGAAGTACATCGTGCGCTTGGTCCGGGCCTGCTCGAATCTGCTTACGAAGAGTGCTTGTGCCGCGAATTGAACCTGCGGGGGCTCGCATTTGCAGCGCCAGGTCCCGCTGCCAGTCGAATACAAAGCATCAAGCTGGACTGCGGATATCGCCTCGATCTGGTTGTTGACGATGCTGTAGTTCTGGAATTGAAGTGCGTAGAGGACATCCTCCCGGTCCACGAAGCCCAGCTTCTCACTTATCTGAAGCTGACCGGCAAGCACGGGCATGATCATTAACTTCAACGTCGCGGTGCTGGTAAGAGGAGGGATCGTTAGAAAGGTTCTATGAAAGGAATTGCTTTTCTCCGTGCCTCCGTGTCTCCGTGGTGAACATGTCTGAAGCGGTTAAACTCATCGAGTGTCCCCGTGATGCCTGGCAGGGCCTTAAGGGCCAGGTCCCTGCCGAGCTTAAGGCGAACTATCTCCAGGCGCTGATCTCTGCCGGTTTCAAGCACATAGACGCCGTGAGCTTCGTCTCTCCCAACGCCGTGCCGCAGATGGCCGACTCCGAAGAGGTGCTGAAAGAACTCGACCCGCCGGACGATGTGGAAATCATCGGCATCGTGGTCAACGAAAAAGGCGCGCAGCGGGCGATTGCGACTGAGGCGGTGCGCACCGTGGGCTTCCCGTATTCGATCTCGCCAACGTTTCTGCAGAACAATCAACGGCAGACTCTGGAAGACGCGATTGAGGAACTGGAGAAGATTGAGAAGAAAGCTGACGAGGCTGGGCTGGGCACCGTGGTTTACATTTCGATGGCCTTTGGCAATCCTTACGGCGACCCCTGGACGGTAGAGGAGGTCGTCGAAGCCGTGGGCTTGCTGGAGTTGCAGGAGATTCGCACGATCTCGCTGGCGGACACCGTGGGCATGGCGCCGCCGGAGAAGATTCGCGAAGTCATTTCCGCAGTCCTGGCGAAGTACGATTACCTCGAAATCGGAGTGCACCTGCACAGCCGCCCCGATCAGGCCGCCGCCAAGATCGTCGCAGCTTACGAAGCGGGCTGTCGCCGCTTCGATTCCGCGATCGGCGGGTTGGGCGGCTGTCCCTTCGCGCAGGATGACTTGGTGGGGAATATTCCCACGGAAACGTTGATTGAAACTTTGCGCAGTCGTGGCGCGTTACTGCCTTCGCTCAAATCGTTGGACGCGTTGTTAAGAGCCACGGCCGAGATCGGCGTGAGGTACAAAACTACTGTCATGCAATAACGTTGGCACCCCACAAACAAATTTGTCATGCTGAGCGAAGCGAAGCACCGGCTGTCCGATGCGTCATTTCCACGTTTACATTCTGTCCAGCAAGTCGCGAGTGCTTTACACTAGCATCACCGACGATATCGATCGCCGTACTTGGGGGCACAGACGATGTCCATCCTGGCTTCGCCAGCGGTTACAAAGTGCATCGTCTGGTTTACCATGAAACGTTAAAGTACGTGAACAATGCAATCTCTCGCGAGAAAGTCGATTAGAGGATGGCTGCGGCGAAAGGCGAAAGAAGATAGCACTGATCGAAGGGGAGAATCAGACCCGGAGGACTGAGTGAATCGTGGTTCAATGGAAAGCAGGTCCTTTGTTTCGCTCAGGATGACAAGGTTTTTGTTCAGGGGATGAAAGACTAAGAAGCAGTGCTCACACACCGATTCCCGGCCTGTGCATGAACTACAAAACGCTGCAAATCACGCTCGACTCCACCGTCGCCACCGTTACTCTCAACCGGCCTGATAAGCGCAACGCGATCAGCTACGAGCTGATTGACGAGCTGATGCGCGTCCTGGATGAAGTGAACCATTCTTCGGCTCGCGTTCTGATCCTGACCGGGGCAGGGAAGGCTTTCTCGTCGGGCATGGACCTCGACAACCTGAGAGCGATGATCGGTCGCACGCCCGCGCAAAATCTTGAAGACTCGCGGACCATGGTCCGCCTGTTTCGCTCGCTCTATGAATTTCCCAAGCCGACCATTGCCGCGGTCAACGGCGCAGCCATTGCCGGGGGAACGGGGTTGGCACTGCTCTGCGATTTCACCCTGGCCGTGCCGGACGCCAAGTTTGGCTATACCGAGGTTCGGATTGGATTCGTGCCCGCGATCGTCGCGACTTTTCTTTTGCGCCAGGTGGGGGAAAAAGTCGCCCGCGAGCTGCTGCTTACGGGACGCATTTTCGATGCGGCGGAAGCTCTGAAAATGAGCCTGATTAACGAAATCGTTCCTTCGGAGAATCTGCTGCATCGTGCCCGCGAACTGGCCGCGCAACTGGCGGAGAACAGTCCGCTTTCGCTGTTTCATACCAAGCGCCTGCTTACGGATCATGCGCGGGCGGAACTCGATACTCAAATTGAAGTCGCGGTTCGCGAGAATGCGGGCATTCGCGAGAGCGCTGATTTTCGCGAGGGGATCACGTCGTTCCTCGAAAGGCGCAAACCGACGTGGACAGGCCGATGAAGCCGGCGACCATCAGGAAACTGCCGAAGGCCGGTTGGCTCAACGGCGCCGCCAGGATTTTGCTCTCGTTGCAGAAAAAGCCGGCGCCGAGCCGCTTTCTGGAATACCAGACGAAAACCATGCTGCGACTGCCCTTCGATGGCGAATGGTATGTGTTCTGGGGAGGGCGTTCGGTGAGGCAAAACCGGCACGCGGTCGTTCCCAACCAGCGTTTTGCCTATGACTTTCTCATCTTGAAGGATGGGCAATCGTTCCACGGGACGGGAGAGAGTAACGACGATTATTATTGTTTTGGCCAGCCGATTTACGCTCCGGGTGCGGGCTTGGTAGTCGCAGCGGCCGGAGAATTTCAAGACAACCTGCCGGGTGTGATGGACGCCAAGCAACCGCTGGGCAATTATGTGCTTCTCGACCATGGTAACGGCGAGTTTTCTTTTATTGCCCACTTGCGGCAAGGAAGCGTCCGCGTCCAAGCCGGAAACCGCGTGGAAGCGGGAACGCTGCTGGGAGCGTGTGGCAACAGCGGACATTCTTCGGAGCCGCATTTGCACTTCCATTTGCAGAACACATCAGTGTTGAGTCGAGGAGAAGGCCTTCCGGCATTTTTCTGCAATTATGTGGTGCGCGGAAAAACAGTAGCGCGAGGAGAGCCCATTGCACGACAAACCGTTCGACATGCGGCCGGGCCGTAGCAGCGTTTGCGAGACGCGCATCCGCGCCCGCTATGCGGAAACCGATCAGATGGGGGTGGTCTATCACTCCAATCATTTCATCTGGTTTGAAGTGGGACGGGTGGAACTGCTCCGCCAGTTTGGTTTCAGCTACAAGGATATGGAGCGCGAAGACGGCTGTTTCATCGCCGTGGTCGAGGCCGAGTGCCGCTACCGGGCTCCGGTGCTTTATGATGACGAAGTCGTGGTGCGGACGTTTTTGAAACATGTTCGGGAGCGGGTGCTGCGCTTCGGGTATGAATTGCGGAGAGCGGAGAGCGGCGAGTTGCTGGCGGAAGGGGAGACCACGCATATTATCGCGGATTCGAAAATGAAACCGCGGACTTTGCCGGAAAAGTATTTGAAGGTGTTTCGTGCCGCGTTGGGTAGCCATTGAAGGGCATCTGATGTGAAGAACGTACGGCATCGCCGAAGCGATGACCTGATACGAAACAGTAGGTTTTTTTCAGCTTAGGATTTTCAACTTAGCATCTGAGAACCGACTTGCAAGCCCTGCACATTAACGGAAACGATTTGACGCTTGAAGGCGTGCGCGAAGTAGCGTACATCGACGTCCGCCGGCCCGTTCTGCTCGATCCCGACGCACGCGAGGCCGTCCATCGCGCTCGTGCGGTGGTGGATGCGCTGGTTGCCAACAATAGGATTTCTTACGCCATCACGACGGGCGTGGGCAAGTTGAGCGATGTGCACATCGTCGGCGATCAGGTTCGCGAACTGCAGGTCAACCTGGTGCGTTCGCACGCCGTCGGCGTAGGCGAGCCGATGGCGATCCCGGACACGCGCGCTATGATGCTTTTGCGCGCCAACTCGCTATCCAAAGGCAACTCGGGAGTACGGGCGATTACCATTGACACGATCTGCGAGATGCTCAATCGGGGGGTGACGCCGATGGTGCCATCACAGGGAAGCGTGGGGGCGAGCGGGGATTTGGCGCCTCTGGCGCACCTGGCGCTGGCATTGATCGGTGAAGGCGAGTGCTTTGATGAGAAGGGCGCGCGCATCGCCAGCGCCGAAGCGCTGAAGCGCGCGCAAATCAAGCCGCTGGTGCTCGAAGCGAAAGAAGCGGTATCGCTGATCAATGGGACCCAAGCCATGCTGGCGATCGGCGCCCTGATGCTGCTCGCCGCGGAGACGCTGGTCGACACGGCGGACGTCATTGGCGCGATGGCGTGCGACGCCCTGAAGGGAACCAACGTCGCATTCGATGAACGTATTCAAAAGGCTCGGCCCCATGCCGGACAGATGAGGACGGCCGCGAACCTCCGCCGCCTGCTGGAGCAGAGCGAGATTCGCGAGTCGCATCGGGAGTGCGGACGGGTACAGGATGCCTACTCGTTGCGTTGCATTCCGCAAGTGCATGGGGCGGTACGGGACACGATCGCCCATTGCCGCGCGGTGTTTGAGACCGAAACAAATTCGGCGGTGGATAATCCGCTGGTGTTCTTGAAGAATCCGAAAGCCATGGATGGCGAGGGCGAGGTGCTCTCCGGGGGGAACTTTCACGGCCAGCCGCTCGCCTTCGCCCTAGATTTTCTGGCGATTGCCTTAAGTGCGCTGGCCGGCATCAGCGAGCGACGCTTGGAGCGTATGGTGAACCCCACGCTCAGTGAGGGGTTGCCGCCGTTCCTGGCGCCGGGAGCAGGCATGAACTCCGGCTTCATGATGCCGCAGGTGACGGCCGCCGCGCTGGTAAGCGAAAATAAAGTGCTGGCGCATCCAGCGTCGGTTGATTCGATTACAACGTCCGGAAATAAAGAAGACTTTGTTTCGATGGGTATGACGGCGGCAAACAAACTGAAGAGGGTGGTGGAGAACACCCGCAACACACTGGCCATCGAGGCCATGGCGGCGGCGCAGGCGATCGACTTCCTCGCGCCGCTCAAGACTTCCAACCCCTTGCAGCAGGCGCACGCGGCGATCCGGGGAGTGTGTGCGACCATGGAGAAGGACCGCGTGATGTACCAGGATTTTGCTCGCATCGCGGCGCTAATAGCCAGCGGAAAACTGGCCGACGTAGTGCGGTAAGGCAGGAAGAAGAAATTAAGAAACATTAAGGACCAAAGCATGCATGGACTTCGCCAAGGGAATCGCCGCATCAGCCCAACTCTTCTGACCCCCGCGATTTTGGTTTTCGCCATCATCAGCACATTGCCGGCGGCGGCCCAGACGGCAGTCACTACCTACCACTACGACACCAATCGCACGGGCTGGAATCAGAACGAGTCCGTACTGACGCCCGCCAACGTGATCGGCAAAACTTTCGGTCTGTTGCGAACCGTGGCGCTCGACGACCAGGTGGACGCGCAGCCGCTGGTTATGCCGGGCGTGCTGATCACAGCCGGAAATTATCAGGGCACGCACGACGTGGTTTATGTGGCGACCGAAGGCAACACCGTCTACGCCATCGACGTCCACAGCGGGACGGTTCTGTTGAGTGCTAAATTCGGTGCACCAGTGCCGAATCCTCTGGGGTGCAATAATAATGGGCCCAACGTGGGAATCAACTCCACGCCGGTCATCGATCCGGACAGCAACACGTTGTACGTGATGGTCTACACCATGGACCCGAACGGGCCCGCCTATCGCCTGCATGCGCTCGATCTGGGGAGTTTGACCGACAAGATTACACCGCAGGTCGTGACTGCGTCCCATGCGTTGACCAATGGAAAGGCATTCAACTTTAATGCCGAGTACCAGCGCCAGAGACCGGCGCTGCTGCTGGAGAACGGCAGCATTTATGCGGGGTTCGGCAGCTTCTGCGATGCCGGAGCAAATCTCTCTCGCGGCTGGCTCCTGGGGTGGACGGCGTCTTCGCTGACTCCATTTCCATCGAACCAGCTCAACGACCAGCAGCCCTCGGACCGGGACACCTTTTTTTTGTCGTCCATCTGGATGGCGGGATACGGGCCGGCCACCGATGACGCAGGCAACATCCTTTTCGTAACCGGGAACTCGGATCCTCGTACCTACGACGGTGTCACCAACATTCAGGAGAGCGTGGTCAGGATGTCGCCTACGCTGACCACCGTGCTTGGCGTGTTTACTCCGGATAATCAAGTGAGCCTGGATCAGGGAGATGTGGATTTCGGCTCGGGCGGGGTACTGGTGCTGCCCGATCAGCCGGGATCGACGCCGCATTTGGCGGTGGCGGCGGGCAAGATCGGGACCATGTTCCTGATGAACGAAGACAATCTGGGTGGCTACTCGCCGACTGCAAATAATGTGCTGGGTAGTTACTCGATTGGTGGCTGCTGGTGCGGTGAGTCGTATTATGTGGATCCGACGGACGGATTAGGACGCGTGGTCAGTAGCGGCGGGGCATCTCTGGAAGTCTGGAAAGTGCAGACATCGCCCAAGCCAGCGTTAGCCCTGGTCGCTAGGTCGGCGTCGATCGGCGGGGGGCAGGACCCAGGGTTCTTCACCACGATTTCGTCGAACGGCACTGCCAATCCGATCATCTGGGCATTGTCGCGTCCGCCGCAAACCAAGACAGCTCCCATTTATCTGGTGGCGTTCAATCCGGACTTCGGCAAAAGCAAGCTGAAGCTGCTGTTTCGAGCGGCTGCGGGTGCGTGGCCGAATCTGACCGGTGATGCGAACCTGGTGCCCGTGGTGGCGAATGGGCAAGTCTTTGTGGCCAGCAATAAACAGTTGCGGATTTTTGGACTGAAGGGCGGACTGAGGGGCGGCAAGACCCATAAGAATTGATCGAGTAGCGGATCAAGTTCGCGCAAATCTCCGCCGCATGACGCGGGTGCCTGCCTCGATGCCTTACGCGGAATTGGCTGCCGACCCATCCAAGCCGAGTTGCGACGAAATCCCTTGCATGGCTTTAATGCAAAATGCCATGTGCGTTTCGAGGTCCACCCCAAGTTCGGCGGCGCCCTCGAGAATGTCTTCGCGGTGGACGCTGCGGGCAAAGGCTTTGTCCTTCATCTTTTTCCGGACCGACGAGGCCTCGACTTCCATGAGCGATTTGCCCGGTTTCACCAGGGCACAGGCGGTGATGAACCCGGCCAGTTCATCGCAGGCGAAGAGGGCTTTCTCCATAGTTGAGAGGCGCGCCACTCCGGTGTACGAGGCATGGGACAGAATGGCGCGGCGCACTTCCTCGGAATAGCCACGGTCTTTCAGAATCGCCGAGCCCTTTTGCGGGTGGTCGTCGGGGCTCGGATATTTCTCGTAATCGAAGTCGTGGAGAAGGCCAACTGTGCCCCACAGATCTTCATCGGCTCCAGTTTTGCGCGCGTAAGCGCGCATACATGCCTCAACTGCCAGAGCGTGTTTCCGAAGACTTTCCGAAGGAGTGAACTCAGTTAGTAAACACCACGCGGTTTCGCGCTCATTCATGGTTTATGCTCGTTTTCTGGATGATTTTAGCCGCTTGAATCGGGCGATGCCAGTTAACATCTTCGCTTCGTCATACTTTTGTCTTGACTTCCACAGGGCTAATCCAGCAGATTACGCACTAGTTGGCTTTGAGAGTAGCCCCGCTCTGGCACTCGCAAAACCTGAATGGCTACCACATTAACCCCCGTGGATTCACGGGAAGTCGTACGATGCGATCGTTGTTTCTTGGTGCAATTCCGCACATCAAATAGCCTTTGTCGTCGTTGCCACCTATCGTTGGATGAGGACGAGGCAGAGATTGCTTCCATGACCCCGGCCCCAGAAGTGTTGCCGGTGAGCATTCATTCCAACGGACGCGGCCATCTCAAACTAGCGCACTCCATTCGGTCACTGCGCTTGCGCAATGGCTTGAGCCAGCGTCAACTGGCGCTGCGTATGTCCGTGCCTCGCACTTACGTGTCGAAAATCGAAAACGAGAAGGCGACCCCGACGTTGTCTTCCCTGGAGCGACTGGCGCGGGCGCTCGAGGTAAGCGTGCCCGATCTGCTCTCGGGTGGAGAACGCAACCGGCAGGAGGAAGTGCGCGAGTTGATGGAAGATCAGTTCGTGGCCGAAGTTTTTCCATATTTGTCGCAGTTGAGCGGGATGCAGATGTCCAGCATTCTGGCGCAGGTGCGCGACTTGACCGTGCGGCCGCGACGCACAGCGTAACTGGGGAAAAATTTCGTTTTTCGGCGGACCAGACTTTTTATCCGGGCACACAACCAACTGGACAGCCGGGGCCTCCGGGCTCCGGCTTTTTTAACTCGCGCAATGCGATGCGCTTAGTGAAGGGATGAACCGCAGAGCGTTGCACAGTTCGATCAGGCTATACGCAACACTTTGCATATCAGCTCTAAATTTGTTGTGGATGTCGCGGTTTAAGCTTGACCCAGGCTGATGGACACGCTAACCTCGCCAGCAACTCCCCTAAAGCTGGGAGTGGATTGCCCGGCTTTATTCCTTTGGTGAACAGGAAAACTCGATGAAAAAATCTCAGATCTGTGCGGTGGTTCTGCTGTTGGTAGTCGGCTCCGTCATGGCCTTCGCCGACGGTATCAACGATCCTAAAGTGATCATTCACGGCGTGAATGGCGACCTTCCTCAACATTGCGGTCCGAACGGATGCCAGAACGTCGGCGTGAATTTCAGTTTCAGCTCACCCAAGGGTGGCTCTGGAACCCTATTCTTCACCAACGCAAGCGGGAAGAACTGGACCTCGCTGGCACTCATCGAGTCCGGCGAACCAGCGGCCGACATTAGCTGCGTTCAGACCCTGTTTCTGAACTGTTCGGTTACCACGTTGACGAGCGGTAAGGATAAGGGCGACGTGGAGATTCTGCTCTCGGGCGTTCGTGGCGGGCTCAATCCACGGGTTGGGATCTTAGCTGGTCAGAGCTTCTCAATCACGTTTAATTGCGCCGGCGGATGCTGGCCAAAGACTCCGATTACGTTTAACGGACACGCCACCACGGCGGTTCCAGAGCCGGGGACGGTTGCATTAATGGTTACCGGACTGGGCACTTTGTTCTCGCGTCGCAAGCTGTGGAAGGGTCGTCTGAGCGCTTAGTGGCTCTTCTTCGAGAACTGGTTCACCAATTGTGAGAACTGCGGCAGGGCCTGGAGCTTCTGAAGTTCGGGATCGTTCCAGGCCTCCTGCGCGGGGTAACCTTTCTCCAGCGCAAGTTTCAGCGGTTTGATCGCGTCCTCAGGTTTTCCCGTCAGAGCTTTCACCAGTGCTTCTGAGTAAATCAGCTGTACTTCGTCCGGATTAATCGCACGCGCTTGATTGGTATATTGCAGTGCGTTTGCCGCATCCCCTTTCTTGGCATAAAGAAGGCCAAGATCGCCCATGATGCTGGCCGACCGAGGGTTTACCTGAAGCTGCTGGAAGGCAAGCGAAATGGCTTTACCATAAGCGTTGGCTGCTTGATCCGAATGGCCCGACCAGCGGTAGGCGTCGCCTAGATTGCCCAGAAGTTCTTCGCTGTTCGGCGTCATTTCGACGGCCTTTTCGTACATCTTGGTAGCCTGGTCATAGTTCTTCAGCCAGAAGTATGCGGTTCCCAGATTGGAGTAGGTGGCCGAGTCGGGAGCCAGGGCTAGGGCTTTCTGGTATTGCGGAATTGCCTCGCCCCACTTTCCTTGCCGCAGATTCACCGAGCCCAGGCCTTCATAGCCCATGGGGTTGTCGGGCGCGATTTCAATGACCTTCTGAAATTCCGGAAGCGCTTTTGCATTGTCGCCGAGCCCCAGGTAGGCATTCCCCAGGGAAATGTGATTCGACCAATTGTAGGAGTTGGCGGCCACCGCTTTCTGGAAGGCGGCAATCGCTTCATCGGTCTGGCCGCTGCGGTTATACGCGTCGCCCAGATTGCGATAGGCTTCATCAGAATTCGGCGCCAATTCCAGTGCGCGTTTGAGTTCCGTCACCGCTTGCGTGTTCTTCCCGGTGGTGGAATAAACGCTGCCGAGAGAGAGATGCACTTCGGGCAGGCTGCTGGAGAGTCGCTCCGCTTGTTGGGCCGAGAGAGTAGCCTTTTGAGCCCACACGCTCTCCTTGGTTTCGCCATACATCAAGAGGCTTGAGTCGGCGAGGCCGGTGTAGGCGAGCGCGAAGTTGGGATCTTTGTCAATGGCTTGTTCGAACAATCCTACCGCTTGTTTGTAAGCGTCCTGGCTGTGACCGTTGCGTAGCGTATTCCGCCCCTGCAGATAGAGATCGTAGGCCTTTACGTTCTCGGTCGGGTGTGCGCCGACGCGAGCTTGCTCTTCGTCGGTCGGCTTCAGGGCGAGGGCGACGGCCACGTTGCCGTAGATCTGGTCTTCGAGAGTGAGCACATCGCCCGGGGCGCCCGGAAACTCCTGGCTCCAGAGACGCTTGCCGCTTGACGCGTCGTCGAGGTTCAGAGTGACCCGGAGCTTGTCGCTATTGCCCTGCACCATGCCCTGCAGCACCAGGTTGACGCCCAGTTCGCGCGCCAGTTTAACCAGAGGCAGATCTTTGATGACCGCTTTATCAACTGCGTCTGACGACGCCAAGTGGACTTCTTTCAACTGAAACAGCTTGGCGGCGAGAGCTTCCTGGATGCCGTCGGCGACGTAACCCAGCGCTTTCTCGTCGCCGACCTTCTTCAACGGCAGGATGGCAACATACTTTCCCAGTTTGAGCGAGGGAATACCCTCGGCTAGCTCTCCAGACGAAGTACCCGGGCGATTAAGCAGGGTGCGGCCGGCAATGGTGGCCAATGCGACGACCAACACGGCCCCGGCAATCCACATCCAACTTTGCCCGGGAAGATCGAGGTTGAAGCGCGACACGCGCACGATCGGATGCGGAATCATCTTGGACAACGTTTCCGCGCTGATGTTCGGGTTCGCTTCCCAAGTGGTCAATTGCTGCAGCAGTTCGACCGCGGAGTGATACCGGTTGACCGGTTCGCGCTCCAGACAGCGGCTTACGATCGCGCTCAGCGATTTTGGCACCGAGGCTTCCACCTCGGTAACCGAGCGTGCCGGTTCCCGCGTTCGCTTCATCAGGCTGGCGATGGCGGTGTCGGCCTCGTAAGGAGCCTTGCCGGTGAGCAGTTCGTAGAAAATCAAGCCCACGCTGAAGATGTCGGAGCGCTGATCGAGCGTACTGCCCAGCGCCTGCTCGGGAGACATGTATTCGATGGTGCCGACGATGGCGCCCGTCTGGGTCATCCCGGAATCGCCCAGCGAGCGCGCCAAACCGAAGTCCATCACCACGATGCGACCGTTTTTATCGCGCATGATGTTCTGCGGCTTCAGGTCGCGATGGATCACACCTTCCGAATGGGCTGCGTCGAGAGCGCGGCAAACCTGCTCCACTACCGCTATTGCATCCTTGGGCGCGAACTTGCCATCGCGGCGCAATATGGTGCGCAGATCCTCGCCGTCAACGTATTCCATGCTGATGAAGCGGATGCCGTCGGCTTCGCCCAGGTCGAAAATGCGCACGACGTTTTTGTGCGTGATGTTGCGGGAGAGGATGAGTTCCTGTTTGAAGCGCTGCAGAATCGCCGGGTCGGTGGCCAGCTCCGGGCGAATCACCTTGAGCGCAATCAAGCGGTCCAGTTCGCGATCGCGGGCCTTGTAGACGGCGCCCATGCCGCCCTGCCCGAGGACGCCCAGAATTTCGTAGCGGCCGCCAAAAAGAACGCCCGGCTGCAGACTCAGAAAAGCGGAGACGCTGCTGCCCGGCGGCCTCGAAGACGAAGCGGGGTGCACGTAGGGAAGCGCCGCAGTTGCGCCCGGAATCGGCGTTCCGTGCGGCAAGGTGGGTGCATCGGAAAGAGGGGCGTTGGAGAGAGGCGGCGGTGTCTGAGCCGCAGCTCCAACCAGGTCTCCGGGCAAACGAACACCCGGCAGGGTCGGGCTATCGGAATCGTTGCCACTGTCGTCGCGCTCGTCCATTCAATGGCCTGAAACCGGAGAGCCAGCGGCGGAGCGCGCCTCGGGCCCACAACAAAGGCAGCGTTCGCCTCAGGTTGTCGAGGGGAAATCGAGAACCTAGCACTCCGATAATCAAGAAAGTATACCCCGGAAACAGCTCTGGCGGAAGCATGGTCTGCAGCATGCGTCTGCAGCATGGCGGGAAGGACGCATCGACCACACAAAGACAGGCTAACGGTTACAGATCGAAGCTTTCGACGGGGCGCCGGCCTTTCAGTTTGCGGAGAAGGTGTGACCAGACGGAGACCAGCACTAACTGCCAGCCGACGCCAAGAAACTTGAGGCCACGCCAATAGAGACCATCACCGAGAGCTCGGGTGAACCAGTAGTAGACTGGGCCACCGATGTAGGCGTAGCGCTCGAGGCGGCACGACGGTCCACCGGGATATTCACCATTCTTTTCCTTGCGAACCACCATAGTCATGGTGTCGACAAACCGGCCAATCTGATGGACCGTGTTGTTGGCGTGAACTCGATAGGCGGTGGTGGGATGGGACAAAATGTGGACGGTCTTCCCTGAATAGCCAAGCTTGATGGTCAAGTCGTCGATGTCGGAGGGAAAGAACTCTTTGCTGAAGCCTCCTACCTGGAGGAAAGTTTGCCGGTCCACGACGATAGCGCTGGCACTGCCGCGATAGGGGTAGTCCTTGCCCATGAGCGCACCGTACTCAACGACCTGAACGGATGGGCCAAAATCGTCGAAGCGAGGTTGGGGCGGGGTTCCTTTGAAGAAGAGGAGGCGACCAAGGATAATCTTCGGTTGTTTTAACTCGATCGCGCGGGCGTAGAGATCCAACGCCCAGGGCAGGTAGAGATCGTCTCCATCGAGAAAAACGAGGTATTGGCCGCGCGCGGCAGCGGCGCCTTCGTTGCGGCCAACATTGGCGCCGAGATTTTTCTCGTGCTTAATCAGGCGAATCTTGTCTCCATACTCCTCCAGGATTCGGGCGGTCCGGTCCGGTGAAGCGTCGTCGACGACGATGATTTCCTTGTTGGGATATGGCTGCGCCAGGGCGGAATCAACCGTTTCGCGGATGAACTGCTCTTGCTTGTAGCAAGCAATCACCAGGCTGAACTTTGTCATTGATTCACCGAAGCGTGGGACGCCGAGTCAGCGCGAAGCATTTCATGGTCCCCTCGCCAGTGCCGGCGGGTGCCGGATTCCTGTGGGGAGATGGTGCTATCGCAACTCATTCTAGCTCCGCACGCTGCGCGGCCCACACTATCGTTTGGCCATGATCGTTTGTTACTCCTGTCGAGCAAGCCAACCGGTCGGTACCCCAATTTCGTTAATTGCTTCGCGCTGTGCTTAAATGAAAAAGTTGGGCGCCAGTGGCTAGCGCCGTCCCCACGACGCGGCATCCCAGTCACGATTTCAGAACGAATTTTTCAGACCAAAAAGCAGATCGCTCGCTCTCCTGGGGAGGACAATTCTCAAGGGGGGGCGGGAAATCCGGTGGAGGATACTTGGACTTTCAGTTAAACGACGAGCAACTGCACCTCAAGAAAAGCGTGCGCGAGTTTGCGGAGCGCGAGATTGCGCCGCATGTCATGAAGTGGGATGAAGCCTGCGAATTCCCGCTGGCGACCATCAAGGAGCTTGGCAAGCTCGGCTTGCTAGGCACGATCTTTCCAGCCGAATATGGCGGGGCCGGCTTTGGCTACGTGGAATACGTCACGGCCATCGAGGAACTCTCACGCGTGGATGGCTCCGTAGGGATTATCGTGGCCGCTCATACGTCGCTCGGTTCGAACCACATTTACCTGGCGGGAAATGAAGCCCAGAAGAAAAAGTATGTGCCCAAGCTGGCCACTGGAGAGTTCATTGGCGCGTGGGGACTGACCGAGCCCTCGTCGGGTTCCGACGCGGGCAGTGCGCGCATGACGGCGGCACGGTCCAAGGGTGGCTGGGTGCTCAACGGGAGCAAAACCTTCATCACCAACGGCCACTACGCGGACGTGATTGTGGTCTTAGCGGTGACCGATCGCGCGGCGCATACGCACGGGCTTTCGGCGTTCATCGTGGAGAAGAATACCAAGGGATTTCGCCCCGGCAAGAAAGAGAACAAACTGGGACTGCGCGCCAGCAATACTTCGGAACTGATTTTCGAAGATTGCTTCATTCCGGAAGAAAATCTGCTGGGCAAGGAAGGCGACGGCTTCATCGACGCCATGCGGGTGCTCGACGGGGGACGGATTTCGATTGCCGCGCTGTCGCTCGGGATGGCTGAAGGAGCCTATGGGGCGGCCCTGAAGTATTCGAAGGAGCGCCAACAATTTGGCAAGGCGATCTCGGAATTTCAGGCCATCCAGTGGAAGCTGGCCGACATGGCAACGGAAATCGAGGCGGCGAAACTGCTCACGTTTCGCGCCGCCGCCATGAAGGATGCCGGCATGAAAACCACGCTGGAATCGTCGATGGCGAAGCTTTATGCCAGCGAGGTAGCGGTGAAGTGCGCCAACGAAGGCGTCCAGATCCACGGCGGCTATGGATTCATCAAAGACTATCCGGCGGAAAAGTTTTATCGCGACGTGAAGCTGTGCACGATTGGCGAAGGGACCAGCGAAATTCAACGACTGGTGATTGCGCGGCAGTTGTTGAAGGAATAAATTCAACAAGCCCTTCAGAGCACCAGCTTTTTTCATCTCGAGCAAAGCGAGGGATCTGCAGCTACGCCAAATACAGGTCCATTGCTTCGCCGGGGATGACAAGATTGAAAGGGCGTGCTATCCGGCGTTTAGCAACGGGAGAAAGGACCGGCCATGATCAATGGAGCTCACGTTATCGTCTACAGCAAGGACCCTGAGGCGGACCGAGCTTTCTTTCGCGATGTCCTAAAGTTCTCCGCCGTGGACGCCGGTCACGGGTGGCTCATCTTTGCCCTGCCGCCCGCCGAGGCCGCATTTCATCCCTCCGAGAAGAATGGTTTGCACGAGCTTTACTTCATGTGCGACGACCTGAAGGCGACGATGGATGCTCTCAAGAAGCGAAAAGTGAAGTTTGGCGATATCAAGAAAGAGCGCTGGGGGATTCTGACCGAATTCGAGCTTCCCGGCGGCGGGCGCATCGGTCTGTATGAGCCCAAGCATCCTACGGCGATCGATGGCGCGTGACTGGGGCACCGTCTGCCAAGAAGCAACAAGCCGTTTCCCGCCACTGTTGTTTTACACTCATAGTTTGATCTCAGACTCAGAGTCTCTGATTGCACGTCTCCGGTCCGGCGACCCGCGCGCGCTGGCTCGCGCTATCTCTGCGGTTGAGAACCGGGCCGCGGGCTGGTCGGAGTTGCTCCAGGCGATCTTCCCGCATACGGGCAAGGCGCGAGTGCTTGGATTGACAGGTTCGCCGGGTGCGGGAAAGAGCACGCTGGTCGATCAGCTCGCCAAGCACTATCGTAAAGAAAATCACAGCATCGGAATCATCGCAGTCGACCCAACCAGCCCCTACACGGGCGGCGCGATTCTGGGCGACCGCATCCGCATGCAGGATCACTGCAGCGACCCGGGAATCTTTATCCGCAGCATGGCGACCCGGGGAGCGCTGGGTGGGTTGGCGCGCGCCACCGCGGATGCGGCGACTGTGCTCGACGCTTCGGGCCGCGACCTGATCATGATTGAAACGGTGGGTGTGGGGCAGGATGAAGTCGACATCGTGCGGCTGGCGGATGTCACCATCGTGATTCTGGTACCAGGTATGGGCGACGATGTACAGACGATCAAAGCCGGGATCATGGAAATTGCCGATATCTTTGTGATCAACAAAAGCGACCGCGATGGCGCCGACCGAGTGGAGCGGGAAATTCGCGCTCTACAATCGCTGGCCACGCGCAACGACCACTGGACGCCGCCCATCGTCAAGACGGTTGCGAGTGAGGGCGTGGGAACTCAGAAACTCGCGGACGCGATCACTGACTACGAGGCCTTCTTGAGAAAAGAGAATCTCATATTCAAGAAGAACGTGGAAAACTGGCAGGAACGCCTGGTCGAAATGCTGCGCGATGCCATGTTGGAGAAAGCGCGCGCTCGAATGGAGGAAAACAACGGCAGCCTGGAGCGCTACGCGGCCGAGATCGCCCAGCACAGGCGCGATCCGTACTCCCTGGTGGAGCAGATTGTCCGGGGAGACAACCGCAAGTAGATGAGTGAGGAAAAGGGACTCTGCTTTCGTCCGGCAATTTTGTCTCGGGCAAATTCGAAATTTTGATTATGCTTTTGCTGGCGGTCGATACTTCCGGAAAGAACGGTAGTCTGGCTCTGGCCCGTACCACTCCGGGCCAGAGCGAAATCAACGTGCTTGAAGTTGTGGCGCTCGCCGGCGGCGCGTTTTCCGCGCAGTTAGTGCCCCAGATCGCCGCCCTTCTGGAAAAGCATGGGTACGGCCGGCACGATCTGGGAGCATTTGCGGTTGCCTCGGGTCCGGGATCGTTCACAGGATTGCGCGTGGGCCTGGCTGCCATCAAGGCTCTGGGCGAGGCGCTGCAGAAACCGATCGTTGCGATTTCGTTGCTGGAAGCGGTGGCGTGCAGCGCGCGGATGTCCGCTGCATCGCAGAGGAGAGTTCTCGCCGCACTGGATGCGGGGCGGGGCGACGTCTATGCCGGCGACTACGAACTGGGGTCGACAGCGGAGAACATAGTTACGCGAGGCGCTATGCGCAGCGAACGCCTGCTGAGCCGCGAAGAATTCATTGCGGAATGCAAGGGTGCGTCGATCATCACGGCCGATGTCGCTCTGGCCGAGGCTGGTCGCGCTGCGGGCCTGACTGTAGAGTTGATCGATTCTCCCAATAGCGCGGTTATTGCGCGTCTGGGCTGGGAGCGCCTGCAGAGGGGTGAGACGGTTCCTCCCGAAGAACTGGAAGCCAACTACATCCGCCGTTCCGATGCTGAAATTTTCTCGAAGCCGGCGCCGTGACCTCCTGATGCCCGTGACCCTTCGATCTGCCGTGTTCAACGACGTGCCGCCGATCCTCGCGGTCGAGCGGCAGGCGCCGGGTGCGGCCCACTGGACCGAGGAGCAATATGGCAAACTGCTGGGCAGCGGTGTGGTTGTGGTCGCCGAGCAAGCGGGCCAGATTTGCGGTTTTGTTTGTGCGCAGGTGGTTGCTGGCGAATGGGAGATCGAGAACCTGGCCGTAGCTCCCGCTTTTCGCCGCCGCGGAGTTGGCGGTGAACTACTGCGCGAGTTGAGTCGGCGCGCTGAGAATGAAGCTGCGCCAGCCATTCTGCTGGAGGTCCGCGAATCGAACCGGCCGGCCCGACAGCTTTACGAAAAGCATGGATTTCGCGAGGAAAGCTATCGCCGGGCGTACTACCGGGAGCCGGTCGAAGATGCGATTTTGTACGCGCTGCGCTTCGATCGCTAACGCTATCGTGGGAGAAACGAGTAGAAGGCGAGCCGGTTTATGCACCATTTTCGGTGCAACTTTGCCTCGCAAGGCTGCCTGGAGGCGGGGGAAATCTTATGAAATGTTATGTGTGAAATGTCATTGAACCCCTCCCCTCCCTGTGCTACTTTTTAACCGTGTAGTAATAAAAAAGCAGGAGGTCTGGCAAGGATGCTGACTCCAAGAGAGCAACTCCTGACTGGTCACGAAGAGTTCCAGCGACTGGTTCAGGAGCACACGCAATATTCCCAACGGCTGGAATCCCTCACTCAAAAGCGATACCTCACCGAAGACGAAAAACTGGAAGAAGTGCGGCTGAAGAAGTTGAAGTTGCGTCTCAAGGACCAGATGCTGAATCTGGAACAGCAGGCGCAGCGGCACTCGGCCTGACCAGTGGACCTGAGACATCGGGCCCGAATTGCAGGATCGTGCACGGCTCCGAGATATTTATGGCAACCCCATGGGCGCATGTAAGCGCCTTTTTTTATTGAAGTTATGTACAGATCTGGGCCCGCAGCTAAGCTCCGATGACGAACAGCCAACCAGCAAACGTCTTACGCCATATAATGAACGCGAACGATTTCCTATGGTTCGTGACGGCTATTTCTACGGTCTAGGCTGCGTCATCGCAGCGGGCTTGATCGCCTGGCTGGCGGGGTGGGCCTACGCCATCCCCGTCTTGTTGTTGGCGTCGTTTTTCCTCTGGTTCTTTCGCGATCCCGAGCGCCAGATTCCCACGGTCCCTGGGGCGGTGGTTTCCCCCGGAGATGGCAAGGTGACGGATGTTTCGGTGGTGAGCGCGGACGGAGCCTCCCGAAATCGCATCAGCATCTTCCTCAGCGTTTTTGATGTGCACGTGAACCGCTCGCCGATTGCGGGAGTCGTCCGTGAAGTGCGTTACCATCGCGGCAAGTTCGTGAATGCCATGTCCGCGCATTCGGCCGAGGAGAACGAACAGAACATTGTTACTGTGGAAGGCGACGGCAGAACCGTAATATTCAAGCAGATCGCAGGCCTGATTGCCCGGCGTATTGTTTTCAATTTCAAGGTCGGAGACCAGGTGGCATGCGGCCAGCGGGTGGGCCTGATTAAGTTTGGCTCGCGGGTAGACGTTTTGTTTGACCGCGATGCCGCAATCCAGGTAACGCCAGGTGATCGGGTGCGAGGTGGGGCAACGGTGCTGGCTGTTTTGCCGATCAAGAGGCAAATGGGGCAGCCGGTACATGCGGGTGTGGACCCGGGGCGGGAGGCTCATTAAGCATGGCATCGAGCATGGGATCGAATGATTCATCGGAAATGCCGTCAAAGAAGGAAGAGCTGGAGCCGCGCCGGCGCGATTCGGACCGCCCGCGCGGAAAATTGCGCAAGGGCATGTACATACTGCCTTCCCTGTTCACTACGGCGAATATCGCGGCTGGGTTTTATGCCATCCTGCAGACGATCCACGGCAGCATGGGGGAGACTTGGCACCTGGATTTTGCCGCCAAGGCCATCGGGTTTGCGGTATTGTTCGACGGGTTGGACGGCCGCATCGCGCGCATGACGAATACGGCCAGTGATTTCGGCAGGGAGCTCGATTCCTTGGCCGACGTGATCGCCTTCGGAGTGGCTCCGGCGCTGCTGGCCTGGACCTGGGGCTTTCATCTGCTGCCGATGACGATTGCACCCGACCTTCGTCAGAAAATTACGGAACTGGGATCGGTAGCCTGCTTTGCTTTCCTGATGGCGGGCGCCAGCCGCCTGGCGCGGTTCAACATTGCGAAGAATCCGCAGCCTTCGAACCCGGGACGTCCGGGAAAGAAATATTTCGTGGGCATGCCGATTCCGGCGGGCGCGGGAGTCATAGCGGCGGTAGTGCACTACGCATGGGGAGAGCCGCTGACTTCGTGGGTGACCGCGCTCAGTTGGCTGATGATGGTGGTGGTCGTGGGCTACCTGATGGTCAGCACGTGGCGTTTCTACAGCTTCAAAGACATTGACTTCCGGTCGCGCCATCCCTTCCGGCTGGTGGTGCTGTTTGGCGTGATCGGCGCATCGATCTGGTTCTTCTCCCGGCCGGCGCTTTTTATAATCGCGATTCTGTACATGGCTTCCGGCGTTCTCTGGCGCCTGCAGTGGATCTTCCATCGCAAGACTCCGCCTGCACCTCCCGCCTACCGTGAGGCATCTCAGACTCCATGACTCCTATTTCGAGGGCTCCCCTTTCGAAGACTGCTAGTGGGCAAGCGGATCTGCGCGGCACCAACCTTTATCGGGTGGCGATTGTCGGCGCGGCCTCGCTTAAGGGAAAAGAGGTTGCTGAAATTCTGCGCGAACGGAATTTTCCCGCGGTCGATGTGCGGTTGCTCGATGACGATGAGTCTTTGGGCAGGCTGGAAGCGGTCGGCGACGAGATGAACTTTATCCAGAGTATTCGCGCCGACCAATTTGAGCGGGTGGATTTCGCATTTTTCGCCGCCGACCCACGCTCCACGCGCAACCACTGGAAGACGGCGCGCGATCTGGGCGATACCATCGTGGATCTCTCGTACGCCCTGGAAGAGGAAGCCGGTGCGTCGGTGCGCTCGCCCTGGATCGAGCGACAGACGGGCCAGCCCATCGCACCCGACTTGCAACCAGGCCCGGTCGTAGTGGCTCATCCTGCGGCTACGGTCCTGGCGCTGCTCGCGTTGCGCAGCGCGAAGGCGGGCAAGATTCAGCGCATGGTGGCTACCGTGTTTGAACCGGCGTCGGAGAACGGCCAGAAGGGGATGGACGAACTGCACGAGCAGACGGTGAATCTGCTCTCTTTTCAGGAACTGCCGAAGAATGTGTTCGACATCCAGGTGGCTTTTAACATGGTCCCGCGTTATGGACAAAGATCGGAATTGGCGCTGGATGCTGTATCGCAGCGGATCAGGAAGCACTACCGGCACATTGCTCGCGGCGCGGCGGAGCCTGCGCTGCAGGTGTTGCAGGCGCCGGTATTTCATGGGCACGGTTTTTCCATGTATCTGGAAATGGAGAAGCAAATCGGGCTGGCGGATTTTTCTCAGGTTCTGGCGGGAGAACACGTGGTGGTCAGCGGCAGTCCAGAGGACGTACCTACCAGTGTGAGTGCCGCCGGACAAGGCGAAATCCTGGTTGCAGTCAGCGGCGACGTGAATCAGAAGAACGGCGTGTGGCTCTGGGCAACGACCGACAATCTGCGAGTGGCGGCTCTGTCGGCGGTGGAATGCGCGGAGACCATGACGGCATCGCGGCCCCGAGGTCAGATTCAATGAAGCGATTCACCGCGAGCCTAGCGTGGCGCAGACACTCCTGTCCACGGCCCTTGCATTTGCTTTCACGGTTCGCGGATAAGAGTGTCCGCGCCACGCCAGGCTGGGTGGGCGCCGCGGCGCTCGGCGTGGGTTTGACCCTGACCTCGACTGGGTGTGGCTACCACACCGCCGGGAGCGCGGTTGAACTGCCCCAGAACATCCACACCATCGCGATTCCCGGCTTTGTGAGCCAGAGCCAGACGTTCCGCATTGAGCAACTGCTGACCGATGCGGTGGTGCGCGAGTTCAACGCCCGCACCCAGTACCGTGTCGTGCATGAGACCAGGGGCGATGCGGATGCCGTGCTGAAGGCGACAGTTTTGTCGGCGTCGGCGACTCCGCTGGCGTACGACTCGCAAACCGGACGCGCCGCCAGCGCCCTGGTCACGGTGAGCATACAGGTGACCTTGACCGATCGTCAGGGCAAGGTACTGTTTCAGAATCCAGCCTATCTTTTTCACGATCAATACGAGATATCGCGCGATCTACCGAGTTTCTTTCAAGAAGATTCTCCGGCCGTCGACCGCTTGTCTCGAGATTTCGCTCGTACCCTCGTCGCCAATATCCTGGAGGCCTACTGATGCTGGAGGACCACGAATGGTGATGCGCGGCTTCAGTCAGGCGGACCGCTTTCTTTCGGAGCTGGAGTCACGCAAGCTGAAGCCGGCCTATGTCCTGGTCGGCGATGAGGCTTTTTTTCGCAAGCGCTGTCGCGATGCCATTCTGGAGCATATGGTGGCGCCCGACACGCGTGATTTCGGGCTATTCGAATTCGACCTGGCGGAAACTTCGCTGAATGAAGTGTTGGACCGCGCCCGCACCAACTCGCTGATGGCGCCCTTTCAGGTTTTCTTTGTACGCGGAGTGAAGACTCTGTTTGGCCGCGGTTCGAACTCCAATGCTGAAAAGATCGCAGCCATCGAAGCGTACTGCAAGAATCCCAATCCCGACGCGCTGGTGGTATTTGTCGCCGATCACATCAGCATTCCAGCCGATGCCCGCCGGATGGAGATGACGGACAAGGATCGCTACCAGAAGATTCGCGAGGATCTGGGTCCATTCTGCGGCATCGTAGAACTTGCCCGGGTGCAGGAGGGGGAAGCGGTCCGCTGGATTGGCGAATACTGCGCCAGCCGTGAAGTGAAAATCGACGCCGACGGCGCCCGCGAGCTCGTGGACGCGCTCGGCGGCGACATGATGATGGTGTCGAACGAACTGGAGAAATTGATCCTTTACGTTGGGGAAAAGAAAAACATCACGCTGGTTGACGTCGAGACCATGGTCCTGGCGGCGAAACATCGTTCATTGTATGAGCTGACGGATGCCATTTCGTCCAAAGATCGGGTGCGCGCGCTGCAGGTTCTGGATGCGCTGCTTTCGAGCGGGGATGGCGAGGAAGCCTCCATCGGCCATCTCTACATGCTGGCCAAGACCTTTCGCCAGATGCTGGTNNCGCCAGGCGCGGCGCTACAAATCGAAGCGTGAGCTGACCCGCGCCATTCGCGTGGTGGCGAAAGCCGATCTGGCCTTGCGCTCAAACCCAACCAGCAAGCGGATGGTGTTGGAAAAACTTATTCTCGACCTTGCCGGCGAACCCAAGCCTGAAGCTACGGGATGGATGCAGGAAGAGTTGCCGGTCTAGCGATAGAGAGAAACGGGTCGTCTCCGGTTGTCGATGGACGTGCAAGCCTATCTCCAGCGCATACGCTTCCAGAGTCGCGTGACTCAGGGCGATCGCCCCAGCATTGATCTCTTGCGTGCGCTCCATCGTGCCCACCTGTTTGCTACGCCTTTCGAAAATCTCGACATTGGTCTGGGAAGAAAAATTGTTTGTGACGAAGCCCGTATTGTGCACAAGATTGTCGCCGAAAACCGCGGCGGCTTCTGCTACGAGCTGAATGGAGCTTTTGCCGCACTGCTGCGAGCGCTTGGGTTTCGGGTTACCTTCCTGTCAGGTCGCGTCGCACGGGAAGATGGCGGAAACGGGCCCGAATTTGACCACCTCGCGTTGCGCGTCGATCTCGAAGAAGCATGGCTGGCTGACGTTGGATTTGGAGACTGTTTTGTGGAACCGTTGCGCCTGGAGTCCGGGACGGAGCAGACGCAGAACGGACGCGTTTATCGTCTGACCTTGCAGGCGTCGGCCGGAGATGATTTCAGTCTGGAGGTGCGGGTTGAAGGCAAGTGGAAAAAAGAATACGCGTTCACGCTCGAGTCGCGCGAACTCGCCGACTTTGCGGGAATGTGCCATGATCACCAGACCTCGCCGGAATCGCATTTCACCCGCCAGCGAATCTGCTCGATGGCCACTCCCGAAGGTCGAGTAAGTTTGTCGGACGACAAAGTGGTTGAGACTCGTCACGGCACAAGGCAGGTGACGTTCCTCACCGGAGAAGAAGAGTGGCGCGCCAAACTGCGCGAGCTATTTGGAGTTGTCCTGCAGCAATCAGGCGGATCTAGCCTTTGGCCTCAGCCACGGCCTGCCGCAGTTCGTCAAGCCCGGAAAAATTCGGCTTGATCCTGACCACGCGATCCAGTTGCTGCCGGGCGAGCGCTGCCTGGCCGCTCTTAGCGTAGGCCAGTCCCAGGTGGAAGTTGTAGAGAGGGTTGCTCGGATCTTTCTGCACCGCTTCTTTGAATAGATTGATGGCAGACGTGTAGACGTGTTTGTGGTAGAAAGCCCAGCCCAACGTATCAGCGGAGTTCGGATTGTCGGGAAGCTGGCGGCGAGCCGTCTGTGCCATCGCGAACGCCACGTCCACGTTGCCGCCCTGCTGCAGCATCACGTAGGCCAGGTTGTTGGAGGCCACGGCGTTTTCGGCCTGAATTTCAAGCGCCTTCTGGTACTGCTGCTTGGCGTGGTCCCAATCCTGCCTGTTCTGGTAGATGCTGCCCGCCAGTAAGTAGAAGTCGATCACCTTGGGATTGTTCTTCGAACCATCGAGATAAGTTTGCAGAGCCTGGTCCGCGTTGCCGCGCTCCCCCTGCACCGATCCCAGTTTTTCCAGTGCCTGGCTGTTGTTCTTGTCCAGGTCAGAAGCCTGTTTGTACTCCGCTTCCGCCCCCGCCAGATCCTTTTTCTGGTCCAATAGATCGCCCAGCATGATGTGGAAGCCGGCGTTCTGGGGGTACTTAGACAAATGGGTCTTGAGCCTGCCGATTGCCCGGTCTAGTTGCTTCTGCGCCTGATCCACGTTGAGCACTCCGCCCATCGCCTCCGTGGAATTCGGATTCAGGTCCAGCGCCTGCTGGTAGGCATTCTGCGCTTCCGCAAGCTTGTTCTGCGCCATGCGCAAGTTGCCCAACTGCACGTAGGCGTCGGGATTCTTGGACTCCTTCTCCAGTGAACGGTGAATATAGTCATCCGCCGATGCGTAGTCCTTGCGATCGATGTCGGCAACTGCTCGCAGAAGGTAGCCATCGGGAGCCGCCGGCTGGATTGCGATGATCTGTTCCGCTTCCTGGGCCAGACCCGAAGCATCGCTGCGGTGGATGGCCACGCCCGCTAATGCCCGGTGGGCATCGACGTTTTCCGGACGCAGTCGCACCGCTTCGCGCCACTCCGCTTCCGCCCGGCTCGTGTTTCCGAGTTGGTCGAATGCCAGGCCCTGCTGGTAATGCGCCACTGCATTATCGGGATCGTTCTTCAACACGGCTTGCAGCGTATTGACCGCGTCGCCGGCCTTGCCGCTGCGAATCTCGATCTCGCCCTTGTAAATCTGACCCTCCGTGTCATCCGGTTTCGCCTTCACTATTTCGTCATCCAACTTGCGCGCATCGTCGATCCGGTCTTTGAGAATTAGTAACTGAATGTAGTTTTTCTTGACCAACATGTCCTTGGGATGTTCCTGATAGAGCGTGGCGTATTCGGTCGTGGCTTGGTCGAGCTGGTTGTTGGAGTAGTAGAAGTCGCCAAGCATCCGGTAACCCACGGAGTTGTCCGGAAAATCTTTCTTCGACTGACGCAGGAAGTCCTCCGCCTGCCCAAACTTGTTCTCCGCCATGTACAGGCCGGCGAGCGATAGTCGGGGCGTCGGATCGTCCGCGGCGGCTGCAATCGCACGCCGAAACCACTGTTCCGCCTCGGGGAAACGTCCGCGAGTCTGGTAGAAGTTTCCCATCGAAACCAGAGCAGTCGAAGACTTCGGACTTAATTCGACCGCTTTCTTGAAGCCGGCTTCCGCCGCATCCCACTGTTGCCCGTGCATCTGGAGCATGGCCAGATTCAAATAAGAGTCGGAACGGCTGGGATCCAACTGCAGCGCTTGCTGCATGTCCGCCAGAGCGGCCGTAGTGTTATTGGTGCCGCTGTAGTAGTTGGCTCGCGCGATATAAACATCGGGATTGCTCGGCTGCTTTTCCGCTAACAAGTCCAGATGCCCTTTCGCCTCATTGAACTGACGGCCGAGGATGAGCAGATTGGCCAAGTCCAGGTGCGCGGAATACAAATCGGGCTGGAATTGAATGGCGGTCGAAAGTTCCTGGTAGGCAATGGACCACTGCTGCAGCTTCAGCGCCGCCAGCGCCAGTTTGTAGTGGGCTTCGGCAAAACGCGAGTCGACCTGAATCGCATTCTCGAACTGAATTTCCGCTTCCCGGTACTGACCTTTGTCGAAGAACCGCTGCCCGCTTTCCAGGTACTTCTGCTTGCGGACATTCGGATCATGCGAGCAGCCCGTCAGCAAACTAAGCAAGCAAACCGCCATTAGCGCATACCGTACTCTTGACCCTTTCGTCATAACCAATCCCTCTGACCGCGTCATGTGCCGCAAACTGTGCCTTATCAATGCCCTACTGAACGAAAGTATCCTCTCGTCCACATGTTGGAAAGTTACTGCCGTCATTATCTCAAACCTGGCCACCGGAGGAACCAAACCAAATGGGGCCGACCACCCTCAAGCATACGCTCGTGGACAAGTGCTTTGGTAATCTGCCCTGCCGGAGCGGGACATGGCATAGTTCAATTCGCTATGACTCACTTCCCCCATGCCAACGTCAATCAGCGTTCCCCTCGCGTGCAACTTCACGGATCCGTCGCGGCCGCGGTGCTGGCCGAAGGCGGTCACCGCTCGCGCGCAAAACTACAGTCCATCTCCGTAAACGGCGGATTGCTGCAATTGCAGCAAGAGCTTTCCACCGGAGACTTTGTCGAAATCGCTTTCCACACTCGTTCGGGAGCGATCCACGGCATGGCCGAAATGCTGCACCCGACGGGCAAATTTCAAAGTGCCTGTTTTCAGCCCTTCCGCTTCATCGCCCTGGCCGACGATGACCACCGCAAGCTCCGCATGGCGCTCGATTCCGCGCTCGACCGCAGTTTCCTGGACCCAGTTTCCGAGCAACTGCAGACGCCTCCCGGATTCTGAGCCCAAGCTTAGCTCCGCCGAGCCCGCCAGAAAGGCTGCGTCCAGGTTGCGGCTTCGCAGTCAGCAACCCGCGTCGGGTTCGCTATACTGAACCCTCCGCCATGCCGACTCAAGTGGTTACTCACTCCGCCGAGGAGACGATCGCCTTCGGCCGAAGGCTCGCCGCCGAGCTGTTTCCCCCTCTGATTGTGCTTTTGCGCGGCAACTTGGGCGCTGGAAAAACCACGTTAGTCAAGGGCATCGCGGAGGGCTTCGGAGCCGCCCAAGCCGAGGACGTGACCAGCCCTACGTTTACGCTCGTGCACGAATATCGTGGACCTAGAATCACGCTCTATCATATAGACCTGTATCGCATTGATACGCCGCGCCAACTGGAAACGCTAGGGTTGGAAGACCTGTTCGCGCCCAACTGCATCTTACTGATAGAGTGGGGAGAGAAGTTTCCTCGTTTGCAGCGGCATCGAAGCGCGGAAATCGCCTTGGAGCGCGTGGGGGAAAATCAGCGCACCATCCAAGTGAATTTGGAGCCGGAATCAACTTGAGACTAAATCAAATAGCCCTAGTCGGCCTATTGTTCGCGGCCACTTTTTGTGCCGGGCAAGGCGGGACTCAACCTCAAACTTCGGACGCGAACCATTCCGCGCAACCAGCGCCCAGCNNAGCCTCGGGAACATCGAAAGACCGGCTGTTTTTTGCGTTGCCGAATTTCCTGACGGTTGACCAGAACGGCAAAATAATTCCGCTCACCACAGGCCAGAAGTTCAAAGTAGTGGCGCAAGGATCGTTCGACCCAGTGCAAATTGTCTGGTACGCAGCGCTCTCCGGTATCAGCCAGGCCGAGAATAGCGAGCCCGGTTTCCGGCAAGGGGCCGAAGGCTACGGCAAGCGCTATGGCGCTTATGCGGCCGATGGCACGATCGAGAATTTTTTTGTGGGCGCGATTCTTCCTAGCGTGCTTCATCAGGACCCGCGCTTTTTCCCGAAAGCCAGCGGGAGCTTCGTTAGCCGCTCGTGGTATGCCGCCAGCCGCATCGTCGTGACTCGTGGCGACAACGGACACCGTCAGTTCAACTACTCGGAGGTGGTGGGCTCGGCGCTCGCGTCCGCCATTTCAACCTACAGTTACCATCCCCGCCGCACTCTAATCGGGACAAATAGTGACGGGACACCGGACTATACGGACAGTGATCGCACCTTCAAGAATACCGCTAGTGTGTGGGGATCGCAGGTGGGCTACGACACGATTACGCTGGTGATCAAAGAATTCTGGCCTGATATCCGGCGGAAATTGAAAAAGCAGCCCCACTGACGCGTTGGGTGAATCAGCGGGATGCCGGTCCCTCCATTTGCTTCTTCGCCTCCGGGCTCGACATCTAAGTTGGTAATGTCTACGAGATCCGAAGCCAGCGTCAGGAAAGCTACAGATTCAGATCTGGAGATTGGCTTGGTTTGCGCCGATCGCGATGGCAATCGCATTCGCATTGACCGGGTGGATCGCCAGGCGGCGAGGCTTTCCTACCACTTTCTCAACGACGAACTGCGTGTGCAGGAAGGGATTCAGGAGCGTTCGATCGAGCAATTCCTCGCGCAAGGCTGGTACACGGCAGCTCTCGGAAAGTCCCTGTAGCAACTGCCAACCTTCGACCGCCTGCCTGGGGCCGGCTGCATTGCCCTAACGATTGTTCCTCTGCAGTTGTTTCAGCGGGCGACCGCGGATAAGGTGTTACAACGTTTGAGTGTGACCAGACTTCGAATCTGGAGGTCGATGGGCGGATTATGGGCAGAAACAATTGGACGCAATGCTGGTTCACGGCATGCTTCATTGGACTGGCCACGCTTTGCGTCGCGCAGGCCGCAGGTTCGGAAGCGCACTTAGCAAAGCGTCATGGGCTACCCGGTGGGGATTACCAGCCTTTTGCCGCCGACAGCCCGTTCAATGTTTTGATTCCTGCCAATCCGCAGTTGGACCCGAACTCGAGTCAGATCATATCCACGCTCCTGGGCATGACCAACGACAGTCTCGGCGCTCTTCGAACCGCCGCCGAACCCAAGAACATCGACTACACAATCCCGTTTTATTACAGCCTGCCCACCGATCCGCTGTTCACGATTCAGTGTTTTTACGATGGGCCGCCGCCAAAGTGGGGAAACTGCCCGCTGCAGAATGCGCAGATCCATATCCCCAGTTATGCCCTGCCCGAGAACAGCGGTGGGGCGCCATTAAAAAGCGATCATCACCTCGGCATCGTCGACCCGCAAACCAACACGGAGTACGATCTGTGGGCTTCGGCTAAGCCCAAACCGGGCGGTGGCGTTTTGAGAATCGGATGGGGCGGGACAGGGCCAACCACTGGCCTTGGGATTAACGTTTTTGGCGCGACGGCGTCCGGTTTTGCGTTGACGATTGGCATCGTTCGCGCCGCCGACATTAACGCGGGAATCATTCCCCATGCCCTGCAAATGGCAATTCCCTGCGCCGCCAACGGCGTGTATCCGGCGGCCGTCGAGAGCGATCTGCAATGTCCTTCCGGACCCATTCCCCCGTACTACGGAATGCGGATGCAACTGGACATGACTGATGCGGAAATTCAGGCGCTGAACGCGCCTGCATACGTAAAGACCCTCTACACCGCGCTGGCACACTATGGAGCTTTTGTATCCGACACCGGTACTGGAGATTCGATCGGCTTCCAGACCGAAAGCGGGCTGACCTATACCCAACTCGGACTTGCTGACCCCTGGGTCGCGCTGGCGCGGGCGAACGGTTTGACGCCCAATCTGCCAGAACCGGACCCATACGCCGCGTACTACTTTCCGCTGGATGTTACGGGCGTCGATCTTTACCAGAGGTTGCGCGTGCTTGCGCTCTGCGTCACGGCAGGGACTTGCTAGCTTGCTTTGGCCCAAGCCTGATCCATCCAGCCTGGCTGCTACGACACCGAAACCCAATTTCGGCGCTCGATAAATGTCGGCGGTTCGTAGGTTTGTCCTTTGGACAAGCGGATTTCCTCGCGGCGCGTGGACCATAGCAGGAACGGACCCAGGGAAGCAGCGGTGAGGCGGGCGACCACGGGAAATTCCTTTTCCACTTCGCGGCGCAGTTTGTGAATTCGATCGCTCACGCTGCGATTGACCTTTTTGAATTCTTTTTCCATTACCCAAAGCGCGGCGTTGTAGGCGCTGCTGAGTTTCTTCATCTCGCGGGCAAAGCGCTCGCGAATGCGTGGGTCGGGGTGGTCCTTATAGCGTTGCCAGCCTTTGAGCATGGTCCCGCACATACGATAGAGACTCGGTCCATTGCTCTCGAAATCGCGCCAGAACGCCCAATCGAGGAACCTCTTCGAATCGTCCCGGGAGATGGCGGCGTGCTGGAAGTTGAATTTGAATTGTCCATGGATATCGGCGGGATCGATGCCGGGCAGAAGACGACCCTGCTCTGCCATTTCCTGGTAAAGCGGCGTGCCCGGAACCGGAGTGTAGAGCATGAACTGGTGGAAGTCAGTCTGGTAGCTGATTGCCGATTCGATCTCCTCGACGATGTTGTCGGGGGTATGGTGCTCAAGTCCAACGATGGTTGAGCCCTGCACGCGGATTCCATGTTCGCGAAGTTCGCGCGTAAGGCGGCTGACATCCTCACCCTGCAGCTTGCTGTAGCGGGAACGGGGAGATTCCAGGCCCATCCAGACCCAGGAGACTCCGAGTTCGACGAGTTCCAGCATGGTGTATTTGCGAATCGCGTTCGCGGAAGCGAAGATGGAAAGCTCCCAACTCTTGCCCGCCTCCTTCATGCGGGTCAGCAGTTGCAGGGCGCGGGTGCGATGCAAAAGGAAGTTCTCGTCCATCACAAAGAAGGAATGTACCTTGAGTTCAGATTCGATACGGCACATGACTTCGAAGAGTTCGTCGCCGGTTTCGTAGAAGTTGACAAACTTGCCCTTGCCGCCAAAAAAAGAAGACGTCGTGCAGAAATTGCATCCCATGGGGCAGCCCACGGAGGGGATGATGGTTGCGGCCGTTCCCCCTTTGCGATTGGGCAAGCGCATTCCCATGATCCGCGTCTCGATGCCGGAAACAATGGCGGGATGGCGGATCGGCGCGTGTTCGTCGTCTCCCAGGTAGCGGCGCATCCACGAGATCCCTTCGCCCTTTACGACGTGGTCGGCGTCGATCATGGTTTCAATTCCGGGAATGGCTGCGACGTGGCCGCCGACGATTATGGTGGAATGGGGCGACAGGTCGCGCACTATCCGGCACATCTCGCGGACCTTGCCAACATTCACGATGATGGAAGAAATGCCGACGATATCGTAGTGGTTGGTGGTCAGTTCACGAGCAAAAGCCTTGCGAGTAGGGAAATCCAGTACGCTGCAGGGCGCAGAAATATTTTCCTGAATCATCATGATGCCCCACGAGCGATGAAACATGCGCAGCGAGAAGCTGCCTTGAGCGCGCGTGACCTGATTGTGATAGAGCTCCATTGGATTGATGGAGCGGCTGCCGAACTCGTCGTCTTGGGCGTAAGGTCCAAACACCGAAGTGAGCAGAATGCGAGCGTGATTACCCTTGGGATGTCTTTCCGGAGATGACATGCGTCAAGGATAGGGCGCGGCCAAAGTTCTTCGCCGTGATCTCAGATCACATTACAAAACTATTACGTGGAATGACGCCGTGAAATAACGCTACGAATGTTAGCCGGACAGTTCCAGCTTTTCGAATTGGAGAGTGCGAGCTACCGGTTACGACCGCAGGTTTACGAACTCTTTATGAAGGTCTTATTCGAAATTAATGGCTCATCGTGTCGAATACCTAGGAGTAGGTCGAGGGCTGCGAATGGACTGGCCGGCCAGAGGGTTCGAATGGCAGTGACCGCGGTCATGATGTTGTGTCTGGCGGGAATTGCATTCAATGTTCGATTCCTGATGGGCCTGCATAAAGAACGCAGCTTGGACAAGCACACAGTTTCGCCACGCGCGGGAGAGAAAAAGGTTGATCGGGCAGCGTGAGGCAGCGTTGACCGGTCGGAGAAGGAGTATTTTCGATGTCGATCCAAGAAGTATCGGCAGAACAGTTAGCGGAACTTTTTCACCACTATCACCAGGCACTTGGGCCGGATTTTGGATTCACGACCCAGGCGACGGCCGAGTCATGGGAACAGATATCGCAGCAGGAAAGAAAGCGCATGGTGGAGGCTGCGCGCATGGCGATGTTGGAAGTGGCCGGAGCGCCCAGAGCAGAAGAACACTCCCGGCGCTACTTTGCCAAGCCGGGTGAAGCCGAGTGGGGATGTTAGGAAAACTGAAAAATCCTCGGGGGCAACGAGTCCTCACTCGAAACGAAGAGTTCGATGCCCGTCAAAATCCCATAATGTTGTAACCGCAGTCGACATAGATGGTCTCGCCCGTGATGCCGGAACTGGCATCGGAGGCGAGGAATACGCCGGTGCTGCCGACTTCGCCGACTTCCACGTTGCGTTGTAGGGGAGCGCGCTCGGCATGTCCTTTCAACATATCTCCGAGGCCGGAGATGCCGCGGGCGGCCAGGGTCTTGATCGGTCCGGCGGAAATGGCATTGACTCGAATTTTTCGCCGTCCCAGATCCTGAGCCAGATAACGAACCGTGCATTCGAGCGCAGCCTTGGCCACACCCATGACGTTATAGTGGGGCACGACTTTTTCGGCGCCGTAGTAGGTCATGGTGATGACGCTGCCGCCATCTTCCATCAGCGGCGCGGCGGCGCGGCACACTGCGATCAGCGAATACACACTGACATCGTGGGCTACGCGAAAACCCTCACGGGTGGTGTTGACGAAGTCACCCTTCAGTTCGTCGGCGGGAGCGAAGGCCACACTGTGCACCAGGGCGTGCAACCTGCCATAGCGCGTTTTGAGCTTATCGAAGAGCTGCGTGATCTCTACGTCTTTCGAGACGTCGCACATAAAAGCCTCGGCGCCCGGAAGCGACAGAATCAGGTCTTTGGCTTCCATCTCCATGCGTTCGTTCTGATAGGTGATGGCCAGGTTCGCTCCCGCCGCGTGCAGTCCTTGGGCGATGGCCCAGGCGATGGAACGTTTATTGGCCACGCCGAAAACGACCGCCGTCCGTCCTTTCAAATCGTCAAACATGGATGACAGAATATCAGCATCTCATGCTGGTGTGGGGCGGACACTCTTGTGGGTACCGATTTTGTCCGCCGGCTTTGCTCTCGGGGTGGGTCTTGATACTCACAATCACATTCAGAACAAATCCAGATTCAAAATCAACCGCAACAACACCGGACAAGAGTGTCTGCTCCACGCAGATTCTAGTCGGCGACCGCAGCCGCCGCTTTCTGCGCTTTTATGGGCCAGCAGGCGCTGCCGAAGGCTATCGCATAGACGGCGGCAATCATGCCAAACCCGGCGGCCAGGCTGATGCGCGATGCGATCCAGCCCACGGATAGCCCCAGCGTGACTTGAAGAAAAGTGCCAAAGAAATAAAACGTGTTCTGGACGCGGCCCATGAACTGCGGCGGGACCTGTTCCATCAGGCTGGTATTCATGGCCACTCCGCTGACGCCGCGTGCCGATCCCATCAGCCCATAGAGGATCACGGCCAGCGTCAGCCGTGGCGAGAAAGGTACTAGCGCCATGGAAAGAGTCAAAAGCAGCATCGAAATTGCGATGGAACTACGCGCTCCCACCCTAGCCATCAACGCGGGCACATAGAGGACGCTGAGGAAGGCGCCCACACCCCATCCTCCATTGAGCCATCCGTAGCCAGTCGCGCCAGCATGAAAGGCTTGGTCACTGAGCGGAGCGGTGACCACCACTCCGGTGGTCATGGCGCCCAGAAACAAGGCCCAACTCGTGCCCAGGAAAACGACGCTGGGATGCTGGCGCAGAAACACCAGACCTTCCCGCATCTCACGGACGAAGCGCCCAATAGCAGTCTCGGCCGCCTCGAGGTCGTGGCGGAGTTCGACGGCCCGCGGCACCACGTGCCTGCCCTGGCGCACGGCGAAGTAACAGGAAAAGGAAATGATGTAAGTGCACACGTCGATGAGCAGCACTCCGCTGAGCCCGATATGTTCGTAGACAAATCCGACCAGCGCACCCGCCATCAACCAGCCGCCCTGAACTCCCGCCAACAGAAATGTGTTGGAGTGGACGAACTCGCCCTCGGGGGTGAGTTCCTGAATCAGCGCGGTGATGGTTGGCCAGAACATCCAGAAACCCGCCGCCACCAGCGTATTCATCAGGTAGAGTTGCCACACCTGCACGCGGTGCAGAAACGCGAGCACTGTGACGGCAATAATGACGACGGCGCGTCCCGCGTCCAGCCACATGACCAGCCGCCTCCGGTCCTCCCGGTCAATCATGACGCCGGTGAAGGGAAGCATCACCATGGCCGGAATGGTTTGCAGGGCGGCAAACGTGCCTAACGCCATTTCGGAGTGGGTGCGCTGCAGGATCGTCCAGGCCACGGCGGCGGAGTTCATTCCACTGCCCAGCATGGAGACGACGTTCGCGGCAAACACAAATCGCAGCGAGCGTTTCTGCAAAATCGCGCGCATCCATCGAATCTAACACGAGGCGCATTTGGCTATTAGCTATTGCCCGTCAGCATTCAGCGGCGAGCAGACTCCAGCCTCATTCGTAGCGCAGGGCCTCGATGGGATCGAGGCGGGAGGCTCGGATGGCCGGCACCATGCCACTGATCAGTCCGACAACAGTGAGGATAAGGACGGCAACGATCAGGGTGGCGGGGTTGATCGCGAGTTGGATGTCTCCAGCCTCGGCGTGTTTGGCCATGGCGCTGTAGAGAGTAAGCCGTCCCACGGAGAGGGCAAAGGCATAGGCCAGGGCGATGCCGAGCAGTCCGCCGATGAAAGTGATGGTGAGCGCTTCGGCCAGAAACTGCAGGAAAATGTGGCGGCGCCGGGCACCCAGCGCCTTCTCCACGCCGATTTCACGCGTGCGCTGCGTGACCGAAACGAGCATGATGTTCATCAACCCAACGCCGCCGATACCGAGCGTCAGCGTACCGATGAAAGCGAGCAGTACCTTGAGGCCTGCCGTGATGACCTCGAACTGGTGAATCTGCTCCATCAGGTTGAATATGCGCAGGGCGCGGCGATCGGCTGGATTAAACCTGTGCGCCGCGGCCATGATGTAGCGCGCCGATTGTTCGATCCGCTGGTAGTCGTTGGTCTCGTAACTGAACAAAATGGAGTCCAGGTAATGCGTGTCCTTGAGGTCGCTCATGCTGGTAAAGGGCACGTAGACGACGCGATTGACGTCGTTGTCTCCCGCCTGCATTTTGGGGCTCAGGATGCCAACCACTTCAAAACTGATGCCATCGATGCGGATGTGCTCGCCCAGGGCATTGCGTCCCGAGAAAAGCTTTTCTTTGGTTTCGGACCCGATAACCGCAACGCGGGCGCGCTGGTTCTGATCCTCGGCGTTGTAAAAACGTCCCTGGGCTACGGTCAGAGCTCGGATGGCAACCGTATTGGGATAGTCTCCGTTGACGCTCATGTTGAAAGAGCGCGTGTCGTATTGGATGGTCGCATCCTTGCCGCAATTGGGAGTGATATGGGTAATCTGCGGGATTCCAGTCGAGAGCAGATCGACGTCGTCCAGCGTGAGCCGGATTTCAGCGCCGGCTTTCTGGCCTCCGGCCTGCATCGACGAGCGTCCCGGAACCACGATCAGCAGTCTGGTGCCGAAGTTGGCGAAGATGTTGGCAACCGCCGTGCCGAAGCCATCGCCGTAGGCGAGCAGCATGACCACCGTTGCGATTCCCCACGCCATGCCCAGCATAGTGAGCGCGGTGCGGCGCCGGTTGTAGCGCATGGCGTCGTAGGATTCCTGGAGCAGATCGCGGATCATGGGTGAATCACTTTGGTAATTCTATAATCGGGCAATTTGGTAATTTGAAACTAAGACGACAAAATTTAGATTACAAAATTACACGATTACCAAATTACAAAAGCCATCTCACTCCTGCCTTAGCGCCTCGACTGGTTCCAGGCGGGCGACTTTCCGAGCCGGGTAGAGTCCGGCGGCGACGCCGGCCAGGGTAAGACTGCCGATAGCCAGGACGGCGGTTTTCGCAACCAATCGCGGCGGATCGAAGCCAGCCGGACCGTTGTAGCTGCCGAGCAAAGCCATCAATCCGCCCGCCAGAGCCATGCCGACCAGTCCGCTGACCAAGGTAAGCAGGACGCCCTCCGCGAAAAATTGCAGCATGATGCTGCGGTTGGTGGCGCCCAGGGCTTTGCGTAATCCGATTTCGCGCGTGCGCTCGGTGACCGCGATCAGCATGATGTTGATGACGCCGATGGCCCCGAGCGCCAGCGTGACCAAGCCAACCGTGCCCAGAAACTCGTTCATCGCATCGAAGATGGTGCCCATCATCTGCGCTTGCTTGACCGTATCCCAGCCTTCAAAAGCGTCTTCATCGCGATAATCGAAGTGGTGATTGCGCGCGATCACGCGCCGCGCTTCATCCTCGGCGAGCGCGTGTTCGTCAGCCGTTCGCGGCTGATAGTTGAGAAACGAAATCGCGTCGTAGGACTCCTCGCCCTTAAGCGGGAAATCGCTGCGCATCACCTGGAACGGAATGTAAGCGCGGGTATTGGTGGAGTTCTCGTCGCCCCGGCCGACCCGCTTCAGCGTGCCGATGACTTCGAAGCGATGGTCGTTGAGCAGGATGAACGAGCCCACCGCGGGGCGTCCCGGGAAGAGGTTGTGCGTCATCTCATCACCGAGCACCACGACGTCGCGCTTCTGGGCCTCGTCGAGATCGTTGAGCCACCGTCCCTGTCGCAGCGGCAGAAATCGGATTCCGTTGTACTGCGGTTCGGCGCCGGTAAGTTGGCCGCTGGCGGTAGCGAATTCGCTGACGGCGTGCACATCGCTGGTGTTGATAACTGGAGTGATGGCGCGAATGTGGGGCGATTCGTTACGGATGTCGATGTAGTCCTTGTAAGTGAGGCGGTATTCGCGGGCGGAGTTCATGCTGCCCGCAACCGCAGGCGCGTGGCCAGGAAACAGAAACATGATGTTTTCGCCTAACTCCGAAAGGCTGCGCTTGTTTCCGGTTCTGAAACCTTCGCCGAGTCCGACCAGCAGCAGCAGCGATCCAACTCCCCATGCAATCCCGAACATAGTCAGGAACGAGCGTAGCTTGTGGGCCCATAGGGTGCCAAGAATCTGCGCCAACACGTCGATCATCATTTGCATGGGGTCGATAACTCGCGATGCAGCGCCCAGTTCTCAGCCATCCATCCTCGGCGAGTCCACCGGCCCTCAGCGTCATCGCTGATTCAGGTGGTAGGGAATCGCCGGGTGCCCCTTCAGCGTGGCCCGAATCTGCCGGCGCTGTTCCGGACTCAGTGCCATAAACTGAAAGCCGTACTCTGTTCCCACGGCACGAACGACTCTTGCCGGGATCACTTGTTTCTCGGAACTCTCGATGGGGATCTCCAGCGTAACCAGTTCGTCCAGGACGAGAGATTCGGCAACAAATGCACCCAAACCACTTTCGCTGAGATCGCGCGCCCAGCCCTGCCGGCTGGAGTTTTTATTGTCACGTTCGATGCGAATTTGAATTCTTGCCTCGAACACATGCCGCGGTGAGATCCGGTCCGGCGAACCCGCTAAGTCATCGGTAATTGGAGTCTTCATCGGTCGCGATACGAATAACCAAGAATACCAGACCGCGCTGGCAAGCCGACCGCCGCGGGCAAGGGCTAGCTTTGCCGCAGTATCTCGTCGATGGTGACAATATCCGCCAACCCCGAGCAGCCGTAGATGGCGGGAAGCACGCGCTCGGCGGGATACGAGCGTCGCAATTGAGCCACGCGCTCCGTCCCTGCCCGATAGGCCGGAAGATACATTCTGCCCAGCAGGGGATGTTGACCCCAGGCGCCGGAAAGCTTGTCGGCGCGCTCTTCCGTAACCAGAAAATCGCGGCGAAGAATGGCCGCCACCTGCTCGCGCTGCGCGCCTTCTCCCCAGGTTAAGTATGACGATTGATTCTTGGCGTCATCCTGCAGCAAGGCGAGCAGTACGCCGATCTGCAAGTCTTCGTCGGGGAGTTGGTCGATTTCAGTTACGCCATGCGCGATGAGAATAGCATTGTTGGCGATGCCTTCGAAGAGCGTAGCGGCGCGGGTATTCATCGTCAACACGGTCGCTTCGAAGCCGGCCTTTTCGCGGACATAAAGATCCTGCAGATAGGCAAATGTGGTCACGTGGCCGGGCACAACTTCGTGGCTTACCAGTTGCTCGAACTCGGGCACGGAGATTTGCAGCGAGGCATTGATCTCGTAAGTGGCTTCATACCGCGGACTGCGGTCCGGGTTGCGCGCCCGGCCAATGTAATTCATCGAGCCCGAAAACCAGGCATCCTTAATAGGCAGGAATTCGATGTTGGCGCGCGGCACGCGCACAAATTCCTGGGGAAGATATGGCAGCAGGTTGGTTGCGCTCAGGTGGTCAAACTGCGCGATCACGGCCGCGCCCAGGGCCCGAACCGAAGCCATCGGAACGACGCGCTCCCGCCGCCAGGCGTCGACCGCCCCCAGCAGTCCGGCAGCATTGGTAGTGGCGTAACCGGCGCGGCTTAGCAACTCCGCCAGTCGTTGACGTTTTGCTTCCGGCTGCGAGGCTTCGGGCGGACGGCCGGTCGAGGACTCGACGCATCGGGCATAAGGAACCGCCGGACCCTTTCCCAGCACTTCCATCGCCAGATCCCACATCGTTTCCAGGCATAGCGAGAGGCCTTGCAGATACTGACTGTGCGTTTTCCGGGCCGCGGCGATCTTGCCGGCCTCCTCGCGAATTCCGGCGATGGCCTGCGGCAGGTCCACTTGACGGAGATACTGTTCGACTGCTTGACGGTCGACGTTCTTGCCGGAAACTCCCCCCGACTCGCGCACGCGCGCCGCTGCCGGAGCGGTATAAGCCGCCGGCAGGGGTTCATCGGAGAACCACGAGTCAGCGATAAAACGGCCGGTGCCGGAGGGGCACATCACGTCGCCACCCCAAAGCGTGTCGATACCAAGAATCGCGTCTGCGACCAATCTTCCTAGCATATCCATGGAATCTCCCTATTTTGTTTCATTGATCGAGGTGGAAGCTTTCTTCACCGAGCCGAACCATACATAGAGGCAAAGTGCGACAAAGAACAATGCCGAAACCATCTGGGATCCCGCCGGGTTGTCGTAGAAAGGCGTTTTGATAAGATCTTCGCGGTATCCGGGAATCAGCCGAAAGGCCGCGCCCAGAACGCCGCCTAATGCGCCGCCCGCCATCAGGCCGGAAGCGATGATCACGCCGCGTTCGCGGATGGTCTTGCCGGCTTCGCCACCGGTTTTTTCGGAGCGCTTGCTCAAATAGTGTGAGAGAAATCCTCCGACCAGAGCGGGCGTATTCAGTTCGAGCGGCAGATACATCCCGAGAGCGAAGATCAGCGCCGGTTGACCTAACATCTCCATGATTACGGCAATCATGGCCCCGGCACCGAACAGCAGGTAGGCGATGGGCTGATGGCTCATGAATCCTTCCACCAGCGCTTTCATAATGGAAGCCTGGGGCGAGGCCAGAACCGGGCGCAGATCGCCGGGCACGGCTTCTCCGAACTGGAAGGTGCGAGCCAGCATCACGATGGTGAGGCCCACGGCGATGGCCGCCGCGACTACGCCGAGAAACTTCACTTTCTCCTGAGCGGACGGTGTGGAACCAAGCCAGTAGCCGGTTTTAAGGTCGGTGATGGACTGGCCGGAAACCGATAATGCAGTGCACACCATGCCCGCGATCGCCATCACGAAAAACATGCCGGTCGTTCCCGACAGTCCGAAGCGAAGCAGCACGGCGGAGGAAATAATAATGGTCAGCATAGTCATACCGGAGACTGGGTTGCGGGCGGTAGTGGCAATGGCGTTGGCGGCGACAGAAGTGAAGAAAAACGAGAACAAAAGAGTGAGGGCGAGACCAATGGCCACCACACTCCACGATGCCGCCAGATGGCCGAGGAGCATGGCGACTCCGATGGCTCCGAGGACTACTCCGAGGAAAGTCGTAACCATCGGCAGGTCGTGATCGGTACGCTCCGACGCGGCGGCCGCGCTCTTGCGGAATACGCGAAGAGCAATTCCAAACGACCCGGCCACAATACGCAGAGACCTGACGATGCCGAAGATGCCGGCGGTGGCGATCGCTCCGACACCGACGAAGCGTACGTAGCCGCGATAGATCTGCACCGCGGTCATATGGGAGATCGGGATCGTGGCGGGGTAGACCGCCCTATCCAGATGGCTGCCGATGAACCAGATCAACGGGACCAACACGAAGTTGGAGAGCACGCCGCCGGCGCAGAGGATCAACGAACTGCGCAGACCCATCACATAGCCCAGTCCGAGGATAAAACCGATGGCGTCGAAACTGAAAACCATGCGGGCGCGGTCAGACAACGTGCGGAATAGAGGCACGAATTGAAAATCGACGAACTCTTTCCAGACTTGAAAAGTGGTGACGAACAAGTCGTAAACGCCGGCAATCAACGTCGCCTGGAGCAGCAACTTGGCTTGCGATCCGCCTTTCTCTCCCGTGACCAGCACTTCGGCGATGGCGGTCGCTTCCGGGTAAGGGAGCAGGCCGTGCATATCGCGAACGAAGTAGCGGCGCAGGGGAATGAGGAAGAGAATGCCCAGACAGGCACCCGCCAGGCAGATGAAAATCGTTTCGACGGGGTGGGGGTTGAGTTTGAGAATGTATAAGGCGGGAACGGTGAAGACGGCTCCTGCGACCACCGAGCCGGCAACGCCGCCAATGCCGGTAATGATTACGTTTTCGAGCAGGCTTGACCGGCGGGGATAGAGACGAGCCAGGCCAATGGCGAGAATTGAGATGGGGATCGCCGATTCCATGACCTGTCCGACTTTCAGTCCCGAATAAGCGGCGGCTACCGTGAAAATGACGCAGAGCAGAACGCCCCAACCGATGGAGCGGGTCGTGAGTTCGGGCAGGCGCGCGGAAGCGGGCACGATGGGCGGATAGGATTCGCCGGGCTGCAAGGGCAAATAGGCGTTTTCAGGAAGAGACTTGGTGTCGATCTCGGCCATCGGTGAAGGAGCCTCCAGACCGGGGCGAACACTTGGCCATCGTTATCGCCCCATCGCGGTCCCCTCAAACCACGCCGCGAATGTCCATCGGCAAGTCAAACATGGGTGCGAAGAAACAGCAAGGGCTGCGGTCACACTTGAGACTTAATGAGAAAAGGTCAGTGGGCGGCTGGAATGCTGGGCGGGAAGGTCATGGAGACAGCTTCATCGGAGAAAAATGAAATCACGACATTGGTTTCGGTAGCGACGGGCTGGCCGTCTTTAAGATAGGGCCGGTAACGCCACTGGCGAACCGCACGAACCGCGGCGGCGGCGAGCGTTCGATTGCCCGAGATCACTCTCACGGCGCGCACTATGCCATCAGAATCCAGACCCGCCGTGAGCGAGACCACTCCGCGAGGGCAGCCATCTTGGCAGACGGGATACACGAAGCGCAACGGCGGTCTGGCAGCCTGGATTGCACTTTCCTGATTGGCCCCTGAGTGATTCGGAGTTGCCTCATGGACACGGACCGCCGGTTTCGACACGGGGACTGGAGTTGACTTGAGTCCGGTGGCGTTGCTCAAGACTGGAGCTGGAATAACCTCGGCAACCTGGGTTGGGGCAACCGGATCCTGAGCAACCTGGTTTTGAGCAACCTGGGTTTGAGCAACCTGGGCTTGATCGATCTGGGTCGCGGTGACGTCGGCTTCATGCGCAACTGATGGCTCGGTGGTGGCTGTCGCCGGAGCGCCGGTTGCCGGACTGTCAGCGGCAGCAGCCGCTGCCGAAACCGTGGAGTCCTGAGTATTGGGCACGGCAGCGGCGTTGTGCAGTTCGATTGCTGGCTGCGGCTGAAACTGGGTTTGGGCTTGCGAAGCCGGGATCGCCTGAATGCGATGCCATCCCAACACGGAAACGATGCAGAGCGAAAGCGCCCCGACGGTGGTTGCCAGTCGAGAAGTTGCCAGCCGCGCCGGTGTCGACTTGGAAATGGCTAGTGACGGCGCAGGAACTGGCGCGCGCTTGGGAGCGGCTTTTGTGGGAGACGGGGCAAGCTTCTCTGGTCGATCCTGTTTTCTCTTGCGCTGGACGGTTTTCTGGATAGGGCTCTGAGCCAGCCAAGCGTCGATCCGCACTGCGGGCACCAGATCTGGGGGCAGCTTTGCGGGTGCGAAATCTTCGACCATCCCGATCACCGGCAATTTTCTGGGCGTCTGCGTGATGGCTCCCGTGTTGCTTTGATAGAGGAAGTTGACGAGGTTTCTCTGGCGCTGGTTCAACTGCCTCATGGAGAGCTGGCGGAAATTACGAAATGTCCAGAGCAGGTAAAGGCGCTGCCGAAGCGAAAGGTCAACTCGGACGATTCCCTGCGGCGTTTCGAAGAGCAAGATCCCGGATTCGAGCCTGTCAAAAATCACACTGTCTTAGATGCAGCTTTGCTGCCACGCCAGCCAAACTGTAACTCGCAGATAATAAATTCGTTATTCATCCTGATCGGACACAGGCAAGGGCTGAGTGCAAAGGATTTCATGCCCATGTCGAGAAAAGGAAATTTGATGGCGCGAGGCTGAGCGTGCCCCCCTCCCGCCAGTAACCAATGAAAGCTTACCATCGTAATCGCCAATTGGTGGGGACCCGTAATGCCGCGAACCAGACTTCCCGATAACGATGTGCCGCGGTGGACTTCTGTGGTGGACTTCCGAAGTGGACTCCCCAACGATGGACTCCGTCGCGGTCGGCATTGGGCCTCGTGAACTGGCTCGTGATCTGGAATGAGGCTTTCAGGAGGGAATCGCATGTCAGCCAGCGGCGTACAGTTGAGTTCGGATGCACACCTCGCGTATTTTCACCCGACGATTCGAGAATATTTGCAGTCCATAAGGACTGCGGTTGTGTCGAACAACCTGCCGGAGGCCCAGCAGGCACTGGCGCGACTAAAAAAGGCGATTCCCTCTTCCGCGCAGACCACCAACGCGCAAAACAGCGAGACCGCGATCCGCTTGCGCGCCGGGGTGCAGGCGGTTGCAAAAGCACTGGAGGCGGGTGACCTGCCCGGAGCCGAGCTGGCGGTTGCGAACCTGCATAAAGACATGCAGTCGACGTCGGAAGCACAGGTCCAGCCGCAGAACGCCAAGCCAGAACCTCCTTCAGGCAGCGGTGCGGATGTCTCCTCTGGGGCTGGCGACAATACCGCACTTGGTCCCATTTTGAATGTGACCGCGTGAGGTTCAGTGAACCGGCAATGCCGCTGTGTCGGTGCTGAGTTCGGCTCTCCACGCCTATATCTGGATCTGTAGGGAGTGTCGTCGCCCAATGCGCCGACCTGCCGCGTCACGCCTCTGAAGATGCACATGGAAGCATGGCGATCTGCTCTTGCAACTCAGGCAACCGTGCTGTGCACGCCGTCGACTTCACTCTCAAAACAGCGCAGGCAGGAAAATTGCATCAGCGGTTATCGCCCGCCACGCCGTGAGACAATCTCTAGACCCGACAAATCGAGAAGGCTGTCTCTGAGGACATCATGGCCGCACTGATCGATGCCATCGACGTAAAGCGCAAAATGTTTTTCGAGGTCGAAGACACTCCATTTGTGTGCCTCGAAGTCGAAGTTTCCACGCCTACCGCCAGGGGCGGACAGACCTTGGTCCGCTTGAAGATGCGCAACCTGCTCACCCGTGCCGTCTTTGACAAGACCTTCAAGGCCGGTGAGCGCTTCAAGGAACCCGACCTCCAGATGGTCGAGGCCTCCTACCTGTACAACGACGGAACCGGTTTCCACTTCATGGACCAGGAAAGCTTCGAGACGCTGACTCTTTCCGCCGAAATGATTGGCGACGCTTCCGATTTCATCGTCGAAGGAGCCATCATCCAGCTGCATAAGTACAACGGCAACCCGATCGGGTTGCAGCTGCCACCCCAGGTTGAACTCAACGTGAGCTATACCGAACCCGGGGTCCGCGGCGATACCTCCAGCGGCAGCGTAACCAAGCTGGCGAGGTTGGAGACTGGCATCGAGATCCGGGTCCCGCTCTTCATCAAGGAAGGTGAAAAGATCAGGGTTTCCACGGAGACGCGGGAGTTCGCGGGGCGGGCCTGACGGCGGTGAGTGAGACCGCGGCCTGAGTCTGGCGGCCGCTTATGCCGATTCAATGACCCGGATCTCATTGCCGATGTTGGATTCGAGTTCCTTGCCGTCCGCCGGGAAGCACTTGCGCGCCTGCTCGGGAAACCCAGCCAAAATCTCGGTATAGCTGCGGGTGGTCCGGCAATTGACGACCGCGAAGCCCAGCGCATCCGCCAAAGCGCAGCTGGGTGGGAGCACTACTGCCGCCCCCGGCAGCCGGACGTCGGGCTCATGATGACGCGTCGCCACCTCGATCAGCGCTTCAGGAAGATGCCAGGAAGTCATCAGGGAATGTCCGGCCTGGCAATGGTCGATACCGCACAGGTCACGTTCGTTCTGGAGAAGATCCTGGGTCTGATCGGCCCCGCGTTCGGCGACGCGAAGATAGGAGTCGGGCATGGTCGTGACCAGAGCCACGCGCCCGATATCGTGCAAGATCCCGGCGGCGTAGGCGAAGTCGTTGTCGAGGAAGCTCCACTTCGCGGCGCGCTCGGCGATGATGGCGCAGGCGATGCTGTGACGCCAGCATTGCTTCATAAGCGGCGTGAAGGAAGCCCGGAGGTAGGTCTTGAGGCCAAGCGCGAAGGCCACCCGCCGCAGGTTCCGGAAGCCGAGCACCATCGAAGCCTGCATCACGCTGGTGACATTCTTGGGGAAAGCGACCAGAGGCGAGTTGGCCAGCCGCAGGACCGCCGTTGAGAAGGCGGGATCGCAGCGGATGAGATCGCAGAGTTCAAGCAAGGACTTGTCCGTGCCTGACATGAGATTCAGGGCCTTCATCGCGACTGCTGGGAAGGGAGGAATCTGGTCGGGATCCCAGCGGAATTTTACCGGCCCGGTTGCTTTGGATGTGCCTGTGGCGATGGTCATCGGATGTGTCTGTCCTGACTGAGTCGTGCCAATCAGGATTATCGGCACGAGTGGCAAGGAACTTTAAGATCGCCGGGGTCGATGCTTGTGCTGGGCGGCCGGGCGTTAACGATGACCTAATCTTCCGCGTTCTCAGGCGACGGGGAGTTGCTCAGAAATTGAGCACGTAGTTCGAAGCCACATCGCGAAAGGCGTGCAACTGGTGAGTTCGCGTGCTTTGGTTCCAAGCGAGTTCCTGAGCCATTAAGTCGGCGACAGCGGGTGCTATTTCGAGAGCGGCCCGCGCGTTGAGGAAGAGCGCGCGGGTGCGCCGGGCGAGCACGTCTTCCACGGTGCGAGCCATTTCTTGTCGCACGGCCCAGAGAATCTCGGCTTTCAAGTAGGGAAGCGCCTGATGCAGAGGTTCGCCGAGGGCGGGATCGGCGGCGATGAGTTGGCGAATCTCGTGCGCGTTCGAGCCATAGACAGCGAGCGCGCCGAAATCCCGGGCGGACTCGTGGTAGCCATGGATGCGCAAGTGGTGGGTGAGGCAGGGCCGGTCCGGCAACTGTGCCAGGGTGGCGGCCTGATCGACGCAATCCTCGGCCATGTGGCGATAGGTTGTCCATTTACCGCCGCAGATGGTAACCAGTCCCGAGCGATCAATCTGGATGACGTGATCGCGAGAAAGGGCTGCGGTGTTGGCCGCGCCGGTAGCTCGAACCAGCGGTCGAACCCCTGCGAACACGCTCAACACGTCGGCCCGGGTGGGCGCATGGGCGAGATACTGGCCGGCGGTGGCGAGGATGAATTCGATCTCCTGCTCCATGGCGACAGGCTCGAGAGTGGGACCGGCGATGGGCGTGTCGGTGGTTCCGACCAGGGTGTGACCATGCCAGGGGATGGCGAAGAGTACGCGGCCATCGCTGGTGTGAGGCACCATGACGGCGCTTTCGCCGGGCAGGAAGCTGGCGGCGAAGACGAGATGAATACCTTGGCTGGGAACGATGATGGGGGCGGCGGACGGCTCCGCCTGGATGCGAAGCCGGTCACTGAAAGCGCCCGTGGCGTTGATTACGACTTTGGCGTCAGCACGAAATTCGTTGCCGGTTTCCATATTGCGCCCAGAGACGCCATCCACAAATCCCTGCGCGTCTTTGGCGAGCGCGGTGACCTCGACATAGTTGAGCAGAGTCGCGCCCTGCTCGAAGGCGGTGGCCACCATGTGGATGAGCAGACGGGCATCGTCGAATTGTCCATCATAGTAAACGGCGCCACCGCGCAGCCCTTCGGTTTTTATGGTGGGCAGATGTTCGAGGGTTTCTTGGCGGGAAAGAATGCGTGAAGCACCAAAGCCGTATTTACCGGCCAACAACTGGTAGAGCTTGAGGCCGACGCCGTAGAACGGAGCCTCCCACCAATCATAGTTGGGGACGACAAAAGCGAGATCGTGGACGATGTGAGGCGCGTTTTGCAGAAGCAGTCCGCGTTCTTTGAGCGCCTCCATGACCAGGCCGATGTTGCCTTGCTCCAGATAGCGCACGCCGCCATGGGCCAGCTTGGTGCTGCGGCTGGAGGTGCCTTTGCCGAAGTCGCTCTGTTCCAAAAGCAGGACATCATAACCACGCGAGGCGGCGTCGATGGCCACGCCTACTCCGGTCGCGCCGCCGCCGACCACGATCATGTCCCACGGATTGGAATGCCTTTCGATACGACCCCAGATGTCGGTTCGATTCATGGGTGGTATTTGGAGCGCCCGTGGTCTTCAGTGGCAATAGGTTCTGAACTTATCGTCGGCCGATCAAAATTGGCGCTACCCGTCAGGCGAAGCTGGCAACCGCTTCGCTCATGCCCTTCTCGTAGGCTGCAA
>PLBE01000157.1:96373-97442 GCA_003134435.1 Acidobacteriaceae bacterium
ACGCCCACGGCTTCGCCTACGATCCGGAATAACTGGTCCCAGGTCAGCACTTCATCCGACGTAATATGAAACGCCTGCCCAAGGGCTTGGGCGTGGCCGAGCAGGCCGACCAGTCCCTTGGCGAAATCGGAGTTATGGGTCACCACCCACAGCGAAGTCCCGTCTCCCGGCACGACCAGCTTCTGTCCGCGAATCATTCGATCTACGGCGGTGTAAGAGCGCTCCCAGCTATTCAGCACGAGCGGAATCTGGGTGTCACCATAAGTCAAAGAAGGCCGAACGATGGTGATTGGGAATCCCTCTTCGCGGTAAGCCCGCAACAGACGTTCTTCGCAAGCGATCTTATTTCGCGAATACTCCCAGTAGCGATTGGCGAGGGGAGTCGACTCTGTCATGAGGTAGTGCGTCTGGGGCTTCTGATAAGCGCTGGCCGAGCTAATGAAGACGAATTGCCGGGTGCGTCCACGAAAGAGGCGGAGATCACGTTCAATGTCTGCGGGAGTAAAAGCGACCCAGTCGACGACGGCGTCGAAGGATTCGCGCTCCAGTTTCCGGGTAAGGGCAGGATCGTTCACGTCGGCAACCAAGGTCTTGACGCCGGAAGGGAGGGGCGAGGACGGGTTATGCTGTCCCCGGCTGAGCAGGGTGAGGTCCATGCCGCGCGAGGCCGCCAGCGCGGTTGAAGCGGTGCTGATGATTCCCGTGCCGCCAATGAAAAGAATTTTCATCGCTATTATTTGTAGCAGGAATCGAGCGGACAGCGAGATGTCAGGAATGGTGCCTCACTCCGCAATCGGCCCGCCTTGCCAAGGGCGGAAGGGCACTGCACTTCAGGGTGTGATGGTAAACAAAAAGGCCGCCCTTTTCGAGCGGCCTACGAAAAACTGAAAACTGAGAACTGGAAATCAGTCGCCCGCCACCGGCTCCCCAACCTCCTCGTTCTTTTTTGCAGCCCCGTTGCCGTTGGCGGGAGTAATCGCACCCGCGATCGCGCCGAGAGGAATGAACCCGCCTTCATTCGAAGTGGCAGGCTTCTCTTTCAGCACAACCTCGCGGTAGAGCTGGGCCA
>PLBE01000199.1 GCA_003134435.1 Acidobacteriaceae bacterium
TCGCCCATCCGCCGCTATCCCGACCTGATCGTGCACCGCATCCTGAAAGAGGTCCTGCGCGACTCAGCCGAAAAAATGGATGGTGAAGTCCCGGTGGGCATCTCTGCGCCAGGTCGCTCGGACTCAGCCGCGGAGCGGCGTGAAACCACAGCCCACGGCGCAAGCCGTGTATTAACGACGGATCAGGAGCCAGCCCCGGAGGGGCGAAAGAAACATCGTGACGCTGATTCATCAACCCCTCCGCCATCGCCCTGGTCCAAGCGCCGCGACCGCGATGCGCATCAGCACGCCATCCAGCCGCTTGGAGGTCCCATCTCACTCGAAGAACTTCACAACATTGCCGACGAATCCAGCCAGTCCGAACGCCGCGCCGATGAAGCCGAGCGCGGCCTGATGGAATGGAAGAAAATGAAATTCATGGAGCGCCACATTGGCGAAGATTTCGACGGCTTAATCATCAGCGTAACCAAGTATGGTTTCTTCGTGGAACTCACCGACCTCTTCGTCGAAGGCCTCGTCCCGCTCAACACACTCGGCGACTATGACAAGAACGACCGCTACACCTTCCACGAAGACACCCGCCAGATCATCGGCCAGCGCTCGCGCAAAACCTACAGCCTGGGAGATCGCTGCCGCGTTCTGGTGGATCGCATCGATCCGGTAGAAAAGAAGATCCAGTTCGCGATACTCGAAGAGCAACCCAAACCGTCAATAAAAAGCCGGCGCAAATGATCGCTGCACCGTCTGACTGTAGAATTGAAATTCAAGGGGAGCAAAGAGCATGCCCACATCGAACGATTCCAAGCCCGGGCAAAATTCAGCCCAAGCCGCCGAGCAGGTTGCCAGCGCTCACAAGATTCTGAAGGAACTGCAACAGAAGGTCGGGAACCATCCCGAACTCGGCGAGGCCATCACCAAACTGGAAATGGCCCTCAACACCTTGGCGGTAAAGACCGGCGGTTTGCTGTAGCAGCGCAGTTCTCAGTGCGCGTCTCGCTCACTGAGAACCGGGAACTGACAACTGCTCTCTCCCGACCTGCTAAAATTCTCCGTCACCACTCTTGGCGCCTGCCTAGGAAGTCCGCTCCATGTCCGACAATCCAGAATCCGGCACTAGTAATCCCACTCGACGGACCCGCGTCGTGCGCGAACCGCAGCGTGCCGTATACGACCGCGATACCGTCAATCAGATCCTCGACGAGGCTTTCCTCTGCCACGTCGGCTTTGCCGTCGACGGCCAGCCCTTCGTCATCCCCACTTCCTACGGCCGCGACGCAGACATGCTATACATCCACGGCTCCGCTGCCAGCCGCATGTTGCGGAATCTCAACCAAGGCGTCCCAGTCTGTATCACGGTCACTCTGCTCGATGGATTAGTGCTTGCTCGCTCCGTATTCAATCACTCGATGAACTACCGCTCCGTGGTAATTCTAGGCACGGCCACCCTGGTGGATGATCCGGCGGAGAAACTCGCGGCCCTGCGCGCGCTCAGCGAACACATTATTCCGCAACGCTGGGACGATTCGCGCCCGCCCAACGAAACCGAGCTGAAGGCAACCTCCGTCCTGCGCCTTCCCATCAGTGAATTTTCCGCCAAGGTCCGAGTCGGTCCGGCAGTCGACGACGAGGAAGATTACTCATTTCCCACCTGGGCGGGAGTCATTCCGCTAGAGATGAATTCGGGAACGCCGATTCGAGACGCCCGCTGCGAGCGGGACCTGCCCGCCTATCTCAAGAACTGTTCGCGCAGGAAAAATCTCTAGAGCAAGCCGAGCTCGGAAGGATGGCTGAAAACACCCGCCCCTGCGCAAACAGTACCAATCCCCACGTAGCTGCGGACGCCCTCGTCCGCCCCGCCTGTCGACGCCCTGCAAAATCGCCAAGCCGCATCTCCGTTCCCGCTCAGCCCGGCAGCAACAGCAGCTTCCCCGTAGTCCTTCGTCCCTCAAGGTCGCGGTGCGCGTGCTGCGCTTCGGCCAGCGGATACAGGTGCTCGATCCGCAACTTCAGCTTGCCATCGCGAATCATGCCAAACACCGCCGCCGCTCGTTGCTGCAACTCCGCAGCCGTTGCGATGTAGTTCCCCAGCGAAGGCCGCGTTAGAAAAATCGATCCCTTCTGTGTCAGCACCAGCGGATCAATCGGCGCCACCGCCCCGCTCGACCCGCCATAAAGCACCATCATCCCGCGGGGACGCAGCAGGTTCAGACCCTTGTCAAAGGTCGTCTTGCCCACCGAGTCATAGACCACATCGACACCCTTGCCGCCAGTCAGGCGTTTCGTCTCCGCTTCAAAATCCGCCTGCATATAAAGAATGACTTCGTCCGCTCCCGCCGCGCGTGCCAGCTTGGCTTTTTCCGCGGTCGAAACCGTCGCAATCACCCGCACTCCAAGGTTATGCGCCATCTGCACCAGCAGCAGCCCAACTCCTCCCGCCGCCGCGTGAACCAGCGCCGTCTCGCCCTTCTTCAGCGGAAAAGTATCGTACGCGAGATAGTGCGCGGTCATCCCCTGCAACATGGCGGCCGCAGCTTCCCGTTCTCCCACCCCCGCCGGAATCTTCACCAGGCGTTCCGCTGGAACCGCGGCATACTCGGCATATCCCCCTAGCGTCATGGTGTAGGCCACGCGATCGCCAGCCGCGACATTCTTTACCTCCGAGCCCACCGCCGAAACTACGCCCGCCGCTTCCTGCCCCAGAACCAGCGGCAGCGCCGCCTTGTACCGGCCCTCGCGGTTGTAGACGTCAATGAAATTGACTCCCGCCGCAGCCACCTTCACCACCGCTTCGTTCGATTTCGGTTGCGGCACCGGCAAGTCCACCAGTTCCATCACTTCCGGCCCGCCGGTTTGCTTGATCTGTATCGCTTTCATAATTCCCCTTCGATTTTCCTTCGATAGAATCAAAACTGCGAAAGACTCGTGTTGTTGCAACGAGAAAA
>PLBE01000137.1 GCA_003134435.1 Acidobacteriaceae bacterium
CGCCAGGCAGTACTCGCTGTCCAATCCCGTGAACACCAGGTGCCGTGTACTCCGGTACGATGTCCGCAGATAGCCTTTCCGGAAGTCCTCCGGTATGTTGTCCCAGAACCGCCGCACGATCCGGAAGATGTCCTCCGCCGATTCCCGGTCCTGCGTCACTTGCAAGGTCAGCGTCCCCGGCTGCGCTATTGTCTGCACGAAAAATCGCGCCGCAATATACGTCGTAATCCCCACCTGGCGCGCCTTCAGCACGATGTTCTTCCTCGTTTTCTCCCTCGAGCACACCCACGAATATTCTCGCTGTACCCGATTGAGTCGGAAGACATCCCGGCTCGTCATCTTCGTCCGGATCCTTAGAAACCTTTCGATGAAATAGTCTCGCTCGGTCGGTCCCTTCCCAATCTCCTCACCCCTCAGGTCATCCAGGTGCCCGCCCAACCACTCCAAGTACTCGACCGTCAATCCTGGCGTCTCGGAGTTCACCACCGCCAGTTCCCGAAAGCCGCCACAAGTCCCGCCCCCCCGCTCTCCTCCGTCCTCCGCCCTTGCCGTTTCTCGATCCCCGCTACATCCTTCCCGGAAAACCTGTCGGTCGCCACAAGCCAAACAATTCCCGCTTCAATGCGTGCCGCTGAAGCTCTCCGGAACATACGTGTATGCCCCAATCTCCCACCCCGATCCAAACCCGTTCTGATTGATTCCCAGTAGGTCGTGTTGATACTCCGCTCCCAGATTCAGCCCTGCATCCCTGACCGGCGAATTTCCCGTCGGCCGAAAGTCCGCTTCCGTCCCGCTCGACGCGCAAACGTAATAGCTGCCCGCTACATAGCCCGCAGGCACGATATCGTTGGCTGCACACGACATCAGCACGTTCACCATCTGCGTGTTCGACTCTAACTCCGCTCCCCCCTGCACCAGCGCGTCCATAAAGTTCTCGACCTCATCCGGCCGCAACTCATTCACATGCCAGAAGTACCCAATCGGCCTTCCCCACAGCGCGTTCTTGAATGAGTCTTGACTGACTCGGTTCCGCATCTGCTGATAACTCAGTTCCTGGTAGTTGGGCACCACCCCCTGGCTCAGAATGTTCAACACGTCATACCCATTGGCCAGCGTTGTATTCGCCCCGCAACACGGCTTCAGGCTCCCCGTCCCCCGCACTCCCGCATATCCCAGCTCCGCCGCAATATTCTCGGTCACCGCATCCCCATAAGTCCCCGGCATCACATAAACGCGCTTCCCAGGCAGCCCCGTCAGGTTCAGGTTCATCCATCCCTGCGCCCAACTCATCTCTTCCGTCTCCATCAGCGTTTCGTCGAGATCCAGATTCTGCGCCGCACTCCGAATGTCCATGCCGCTGACGTTCGCCAGCGAAATACTCCGCGCCGCGCCCTTGGCATTGCCATCCAATGTCACCGAAAATACTCCCCGCTGTTGCAGCGTTGCGAGAATCCCACCTAGCGTGTCGAGTCCGCTCGACGATTGCCCCGGTGCTGCCGGTGTCAAATCCCAGCTGATATCTCCCGCCGGATCGTCCGGACTCGTACTTACTGTCAACAGCCCGTGACCCGGCGTAGGATGCGTGATGCTCAGCGTCACACTCGATGCCGTCGTCCCCGTGTACCGCAGGTTTTCAAAGGCATGGCACGGCACCGGATATGGTCCGCTTGCCCCGCAACTCGCGGCCGGAGGGTCCCAGTATTCATGCGATATCGAATGCGCGTTGATATCCCATCCCGCGTTGATCCAACCCTGTACCTCTCCAAGAATCGCCTGCGAGTAACTCCCCCCCGTAACCACCGCAATCGACAATGGAACTGCCTTCGCCGTCATAATCGGCAGCAGCGAGTTCACATAGCTATCGCTGTACTCCACCAGCCCCGGATCGTCATAAGTCACCGTCGTGTAAGCCGGCCATCGGTGCCACTCCCGAATCCAGGGCGGTGTTTCCGCTGTCACGTTATGCGCCCCAGCGGTCGGACCTGGAGTTCCCGATGCATCCACCGTCACCGCCGTGGCAATGTTGTTACCATAGAGATGGCAGTAGTCATAACTCACCGCCCCCTGTACGTTGTCCACAATTCCGTAAGCCCGATTCGCGTATCCGCGACAGTTCTTGATCTCAAACGCGCACCCGCCGCTGCTGCATCCATCAAAGTGATAACCCGTGTAATTCATGTTAGCGTCCGTGTTATACAGATGGATATCCACTGGCGTCCCGCCGGGGTGTACGTAAAAACCCAGCGCCACTGTGCCGTTCTCCACCTCGCTGTCCGCAGCCATGTTCGCCAACCAAACATGATCGCTGGAACCCTGCACCTGCACCCCATAGGCATCGAACCAGTCGATTTGCAGGTGTTGAATCTCCAGCCACGACACCCCGTTCAGATTCAGCAGGCTATCACCGCTAAGCGCGATCGCCGCCACCGAAGGGTAATGCGTCGCCGGATTCCCGCTCGCGCTGTATACATACAGGATGTAATTCGTCGCGTCGTACCAGAAATCCCGGTCCTGACGGAGCGCCGCCTGACTGATCTGCGCCACTCCCCAGGTCGTGCCTAATCTCACATACCCTAACTGCGAAGGCGCTTGCGTTAGACAATAAAAACCACGGACCCCACATTGCAGCACATTCGCCAGCCCGCTTGTCCCCGAGTACAACGTCGCCGCCCACACGTTTGTACTTCCCACTTGCGTCCACCACTGGGCCGCAATCGGCAGATACCCCGTCAAGTGCGGAGCCTGCCCGTTACCGTAACTGTCAATCTTGATCACCGACCCACTGCTCCCGCTTGAAGGCGGTGTCAACGTCTCGTTCCAGGTGCAATCCCGCAACAGGTTGATCGTGTCACCCGGCTGAAAGCTCGATATTCCCACCTCCAGAAGCGTGCGCCATGCTAACTGTGGACTCGTCCCCGGATTTCCATTCGATCCGTAATTACAATCCACATAGTAATCAGCCGCACGCGCAACACTTCCGCAAACCAGCAATAGCCAGAAGATCGCAACCCCGAGTTTAAAATGACTTTGTAAAGCAATCATGGCCCTTCTTTGCCCTCATCGATCAATAGCAAAGCCTCGCCGCAGCGAGGCTCCATCCTGGCTTCTAACCAGGGATCACGCATTTGCAGTTCTTCAGACAGGCTTTCCTCGGGAGCGATTCTCCAGTGTTCCTCTGTGCCCCCAGTTCAGCATTTCCATCCTCCGCGCCACCATCTTCTCTAGTTCAATCCGACCCGCGCGCCCCGCGAAATCCGCCGGGCGCTGGGCTCAATGGATCCACCACGCCGGAATCGTAGCCGCTACACTAGGACTATCGCTGAGCGCGCTTATGCCACTCAGGGTCCCGCCCGCGCTGATGCTCACTGACGTGTTATTGAAAAACGTGAAGCCTGATGCCGAGTTACCCGCCCCCATCGTGGCGCATGAACTGCTGCAACTCGTCGTTGTCGCCAGATAGTACTTACCAGGAGTCAGATAAACCGACCCGCCCGTCCAACTGATCGTCTTGAACGAACTGGCGGTTGGCGCGAACGTCGTGCCCGCTACAGGTCCTGAGTGTGCCAGCAGCGTTCCAGACGCATTGTAAAGTCCTATATCGTACGTATTGCCGGTGTTGTCCGCTCCGATGACATAGTAAGTCACCTGCGTCGTTGTGAGCGGACAATTTAACACCACGCCCTGCACCGATGCCTTGTTGCTGGCAGTTTGAAAGCTATAAGTCCCAGACCCATTCTCGCGCGTCATCCAATTCGAGCATCCCAGCGAGTACACCAGCGCATCGGTCGCGAGCTTCGCGCTGTTGTCCCCCGCGCTTTGTGTAGTCGCGGTAGTGCCGTTCGGTAGAACCGGCGTCCCAGACAGATTCGCCGCCGTACCAGAAGTATTGGCCGCATTGTTGGGAATATCGCCACCCACCAGCGCCGGCAATTGTCCGTGCGGCAACGTCCCCGTTGTAAGATCCGATGCCGACACGACAACGTTCGCGGACAACCCGTGCCCGTTAATTGTTGTACTGGCCAGAACATATCCGGGAACCACCGGCGATCCCGTAAACACCGGCGAAGCCGTCAGCGCAACCGTAGTTCCGCTTCCCGAAGTGCCATAGGATGCCCCCCACGCCGATCCTGTCGAGTTAGAAATTCCCGCGCCAGGATAGACCATGCTTCCGCCCGAAGAAGGCATACACGACGCCCCGCTTGCTAACTGGCATCGGAACGTGTTGTCTGATCCAACCCCCAACGAGAAACTCATCCCACTCGGAACCGCGACCGTCGTTCCCGTCCACTCCTGCCCCGACCACTGCGTTGGCCCCGTTCCTGTCTGGTTGATATTCCCCGCCACATTGAGATTCCCGCTCAACGTTACGTCGCTCGAGAACGTCTTCGCCCCGCTGATCGTCTCTGTACCGGCCAGGTGAACTACAGCCGAGTCCGCAGCTGCCCCTGTAACTTGCGCAACTGAATAATCACCCGTCGCCGCCGACACTGTCCCCGTCCGTCCAAAGACGGACGCGACGGCGCCACCACCTCCGCTACTCTGCGGCGGTTGTAAGTTGACTCGGATTCCGTTCGCCTGACCCGCCGTGGCGTCAGTGACATCGACATATCCGATCAGTTGCGCCGCGGGTTGCGTTCCCGCCCCCGCGTCATGACAATCGCCCCCCGCAGTCGTGCTCGCTACCACTGCGTCCCCAGCCGTCGTAGCATTGTCGAAAACGCAACTCGCATAGCCCCGCCACGTAATCACCGCGTTGCCAGTCTTGCCTGCCCCGCCTTGCACAATTCCTATGACTCCATTCGTCGACGACGTACTTGCCAGCACTGCCTGCGAGGGACTATTCGCGTTGAAGACTGCTAACTCATTTAGTGTCGTCCCCGTCGCCACGTCATTCGGTATCTCGAAATCGTTCCTTCCATACAGCACTGAGTTAAACGACGTTTTCGCAAAGATACTCTTGGCCGCCTGTCCCGTGTCACTGCCCACATTGAAGGCATTGTCCGCCCAGGCTTTGACATTTCCTGCGGCATCTACCACCCATTTCAACCCGCTTCCAATCCATAGTCCCAAACCCGGCGCCGATCCCGACGTCGAATTCTCGCTGCGCAGCACCGCGTAGTTATCCGCCGTATCAAACCCCAGCGACGTCCGCTGCCAGTTCGTATTAGTCACGAAGTTGGAATAAACACGCAGGCTCTGCGCGTTGCCTCCATTTCTCTCCTCAAGATTGTCCGCCGTATCGCCGCCGGGATCCGAGTTAAACAGATTCGTCAGTCCCAACTGCTCTACTTGACCGTTGTTCTCTATGATGCGCGGAGTATGGGTCGCCGAATCGAACCAGAACACACCCCAGCTGGGAATCCCCGTCGGCGGCGTCGTCTCCGCCATTTGGATCACGTCGGCGGTTGCGCAATTCGCATTGCCATTCGCCGCAATGCCTGTGGCGAACGACCCACTGCATTGCGTGGGCGTGTTTGCCAGCGCGATCGCCGTCCCTGCCTGCCCACTGATGTTCGAACTGGTAAGCGCCAACTGTTGCGTCGTGCCTCCGATGTTAACTACGGGTATTCCGGCGGCCGTGTCCAATCCTATGCCCCCAACCGGTGGAACAAAACCATTCCCCTGCGGCAACACTAAGTTGCCACTTACCGTCACATTACTCGTGAATGTCTTCGCCCCGCCAATGGTCTCGACCCCCGTATTGTGAACCACCGATGCATCCACGGCCGCACCCGTAACCTGAGATACCGTGTAATCGCCGGCAGCCGCAACTACCACACCTGACCGTCCGAACACCGAACTTACACCCCCTCCGCCTCCGCCAGATCCGCACGCCGTGCCCGTCGATGTAATCACCCCAGACACAATATTGAGGCAGCCGTTCGAGAGTCCGGCCAGCGTAACGCTTTGATCGAACTTGGCGGCTACGTTAAACTCTTTCAGCGATGCGCTCAGCCGTTCCAGCCAGTTTGCATGGATCCCGTCGCCTGTCTGCGCAATGTAATTCGTAATCGACACCGGAGCTCCAAACGCTAGCTGCCCCGCGCTCAACAACGCCCCGCCGCTTGGTAAGTCCGTCCCGATCCACGTATCATTCGCGCTCGCTGGCGGGCGATAGCCCCACGTTGCCTGAGTCAGCCCCGGTTGAGAGTCAATCAGAGTAATAATGTGATGAGCGTTCAGAGTAGCTCCCGATGTGGTCGAGAAATTCAGTCGGCCTTTGGTCAACGTCATTCCATTAGCCACTGCCGCCCCGTCAGTCACTATCGTGGCCGTCTGGTTTGGAACGCTATTGTTAGGCGATGTTATGCTCGCCAGGCACGTGGTATACCCACCCGGCGAGGCCGTTCCATAGTTCAAACACTGATTTGCAACTTGCAGCGGATTTCCATTCAGTCCCACCCCAACGGCGCCGATCACTTCCACGTCGACCGTGATGCTTTTGGTCGCCGACACAATCGAGCCTGGCCAATAACTCAGGCTGCCACTGTAGTTACCCTGTCTAATCGTGTACGCGGAAGTGGCCGATGAGCCGTTGTCCGCATAACCACACACCAGACTCCCTGAACACGCCGAACTCTGAGCAAGTCCTTTTGCGACATACCCGCAGGTGCCCGCTGATCCCCCTGGACATCCGCCATTGTAGGGGAACACCGCTCCTACTCCCGCCGGAGTTGTCATGCGAATTACATCATAACTAATGGCGTCGTTTCCGTTCGCCACCCTCGGCCAGCGTACTGCAATCGAGTCACTTCCCGTCGACAACCAGTTAAGAACTTGCATCGGCGAGGTTTGGGTTCCGGCCGTCGCATCGTTGACAACGATAAAATAGGAGTAAGGCGTAGTTCCAGTCCCGCCTGTCGCAAATGCCCCGGACGGCCCCCCATTCCCGGCAATCTGGAAACTCGCAGCTCCGGTGGATACTCCCGCAATCAAGCCCGCAATTCCAAGGCCAGGAAAAGGGGATCGCGGCGGAGAGAGAGGGTTTAATGCAGGCGTGCTCTCCGAATAGATATTCTTGAGATAGGCTCCCTGATAGTTTCCCGTGGAGTTCGATGCATATACTTGCCAGGGGCCCGTCGCTTGCAGCACGGTATTTTCGATATAGAGTCCATTGGAATTGTAGTCAGTCACGCCGTTCGAGTAGTTCGCCGTGATCGTCGAGTCCCTTAGCGTAATGACCGGGGCAATCTGCGTTCTCTGGTTACCCGCCGAGAATACGAAGGATCCCGTCCAGTTCGCGTTGCTATTCAGTGGTATGGCCTGATTGTTGAAGTGATCAATAGTGGCGTTTTCGTCGTCCCACAAATCGAAGAAATTGTTAAAGTGCCCGACTTCTCCGACTAAGTCGTAGGATATGTCGATAAAGTGCGTATCTATAGCGTTGTCTAAGACAGCGACATACGCCAGCGCCACCACGCCGGGACTTGCCTGTACTGCGATGTCGGCGCCCGCATGAGCATATTGGAACGTGGTTGCACTCGGCACCGCTGTGATCGTCGCATCGCCCCAATAGTTACTGTTGTCCGTAAATAGGATTGACACCATATCTCCGACCCGGAAGCCGTGGGCGCTGGCCGTCGTGATCGTCGTAACCTGGGACGTTTGTTGCGTTTGTGTGATGGCCACACCTGCAAAAGCGGCGTTACCCGACACATCTACCGGCGTCCGAAAACTCAGGCCGGCGACCGTGTTGTCCGTGTAGTCGTTGGAGTTCGTCAGATCCCCAATTTGCAGACACGCTCCCCGTCCCAGACAGTTCAAAGATGTCCCGTAGCCGCTCAAAACTGATTGGTTGGAATGCAGATAGAGAGTACCGAAAACATTGTAGGTGTTCAGCGTGCTATAAGGCCCGTTGGCGGGTATCGTTACATTGCACTGGCTGTTCTTGTAGGTCGCTGTATTTACTCCGCAACCGGCATTCACAGTCTCTTGCAGCCCGGAAGACGCCGATCCTATCGTGTATCCAGCCGCATAGGAATGAAACGGAGTGAACTTGATCGTGCCCGACGCTGCCCCTGATACGCATCCGCCGGCGCCGTTAACCACGCTGACAGCTTCGCTGTTTCCGCCGCCAGAGACAAATACCTGATACCCGGCGCCGCTGGTCGTGTCAATCCCTACCGGACACGGTGTTAGGGTGACCACTGCCTGCGCCCCGCCTGTCAAGGAACCGGAAATAGTCTGCGTCCAGTTCAGCGCAGTCGTCGCATAAGTAATTCCGGCCGGTGCTCCGCTGCCGCAGGTCCCCCACGTGGAGTTACCGTTTAAACAAGTAGCGGAGCTCGCGACTCCCGCTCCCAATTCGCCAGTCGGCACGGTCGCATTCACCAGGTCCGCTTTTGCTGTAAGGCCAGTGTCCACATAATGGCGGTCGGCAGCCTGATTCGGCGACGCCGGATCCGCCGGCAGCGTCAACGGTCCCGTCATCGTTCCACCCGCGATGGCAACATACGCCCCGGACCCCACGTTCCCCACCGCCGTATCCACGTAACCCTTGTTTGCAGCGTCGCTCGCGCCCACCGGCGCGGGAAGCGCCGGAGGCGCCGTAAACTGCTTCGTCCCCGTGATCGTCTCTGTCCCCGCCAGGTGCACAACGGTCGCGTCGATCGCCCGGTTGGCCACTGCCTCATTGACGTACTCCTGCGTCACCGCAAGGTTGCCGAGGCCCGTGCCCGGCGTCGTCATCACCGCCGCGATTGTGGTTGGCGAGGTCGCTGGCACCGCCCAATATTCCGTCCGCACCGTTCCATCGTCCAGTTGCAATACCACGACATAGTAAGTTCCAGCCGGAGACGCACCCACGTTCGGAACCAGTTGCGCCGTCAACGCCCCCAGCGGCCCTATCGTCACCGCGAGATTGCCCGCCGCCACCGCGTCTCCCTCCGCCGTCTGGAACGACGGCCATGAGATCAACACCGTCCCCGATGCCGCCGTACCGTCGGCGCGATACACGGTGCCGCTGATCGTCGTGAGTGCCGGCCCCTGGGCCCGCAACATGGCAGGCATCGCTAACATCGCCAGCAGGGCCAGTTCCAGGACAACCGCCACCTCTGCCGCGATCCGCAAACCCTTCGTATTCACCGCCATCGATCTGGGCATCTCTTCTTCTCTCCTCGTCAGCCACACGCCGCCCCGAATTCGGCCCAATAAGAAAGCCGCTCTCCCGAGCGGCGCCCCTTTTACCGGTTTCCCCTGGTTCCCCTACATCCCCTGCGGCTCAAGCTCTTGACCTTGCGCCCGCCGCATTGCGGACTTCAGAAAAGCAATCCCCATATTCTCACTCGGTCAGTCCGAACTCTGCGGCTCGTTGGCCATTCGCGATTCCAGAAATCGCCGCACGCTTTCCACATACACGTCCGCGAAATCCACGACCGGCCTCCGCGTTTCGATCAGCACCATGGCCTCTTCAATTTCCCACTCCAGCGCGCATAAAACCGCCAGCGTCATCATTGGAGCCCGATGCACTCCCGCCGCACAATGAATATAAAGCCGCGCTTCCGGATCTTCCAGCGCCGCCAGCGCAAAATCCACTCCCCGCTTCAACAACTCCGGAGGCTTCGGCAGAAAATCGTCGTCCGTCGGATTCCACAGCACCCTTACCCCGTAGGGCTCGGCTAGCGTCCGGTCATCGAACTCGATCTGCATGTTGAGCACGTGCGTGATCCCCGTTTGCGCCAGCTCTTCCATGTTCCGCGCATTCCAGATTCCACCGCCCAGCGCAACTCGTTCCGTGACCCACGTCATGTCCATGCCGCGTTCCGCCCGCCTTCCCGTCGCGATTCGCAGTCTGCGTCCCCGCCTGCGTTTCGAGCCGCGCACTACGATTCTAATTTTACGTCACCTTCCCCTTTATCCTCATCCTCATCCTCATGATGGATCGGGAAATCATCATACAAGCCCAGCTTCTGAATCAGCGACCTCGCGACCTGCCCCTGCTCGTCGCCTCCGTCCCCTGCCGCTGGAAACATTTCAGCGATTTCCCATAGAAAGCGCAAGGCCACAACGTCGCCCCGCTCCGTCACCGATCGCACCGCCCGCCGGGTCATCTCCACCGACCCATCCACAATCACGTTCCTCACCCGGTTCCGCGCATCCTGCAGTTCGTCCCGATTCTTCGCGACCGGTGTTACTTCCGGCACTACCTCTTCTGATGCCCGCGACTTCCGCAATCCCGATCTGCTCTTCTTCGCCATCTTCCCGCCTGAATGGAAAAAGGGCGCGATTTGCGTCGCGCCCTTCAGAGTTTTCCTTCTTTTCACTCTTAGGTTTAGGATATCAAATCGTCAGGGGGTGGCAGGACAAATTTCCGAGGTTTATTTTGGCTTTCCTTTGACTCACTTACCCCCAATTTGCCTTTCTTCGCCTCTTGACAACTCGTTGGACTTTCCCGCCCCTTGCTCCCAAACTCCAATTCATCCATCAAACCACTCGTTAGAAGGATTCGCGAGAGCCGATCCAGCGCATCCGCCAGTTGCCGTTGGATCGTTTTACGGTTCCGGCCGAGCAACCGCGCCACTTCGTCCAGCGAATATTCCTCCACCACATTCATGGCCAGCAATTTTTTTTCCGATTCCCTCAATTGCTTGATTGCATACTCCATGTCGGTCACAAAAATTACCACATCCTCAAAGTTCCTCATCGTGTACGAAGAGACCTGCGACCGGAAGAACTCCCGTCCCAACATCGACGGCAACCGCCCCACCTCTACGGAAGATTTGGCATAACGCCGCAGCAGCGTGATCGTGCGCCTGCGGTACGCCGCCATCTCAATCTCGCTTTCTCCAAATACGAACGAAGGCGGAGCTTCCCCTTGCCCCATAAGGCTCCATCTTGCCGGGGCAGTCGGTTCGCCCGCCCTGGGCATCGTCGTTGGCTGGTACACACTTTGTCCCCTCATACCCTCACCTCCGTCGCAGCCACGCCCTCCAGCCTCTCAATCCAATCCAGGCTCTGAACTTCGAGTGCCGCAGATTCGGCTTTTCGAACCCGAGTCTTCCTGCGGCGCCTCTCGCGCGGTGGAGCGTCCCCGGGATCCGGCCTGGCCGCCAAGTGCGCCCTGCACGGTGCGCAGTACGCTCCCTCCGTTCCTTGCGGACGCAGCCACAACCCACCGCACCGCTCACAATATTTCAGTTCGACTTGAATGTCCTTGCCTTCCATCTCGCTTGTAAAGTTCATGATTGCCTCTCTCTCCGTGGAAAATGAGAACGTCGGTGAACAGTCTGCAAAAAGAAAAAGCCCTGGCGCCGATTGCTCGGTCCAGGGCTCGTTTCTCTTACGATGACCTGTGCTGCTATTTAGTTAAAATTGCAAGCGCCTACTGCAGCCTTGCCGCCACCCCCGCTTCCGATTGGCGGAAATATCCTTCTTCGTAGCCGGATTTGAGTACCTGCCCGTTCTGCACGATCACACTCAAACGCCCGTTGAAGCGAATCGCCTCTAACAGCCGCTGCATCGCTGCCGACAGCACTTCCGCCTCGCGCACTTTCCGCCGAAACTCGCCGAAACTTCTTTCTTCGCTTTCGTGAGACTGCATTTCTATCATGGCTGGTCAACCTTTCCTGCATCTATGAAGTGCATTCTGAGAAATATAATTCGGTTATCCTAGGGCTCAATAACAACTCAGTCAATGCCACGATCGTATTTTCGACGTCTACCAAAGCAGGCAATACTTTAGTGGCTGCCGCGGAAGGTAACTCCGCGAACCAGAAATGCGGTGCCCGGCATCCCCGCCCGCCCTTCCACCCGAGCGCGATCATTCCCTTCTCTCAAACCAGACAACTATTTTCCCGGAACTTCCCTAACCAAACCCGCGTACCTGCGTCTGAACATAGGGATCGCCGTCTGCCCGGATCGCGTCTCCGGCCCGTCTGTCGATCGCACATCTATCTTACGTCCAGGAGAACAGCCGCCATGCGCAAAACCTGCCTGCCTTTACTCGTCGCCGTACTCGCATTCGCCGCCTTCGCTCATGCCGACGATTGGTCCAAAACCTACGATCTCACCGGCAAACCCGAGCTGCGCGTCACCGCCCACGATGCCAACGTCAACATCGAAGCCTGGGATCAGAACAAGATCGAGGCCCGCGTCAGCACCCACGGCTGGCACATTGGAACCAGCGGTGTTGAAATTGTCGAACATCAGCAGGGCGACGCGGTCGAGATTGAATTGCGGGAGCCGCGCCATCCCCATTTTTCCATCGGAGTCGACGCCCGCCGCATCGAGCTCGAAATCCACATGCCTCGCAATGCCAAAATCAATNNCTCGAAATCGAGGATGTCGACGGCAGTCTGCGCGCCCACACCAGCGATGGCTCCGTGACCGTGTCGGGCCGCTTCGATGTTCTCGAACTGCGCTCCAGCGATGGCCGGGTGGAAGTGGAAGCGCGCCCCGGATCGCAACTGCGCGAACCCTGGGACGTTCGCAGTTCCGACGGCAGCGTCACCCTCAGACTCCCTGCGGACCTGGCCGCCGACGTCGCTCTGCACTCCAGCGATGGCAGCATCACCACCAACATTCCCATCGCCGTGGAAGGTAGCGTCGGCCATCACGATCTGCACGGCAAAATGAATGGCGGAGGAAAATTATTGACCGTCCATACCAGCGACGGCTCCGTGACGCTGGATAAGTTTTGAACGAAGCGCTAATCTCAACCAAGCGCTGATCGCAACCACCATTTCGCGCCCGAGAATCCCCCATGAGAATAAACTGGAAAATCTTCGCCCTCTTCCTGGCGGCGCTTCTTGCCGCCCTGCCTGCCCCCGCGCAACACTCCTCTTCCGAGCCCGTGCTCGACGTTTCCGCCATGGATCGATCCGTCGACCCCTGCGTGGATTTCTACGCCTACTCCTGCGGCTCCTGGGTTACAAAAAATCCCATCCCTCCCGACCAGTCCAGTTGGAGCACCTACGGCAAACTCGAGGACGATAACCGCGCCCAGTTAAGAGGAATTCTCGAGGAAGCGGCGAAAACCACCGCCCCCCGGGACGCCGTCACTCAAAAAATCGGCGATTTCTACGCTTCCTGCATGGATGAGGCCGCCATTGACAAACTTGGAGCCAAGCCCCTGCAACCCGAACTCGACCGCATTGCCGCTTTGAAATCAAAGCAGGATTTAGCCGACTATCTTGCGACCGCTCAGTTTCCGCCTTCGCTTGAGGGCGGCGGAACCCTCTTCACCTTCCGTTCCGACCAGGATTTCAAGGATTCGACCCAGGTCATCGCCGAAGCCGATCAGGGCGGACTCGGACTGCCCGATCGCGATTACTATTTCAAGGGCGACCCTAAGTCTGAAGAACTCCGCAAGGCCTACGTCGCCCACCTCGCGAAGATGTTCGAACTGGTGGGCGACAAGCCCGCCGAAGCCGCCGCCGAAGCTGCCACCGTGATGCGCATCGAAACCGCTCTGGCCAAGGGCCACATGACTCGCGTCGAACGCCGCGATCCCACTAAGCTCTATCACAAGATGACCGTGGAGGAACTGCAAAAGCTCGCCCCGGCTTTCCTCTGGAACATCTATTTCACAAAAACCGGTGTCGTATCGCTCGCCTCCCCAGGCCAGACTCTGAACGTCATCGCTCCCGACTACCTCCGCGTCATGAATGAAGAAATCGACAAAGAAACCTTGGCGGATTGGAAGACATATCTCCGCTGGCACGCTGCCCATGAAGCGGCCAGCGATCTTTCCGCTGCTTTTGTGAAAGAGAGTTTCAATTTCTATGGCAAAACGCTGCGCGGACAGGAAGAACTGCCCCCCCGTTGGAAGCGCTGCACCAACGACGTCGATGGCGATCTGGGTGAAGCGCTCGGTCAGGCCTACGTGGCCAAGTACTTCAGTCCCGAGGCGAAGCAGGCAGCGCTCAAAATTGTCAAAGAGGTCGAAGCCGCCATGCAGAGCGAGATCCAGGCGCTGCCCTGGATGGGAGCCGCAACCAAGGAGCAGGCCCTTACCAAGCTGCATGTCATCGCCAATAAGATCGGATATCCCGACACCTGGCGCGATTACAGCGCCCTCAAGATCGTTCGCGGAGATCAATTCGGCAACTCGGAACGCGCATCCTGGTTTGAATTTCATCGCTGGCTGGCAAAAATCGGCAAGCCCGTCGACCGCAAGGAATGGGGAATGACGCCTCCCACCGTCAACGCCTATTTCGATCCGCAAAAGAACGACATCAATTTCCCTGCGGGAGTCCTGCAACCCCCGCTCTTCAGCGCCCTCTCCGACGCCGCACCCAACTACGGCGACACCGGAGCCACCATGGGCCACGAACTCACCCACGCCTTTGACGATGAAGGGAGCCAGTTCGATGCGCAGGGAAATTTGCGTAACTGGTGGACCGACGCCGACCGCAAGGAATTCGAGCAGCGCGCCCAGTGCGTGGTTGACCAATACTCCGGCTACACCATCATCGATGACATCAAGATCAACGGCAAACTGACCAACGGCGAGGATCTGGCCGACCTGGGCGGTACGCTGCTCGCCTATCTGGCGTGGAAGGATGACACGAAAAATCAGAAACTCGAGTCCCTCGATGGCCTGACGCCCGAACAGCGCTTCTTCGTCGCTTACGGCCAGAGCTGGTGCACCAACGAGCGCGACGAAAATAAACGCCTGCGAGCGACCGTGGATCCGCACTCCCCGGAGAAGTATCGGGCCAATGGCGTGGTCTCGAACCTGCCCGAGTTTCGCGACGCTTTCCACTGCAAGCCCGGCCAGCCCATGGTGCGGGAGAACGCCTGCCGCGTATGGTAGCCCTTGTTCGTGTCGAGCGGGCGCTCTCGCCCGCTCTTTTTAATTGTGATTGGCAATCGTGATTGCAAACAATTGCTAAGTTGTTCTCGGGAATAATCGGGAATCTCTATCCGGAATTCCTATTGCGCGGCTTCCAGCAGACCCTTCTCCGCCTTCTCCTGGCACTCAATGCAATGGCGCGTCCACGGCACCGCTTCCAGTCGTTTGGCGTTGATCTCTTTACCGCACGAAACGCATTCTCCAAAGCTGCCTTCTCGGATCCGCGCCAGAGCGCCGTCGACCATGTTCAAAAGTTGCCGGTCGTTGTTGCTCTGGCTGAAGAGAAACTCCTTGTTGTAAGAACTGGCGGCCCGATCGGCCACGTCCTGTGTCGCCTCTTCGTCGGCGGTCCGCCCATCCTGCTGATTCCGCACCACCATGTGACGCAATTCGTTGCGCCGGGTTTCCAGCCTTTTTCTGAACGCTTCTAGCTTCTTCTTATCCATGATTGCAGCCTGCCATGAAGCCCTGGTCGAGCCCCACAGAGCTCCTGTCTCACATGAAGTCAAACCGTTATGGTAAGCGCCAAAGAGACAAGGCGTCAACTGGAGCCCGGAGTAGGTATTGCCTCAGTCAAACTGAGGCAATACCGCGGAGTACGAGTGGAGCTAGGTTGGAGAACTACTGTCCAAAGAATGCCTTCGGTCTTAACACTTCTGCGATCTGAGCTCTAACCTCCGACTCCGACCCTCAGTTCAGTGCTTGGCAGCCTGCCTCGCTGCTTCCAGCATCTGCGCGATTGCGGCTTCGTCAAAATATCTTCCCTGCAGCCAAACGCCCTCGATCTGCGTCGTGTTGCGAATGTCGGCGATGGGATCGGCGCGCAGCAATACCAGATTTGCAATTTTGCCAGCCTCCACCGTTCCCAGTTCCGCGCTTCTTCCCAGAAACCTGGCGGGATTCATCGTCGCCGCTTGCAGAGCCGCCAGCGGCGTCAGCCCCGACTCCACCATCAACGCCAGTTCGTCGTGCAGGCTGAAGCCCGGAAAACAATAGGGATTCATCGCATCCGTTCCCGCCATCAGCGGCACGCCCGCTTTGAACATCGAACCCACCACATGCTCATCAATCTCAAATAGATGACGAGCCAGATTGAACTCCCGATTGCTCCAGCGCCTCCGTTGCGGCTCGGTTCTCTCGTCCCATCGATCTCGCGATTTCCGCCCGATGTAAGCCAGCCGCGCGTCCGACGTGAATTTCGAATCGTCCAGCCGTCCCCACAGCCGCAGCACGGTCAGGGTCGGCACCTGCCACGTGTCATTGCGCACAAACTCGGCAAACAGAGCCTGGCACTTGCCCTGGTCGATAGTCCGATATCCCTCCGCCTCAATCACCATCCGCTCGCGGAAAAACTGCACCCGATTCAATGCGCCCATCAAACGCTCTGCTTCACCCGAACAGCCCAGCGCAATGCCTTGCAGATGCTCCATCGAACGTTGCCCCGCCGCCGAAGCCTCCTGCGCAGTGATAGCCTCCGGTACGTGGCCGGCGAAGCTGATGTGCTGTTGCTTGGCTTCGTCAGCCAGCGCAAAATAGGCATCGCGCGGAACACCGTTATAAACCTTGATGAAGTCCGCCCCGCTCGCCTTGATCTCGTCCACCGTTCGCCGAGCATCCCTCGCGTTCTTCACGACGATCGACCCCGGCCACATCGGCGAACTGCCATCCACAATCGCACTCGCCAGATAAATCTCCGGCGCTGGCGTCGTTCGCCCAAGTTCCGCTCTATAGCCAGCCGTGTCCCGCTGGCCCGCCATCAGGCGCACTCCGGTCACGCCGTTCGCGATATAAAGCGGCAGTTCATTGCTCTCGTGCACGTGAACATGCATGTCCCAGAGCCCCGGAATCAGGAACCCGCCATGTCCATCCACGCCTCCCGCCAAGCCAGCATCCGCTTCCTGCGTGGCCGTGATGGAAAGAATTCGATTCCCCTGAATCCGCACCGTCTGGTCGCGCACTTCCGCCCCCGTCGTCACGTTGACCACTGTGACGTGTCGAACGGATGTTTCTGCCACCGGACGCTCTTGTGCTCCGGCAAGGCAGGCGGACAGCGCGAGCGCTAAGACCTGTGTCTTCACGGAAAACCCACCCCAGCAATCTACAGGACCGTCGCCCGCAAAAAAAGAGGCCCCTTTCGGGGCCACCCTTTCAAAGAGGCTTAAGTGGCGGGTATCAGAGGAACATCATTGGGCGCCGCTCTGGGGAGTTGAGCGGACAGAGTGAGAAGTCGATAACAGCATCGAGAGTGAAGGTGTTCAAACGGATACGGCCTCTTTAGTACTAAGCAAATAAGCATTTGCGGAACCAAAATGGTAACGCTGGCTCTAAACCAAGACCATTTCTGGAACTTGTTCAAAACCAATGTCTTACGGTAACTCACCTTCAAACATCCCCACCCCCGCTGCACGCCCAACCTCTGGCCAGGTGAAGAAAGCTGCACATTGGCAGAACCTGAGTTTAGAGAACCTGGGGTTGCCCCGTTCTCCCTCGCCATATACAACAACCGCCCTTACTCCAGGAAGACTCCAAAAGCAACGCCCCCTGAAGAGGGGGCCCTTTGCAGGAAAATAGAATCGGCTCAGCTCTCTAGCTATCGCCTGCCACCGTGCGCACCTTCCCCGGCAGGAAGTGGTACGGCGGCCACGGACCGGTCACAACCATCTGGCAGTTCTTCAATTGCTTGGCAGCCGTGCTGTAGCGGTTCTGATATTTTTCGATCGACTTGGTATCAATCAAGTGCGCGATATCCAGCAGCATCCCGTCGGAGTCCACCCTCTTGCAACTGACCTCTTCCTCAAGCGGATTGAACAGCTTGTGTACCTGGACCGAAAGCGCGCGCGCCTTGGTCTGCCGCTCCCGCTCCCGCGACGCCTTTTCCCGCAGTTTCGTCAGATACTCCCGGCCGACCGTATCGGGCAGGACAATCTCCTCCATCGAGCCCCGCGGCGAACCATCCCGAACCGTCAATTTGATCCGCATTTCCGACTTGCCACGCAGCCGCGCCACGCTCTCGCAAAATGTCCGGCGATTAGACCGTACCGCCTGCCGAATCGCATCTTCAGTGTCGAAAATTGTCCCAAACCGGAACGGCAGGACCGTCGCCGTTCGGAAACTCTGGCTCACCACTCGGGCATGTTCAAGAACCGACTTTTCGTCGAGTTTCGAGCTAGCACGGTCATATTCGCTGACGATAACCGCAAACTCTCCACTCGGGTAGCTCATGACGGGGGCGGCATTCACTCCCTGAATCCCCTCTAAAACGTAGGGACGCCGGGCGCGAACACCGTTAGCGAGGGTCTGGTGTTCCGTGAGGCAGTACGCGTACCACGACATGCATTCTCTCCGAATTGCACCGGGGCTTGTGCACCCCTTTAGATTTTTTAACTAGGGCTGCGTTTCTACCTGGAAGTTTTTGTTTTTTTGGGTCAAGGTGGACGCAAAAGCTGCATCCAAAGTCATATTACTTCGGGTCCGACTTATTTGCAACCTTTGTTGAGACATTTGCATCCCCACACGTCTCAATTTGCTACGATGCTGGTTTCGCGGCGCTAGCAGCGCCTTTCAAGCCCATCCGATACTGGACAAGTCGCCCGCAAAATGTGGAAAAACATCTTTGCCGGCTATCGCGTGTGCCGCGGCTCGCCGCCCCCGAAGCTTCCGCGGGATCCGTCTCGCCATCTCGTTCCTGAACCGCGAACTGACACGCTAGCTCACACTTTCGACTGCTTCAGCCCCGCCGCCCGCTCCTGCAGCGCAATCGTCACCGCCCGCAACATATCGCCGGCGGGAGCCGGCTTGCCAGTCCAGATTTCAAACTGCCGCGCCGCCTGTTGCACAAACATTTCAACTCCTGGGATTACCGCGATTCCCTTGGCCCGCGATACCTGCAGCAGATGGGTTTCGACCGGATCATAGACCATGTCGAACACCACCCTTGCCTGGATCTCCGCATCCTTAAGCGGGCAGTCGCCTGCGTTCCCCATTCCAACCGGAGTGGCGTTAATAATGACGTCGAATCCAATCTTCCGTAGGTCGGCCCGTTTGATCGTCCGCGCTTTCGCTTGCCGCGCCAGCTTCTGCGCTTTCGCCGAAGTGCGATTCAGGATCCACACTTCCGCCCCGCGCTCCTTCAGCCCAAAGACCGCCGCCCGCGCCGCGCCCCCGGCACCCAGCACCAGAACTTTCGCCTTCTCGATCGCCAGCCGCTGCTCCAGCGGACGAAGCACCCCCGCGATATCTGTATTAAAACCATACAGTTTGCCCTCCTGTCCGCGCACCACAGTGTTGCAAGCTCCGATCTTCGCCGTGTGCGCGTCCGTGTTATCCAGATACGGAAGGATGGCCTGCTTATACGGCATCGTGATGCTCAGTCCGTGCAGCGGAATCTCGCGCACGCAATGAATCAGATCTTTCAGCGTCTTCGCGTGCAGCGGAAGATAAACGCCGTTCACGTTCTCCCGGCGCAACGCCGTGTTCATTATGACCGGCGACAGCGAATGTCCAATCGGATCGCCCGCCACTCCATAGACGCGCGTCGCCGTGTCCACCTGATCCACCCGGTAAATACTCCGCAAATCCAGTGTCGTGATCTGCCCCGGAGCGGTCTTGAGCTCGGCGCTGGCTGCGCCAAACGTGAAAACACTCCCGGCACGTACACTGAGCACGCGGCTGATCACCCCTTGCTCTCCCATGCACAACCCGATCAGCGCATGACCGCCGCTCTGCGCCTGCAGAAACTTCATCATCGCCACGTTGTCCGCCAGCGTCGTGGCGGTGCTCACAACTTTGTAGAAATCCGCTGGGATCTCCAGCATTTTCTCTAGCGTGTCATCGAGATTCCGGGTTCCGCGGAAATCATGGAATGACAGAATCAGTCCAGCCCGGCTGCGCAGTCGGGCAATCGCTTCCGGCTTCGACTTCAGCGCGCTCTGCAGTTCCAGATCGACCAACTGGCAGCCCGCCCCGTGGGCTTTACTCAGTACTTCCAGTTGAGCCGCCAGCGATCCCTTGAACTTCCCACCGCTCTCGGCGCGCCGGCACGTAGCGATGGCGGTTACGTACTGGTGGGTTTCCAGAAAGCGGTGAAGCTTGGAAAGCGCGGCCAGAGGCTGCTTTAGATAGTCCAGCCGGAATTCAATAAATGGGTTGTCCCGCGCCATCGACTCGGCTGTCCCCAGGATGTTTTCTATGCTATCCCCGCTGACCGCCAGACACACCCTCGGCAGCCGCTGGGGCAGAAAACGGGGCGCGACAGTGGACCACGATGCCAAGGCCATTTGTTTTCAACGACGGCGCGATATTACAGGGGTGGGAGCTCAGATGCAACCTCAAGCTTGCCCCCCACCTCCACAAACCCTTCCTGAGCGATGGGGCAAACACCCTCGTAACCTTGACCCCTGCCCCACCGCTTGTTACTTTTTGGCTGTAACCCTTGTCTTCCGAGAGAGATAGCTGGGGCATCCCCGGAGCAGATTGCGGTCGGAGGTAACATGAAGAAAACAGGATTGTTATTGCTACTGTTGGGCGCTGCTAGCCTGGCAGCAGCTCAGACGTCGACCATGGCCGCCACGCCCGACGCGTCCGGTATCGTCGAAACCTCGAGCAATGTTCCTTTCGTGCGTTTCCAGACGCCCACCGCGGCCGACATTTACTGCGCTGGATTCATTACCAAGGATCATGTGCCCGACGCCAACTACGTCAACGGCGGCTTGGAGACCCCAACCTCAACCAAGTTTGAGATCGGCGAACTCGTCTACCTCGCCGGCACCGGCTACCAGGTCGGACAACTCTATTCCATCATCCGCGAAATGCGGGATGTGAACGAGTACGAAATCTATCCCGGACAACGAAAAGTCCTGGCCGCCGCCGGTCGCCCCTACGGCGACATTGGCAGGGTGCGCGTGCTCGATGTCCGCAGCCACAGCGCCATCGCCCAGGTGGAATTCAGTTGCGATCCCATCAACCCGGGTGACGTCGCCGTCCCCTTCGTCGAAAAACCTCCGGTTAGTTTTCACGTGCCCGGCCATTTCGACCGTTTCACCCCGCCCAATGGCAAGTTGACCGGGCGCGTCGTGCTCGGGAAAGACTTCGACGACTTCCTCGGCACCGGCATGAAACTCTACATGAACATGGGTTCGAACCAGGGCGTAAAAGTCGGCGACTATTTCCGCGTAGTGCGCTCCTACGAAGCGACCTTGAAAGATCCCGTCGACTCGCTGTCCTTCGATGCCCGTACCTCGGAAGACACGCAGGCGAAACCGCCCAGCTATGAGGCCAACCGCTTTACCAAAACCAAAGGCCCGAACATTCATGTCCGCGATCTGCCGCGGCGAGGCGTTGCTGAAGTTGTCGTGCTCAACGTAACCCCGACCGCTTCATCCGCCATGGTCGTATTCGCGTTGGAAGACGTCTATGCNNAACAAACCGGGGAGAGCAATTCTCCCCTCGTTTCCTTTGTCCGAAGAAATACCCGGTGTACTGCGTCCAACAGATCGACCTTTATAAGTCGATTTTCCCCCCGTGTTCCTCCGTGCCTCCCGTTGTGCCTTCCGTGGCGAACGCCTTTGACTTCCCCCGTCGAACGCCAAAATTCACACCGGCGCGACGCGAAACCTAGCCCTCGCAACTTTCAACGCACTACGCTAGGCGATAGCCGCCCCGGCTGTCCGCATGGCACAGCCTGCTCTCAAACTCTGATTCACGAGGGTTGTTGGGACGGGCACCACTTCAGAGGCTGCGGAAAAACTCCAATTCGCGGTGGTCTTCGGAAGGGCATCAGCTTCAGCCGTGCCGTCGGTCGTTGAAAATTGGTCTCCGCCTGCGGTGAGCTTTTCGCAGCCTTGCCGGGTCTCTCCGCATCGCGCACCCTTACGCAACTTATTCAGCTTGGCCTCAGCGGAAGAAACGGATTTTCGAATTCCCCGGTATCATCGCCCCCGCCACCACTACCACAACGATCACCACAGCGAGTTCCATGTTGCCCCCACGACGCCGTCAAAATCAGCGCGGCAGGGTTCAGCTTACGTACTTTTCCAGCGAAAACAAGGGTACCAAAGTGGGGTGAGCGCGCACAGGCGGGGGATGGCAAAGCCTCGACCCGAGTTCTCCCCGGCCCTATTCATCCGGAACTCCTCACATCCGCGTCGGAAAACACTTCCGCGGTGAAAGCCTCGATAGCTGCGCTCCTGCGCCACTCATCCAACGCCAATCCCGCTTTGCGGCAGGTTTGGTCCAGAAATGTCTCCCGGTCCCAACCGTTTTCGATGGGAACCTGCGGTAGCAGCAGGCCCCGCCGAGCGCCCTCGGAAATTAACAGCCCATGGCGCCCCACTTCCACCGCTTCGGGATGAATTGCGAACAGGCGGGAGAGCACGCTCAGCGAAACCTGCAGCGCCAAAGCTTCCTCTCTGGTCACTGGCAGGAAACGGGAATCGTCAAACGCGGCGGCGCGGGCCGTCTCCGCCACGGCACGATACAGCGGCGCCATCGCTATGGCATACCCGACGCATCCGCGGAGTTCACGATCTGGCTCGCGCCCGGATTCGCACCCAGGTTCCCGACCACGACGAGCATCGCCTCGCCCTTCGACGGACACTGCGGCGTTCACAGCCCGATTCAGATAAAGAGTCGTGAACACTCCTCGCGGCTCCGACAACCCGGGAGCAGCGGGCGCTGCGACGGAAAAGGGTTGCCCCTCCAGTGCCGATCGAATGGATTCGTGCGCAATCCCCAGCAAAATCCGGCGTTGTTCCAGCGAAAATTCCGGGGATAGCGGTGCAGGGCCGTGCGCGATCGGATTTCCCGGCGCCATTTCAGACCGCTTGAACATCGCTTTTTCTCCGCCGCGCGAGGACGAAAGACCGGCGGCGCCGCTTCTCCGACTTGCGATCGATGCGCGACCAGAAGGCGATAAAGTAGTCAACCGCCGATATCAGCGACAGCAAAACCATGAACCAGATCGCGATCCAGGCAATCCAGTAGACGGGAAAAATATAAATCCCAACAACCGGCCACTCATGCCAGCGCCGCGCCAGAATCACCGCCACCACCGAAATAATCTGCACCAGCATCTTGAACTTGCCCAGTTCGCTCGCTTGAATCGTGAAACCTTCCGACGCCGCAATCGAACGCAGTCCGCTCACTAGAAACTCCCGCCCAATCACAACCACCGCCATCCACGCCGGCACCAGCGCCGGATTGAACTGCACCAGCGTTATAAAAGCGGCAGCCACCAGTAACTTGTCCGCCAGCGGATCGAGCAGCATCCCCATGGTCGTGATCTGCCCCCGCTTCCGCGCCAGATAGCCGTCGATTCCATCGGTGATCGAAGCCAGGATGAAAACCGCCGAAGCCAGAATTTCTCTCTCCCCCGTCTGCTCGCCCGCAAAACGCGGCGTGCAAAGAATCCAGATCAGAAGCGGGATCGCCGCAATGCGGGTGAGCGTGATGGAATTAGGAAGGTTCACGCGATGTTTGAGCCAGGGCCGCGCGGGCGGTTGCTGTGATTATCCTCCACATCGTGGGCCAAGGCAACGGATCGCCTGCTGGTGTCGCCGGTCAGTTTGATTTGCTCTGAAAGGACACGAGTTCTCAGGCTGCGGAAAAAACTCAAGTTTACGCAGGGTCTTGGGAAGGGCACGACTTCAGTCGTGTCGTAAATCGCTCAACAAAATCCTGTGCTTCAGCGCCTGGGGCGAGCCTTTCGAGGCCCGGTCAGACGTGGCGCATCATTTCACGATTCATCTCCGGACCATCCCACCACTACGGGCACGAAGCATCACGAAATCAGCAGGTTCTACTTCGTGCCCTTTGTGGTGAACCCTTTACAAAATCACCCGCCCGCCAATTTTCAGGATGCTTTCGTCCCCAGGTTCTTCAGCATATTCGTAGCCATCGCCAGAACATTGTTCTGATCGGGAACCGATCCGTTTGGCGTCAGCTTGTCCACCAACCCGGGAAGAATCTGGGCAATTGCTGCCCCCGCGACATCCGGATTGATTCCCGCCTTCGCCGCCAGCGCTTTCACTTGATCGCTGCCCAGAACCTGGTGTACCTGATCAGACGTAATCGGAGTATTTGCTCCGGAACCGACCCATGAGGATACGACTCCACCCATCCCCTTATCGTGAAATGACTGCACCATGCCCTGCAATCCGCCCGGCTGATTCTGAATCATCTGCAAAATCCCCGCCGCCAGCGGATTGGAGCTCCCACCCAGCACATTACCTAATGCCTGGTTTTCCAGATTGTCCAGCAATCCCATAATTCCTCCCTTAAATTCACCCGTAAAAACCGCGGAGAGCGCGACGTTCACCGAACTGCTCTACTCGGCGGACTCCACGCTCCCCCCAGTCACTCGTCTCTCTTACTTCTGTTTCGCGATGATCTTATCTTTGATCTTCGCGTACGTGGCTGCGGGGATGACCTTCTTCTTCGTCAAGTCGGTCTTCTTCGCATAAGGACGCCCATCGATGATCTTCTGCGCATACGCGTCGCCAATGCCCGGCAGAGCGTTGAGCTGATCCTTGGTCGCCGTATTGATATCCACCAGATCCGCGTCGGCCGCCGCCGCCGTTGCAGCCTTGGCCGGCTTCTTAGCGGCTTGCCCGACCGCCATCCCGCTGATCAGGCTCAGCGCGAATAACGCGATGAGAATTCTGCTCATCCACTTCCCTGTCTCTTGATTGGTCATAGTCGTTTCTCCTTATTCCTTTTGGGCTTCTTTGTAGCCCGCAGCCTTCGCTTCCGCTTCCGTCATGAACTTTCCCTGCTTGGTCTTGCCATACCAGCGGCCGCTCTTGTGGTAAACCCCGCTCTCGGTGTTCACCCAGACCTTGCCCGCCGATTGCGCGGCCGCGATTTCCGGCGTTGAAGCCGCTGGAGTCGCGGTCTTGCTCGCCGTCTTCTTCGGCGCGGCCATATTGTCGGACGACGACGCTGGAGCAGCCATCGCATTCGAACTCGCTTTGGGTGCTGGCGCCGGAGTCGAAGCGGCGGCGGGCGCGCTGCTCGCCGGAGCGGCATCCGCTGCGGCCGCGGCCTTCTTGCTCTTCCGCGACTTCTTCGTCGACGTCGTATCGCTGGCTGCAGTCTTGTCCGCCGGCGCCGCCGTCTTATCCGCGGCAGCAGCCTTTTCGTCCGCCGCCGCCTTTTCCTTCTTCGCTTTCTTCCTCGACTTCTTAGTAGTGGTGTCCGTCGTGGTGTCGGTCGACGCCGCCTGTGCCTTCGCCAAAGCCGGTGCCATGGCAACCGTTAGCAGCAGACAGAATGCGAGCATCCACAGAGTAAATTTGCGTTGAGACTGATTCATTTTTCCTCGCAGGATTTTAAGAGGCATGATGCCCCGTTTTTACGAATCAATTGCTTTAGCTTGGCATTTACCTGCAAAAACACAGGTTCTGCCGCAATGCCCAAGCATGATTACATCGGGAGGGGCTGGGGGTCAACAGATAACGTGAACCATTCACGTGGACAACTGGAACGGGGCCCCCGGCCGGAGGCCCCGCAAAATATGGCTAGGCATAGATTCCGCGCTGCCGGATCGTATACGCCACCCGGTCGATGGCCAGCATATAGGCCGCGATCCGGTTGTTCACGCCGTGCGTCTCCGCATACCGCACCACATCGTCGAACGCCGCAACCATGATCTCGCCCAGATGTTCGTTCACCACCGATTCCTTCCAGAAGTAGCCCTGGCGATCCTGCACCCACTCGAAATAGGAAGTGGTTACGCCCCCCGCATTCGCCAGAATGTCCGGAATTACAAACACTTTCTTCTCCGAGAGAATGTCGTCCGCCGCCGCCGTCGTCGGACCATTCGCCCCTTCCGCCAGAATCTTGCATTTCACCCGGTCCGCATTCTGACTGGTAATCTGGTTTTCCGTCGCCGCCGGAATCAGAATGTCGCAATCCACCAGCAGCAACTCCGCCGGATCGTACTTCTCGGCCCCCGGAAAGCCGTGAATCGTCCCATTGCGCTGCCGGAATTCCCACAGCGCCTCGATGTCAATCCCATCCTTCTTGTACAACCCCCCGCCCACCTCGACGATCCCGATAACCTTGTATCCCGCTTCCGCCATCAGTCGCGCCGCGTTCGAACCCACGTTGCCGAATCCCTGCACAATCACCCGCGTGCTGTCGCGATTCAAACGCAGTTTCTGGATCGCCTTTTCGCATACCATCAACACCCCGCGCCCCGTCGCCTCCCGCCGCCCTCGCGATCCCCCTATATTGATTGGCTTGCCCGTCACCACCGCCGTCACCGTCTGCCGCGCGTGCATCGAATACGTGTCCATGATCCACGCCATCGTCTGTTCGTTCGTGTTCACGTCAGGAGCCGGTACATCTTTCTCCGGCCCGATGAAATCGAACAGCTCCGCCGTATACCGCCGCGTCATGCGCTCCAGTTCGCCCTGCGACATTTTGTGCGGATCGCAAATAATCCCACCCTTCGCCCCGCCGAAAGGAATGTTCACCACCGCGCACTTCCACGTCATCCAACTCGCCAGCGCCCGCACTTCATCCAGATTCACGTCCGGCGCGTAGCGCAACCCGCCCTTCGCCGGACCCCGCGCAATCGAATGCTGCACCCGGAATCCAGTAAACACTTCCAGATGCCCGTCATCCATCATCACCGGAATATGCACGATAATCTCCCGGCTCGGACTCCGCAGCACCCGCCACAATCCTTCATCCAGATTCAGCTTATGCGCGGCCAGGTCGAAGCGCGCCGCTTGCGCCTGCCAGGGATTAGTTTCCTGCTCGAGGTCGATCGCTGTCGTCATAAAAGTCTCCGTAGGAGTGCCATTGCGCCTGCCACCCAGGTTATGAAACAAACCTCGCAAAGTATATTGCTGCCCCGCAGGGTAGGCAAGCGGAGGGAGTGCCCAGAAGAGAAACACGCATTTGCAACGTGCGCACATCCATCTACACTCACTGTGTATACAAAGAAATCTTATCCGCGCAGACCTCGGTCTTTCACAATTCGACTCCCGAGAGCCCTCGCTGGACGACTGGATGCGACGCCGCGCCCTGAACAATAAACAATCCGGAGCCTCGCGCACCTGCGTCGTATCTTCGGGCAACAAGTAGTCGGCTACTACGCCCTGGCGGTCGGCGCTGTCGCCCATCTGGAACCGCCGGGACGGGCCAGGCCCAATATGCCGGATCCTGTACCCGTCATGATCATCGGTCGACTTGCCGTCCACAAAGATCTTCAAGGAAGAAAAATCGGGCCCGCACTTCTGCGCGACGCCATCCTGCGCACGTTGCAGGCCGCCGAGATCGCCGGTGTCCGCGCCCTGCTTGTACACGCTATTTCCGAACGCGCGTGCCAGTTCTACGAGGACTGCGGATTCACTCCCTCACCCATCGACCCCATGACCCTGATAATCACGATGCCGGAAGCGTCGAAGGCCTTCCTCACCTGAAAAGGATGGTACTCGGCGGAAACCGATACAATTCTGGAGTCTCATGCTCCTTCCCGACTACAAAGAGTTTGCCCGCCTCGCCCGCCTCGCCACCCTCGTCCCCGTATCGAAATCCATCTCCGCCGACCTGCTGACCCCGGTTTCCGCTTTTCTCGCCGTCGCTGAACAGGAGCCCGATGCCTTCCTCCTCGAGTCGGTCGAAGGCGGAGAAAAAATCGGACGCTACACATTTCTCGGCGTGCGCCCCTTTCTCCGGCTGGAGTCGCGTGGCCCCAACATCTCCATCGTCCGCGGCCGCCAGACCGAACGCCGCACTGGCAACGTCTTCGACGTCATCAAGGAACTCCTGCACCTGCATCGTCCCGCCACCCTCGAGGGCCTCCCGCCATTCACCGCCGGAGCCGTCGGCTATTGCGCCTATGACATCGTCCGCCGTCTCGAAAATATCGGTGAACACGCCGCCGACGATCTCGACGTTCCCGACTGCATCCTCATGTTCTTCGACCGCGTCCTCGCCTTCGATCACCTCCGCCACCAGATCCACATCGTGGCCTCGGCCGACGTCACCCGCGAAACACCCAAAGCCGCCTACCACCGCGCCCTGAAAGACATCGCCCGTATCGAGAAACAACTCGCCGCCGGATGGAAGCCCGCGCACTGGCGCAAACCCGCCGCCAAGTCAAAACTACGCGTCCAACCGCGCACCCCCAAAAAACAATTCCTCGAAAGCGTCCGTCGCGCCAAACAATACATCTCTGCCGGAGACATCTTCCAGGTCGTCCTCTCCCAGCGTTGGGACTTCGAGCCCGGCGTCCCTCCCCTCGATCTTTACCGCGCCCTCCGCGCCGTCAACCCGTCCCCCTACATGTATTTCCTGCGCTTCGGCGCCGGCAAGAATTCCGCCGGAATGCACGTCGTCGGTTCCTCTCCCGAAATGCTCGTCCGCGCCACCGCCGGCGGACGCAACCTCGAATACCGCCCCATCGCCGGCACCCACCCCCGTGGCCGCAACGATGCCGAAGACACGGCCCTCGAAAAGAAAATGCTCGCTGACGAAAAAGAACGCGCCGAACACGTCATGCTCGTCGATCTCGGCCGCAACGATCTCGGCCGCGTCAGCGAGTACGGAACCGTAAAAGTTCGCGACCTCATGTTCGTCGAGCGCTACTCCCACGTGATGCACCTCGTCTCCGCCCTCGAGGGCCGCCTCCGCCCCGAGCTCAGCGCCATGGACGCCCTTGCCGCCTGCTTCCCCGCCGGCACCCTCAGCGGCGCTCCCAAAGTCCGCGCCATGCAGATCATCGAAGAACTCGAACCCACCCGCCGCGGCGTCTACGGCGGAGCCGTTCTCTATGCCGACTTCGTCGGCAACCTCGATTCCTGTATCGCCATCAGAACTCTGCTCATGCAAGGCAAGCAAGCCCACCTCCAAGCCGGAGCCGGAATCGTTGCCGACTCCCATCCCCAGCGCGAGTTCGAAGAAACCGTGAATAAAGCCCGAGCCGTCCTCCGCGCCATCGAATTGGCCCGCTCCACCTAGCCCCCGACCATCAGGTCNNTACTGAGTACTGGGTACTGGGTACTGGGTACTGAGTACTGAGTACCGATCTTTCATCACATTCAGCCAGTGTGCGCCATCACAGACTCCGCCCCCAGATCCCTGCAATAATGACTGGTAACGGGGCCAGCCAGAACGGCCCTCGAAGCTGACAACCGTAAGTCCTTATTCCGAAATACTTTGCCTTTAACCCCTTTCGATTCAAAGACCGGACCATGAATTTCCCTCTAAACCGATGATTCCACTACAAGGAGGGGGGGGAGGGGGGAGTGTGAAACCGGTAAACATCCGCAAAGCGTTCTCTCGAAGACGAAAACTGACAGCCGCCATCTACCTGAGGAAATTCTCGACCAGCTTTTTTCCCTTTTCCGTTAACACGCTCTCAGGATGAAACTGCACGCCCTCAACCGGAAACTTACGATGCCGCAATCCCATGATGACTCTCGTCCCGTCGCTGTCGTGAGTCCAGGCACTGACTTCCAACTCGCTCGGCAGATCGTCTTCGGAAACAATCAGCGAGTGATACCGAGTCGCAATCATCGGCGAAAGCAGGCCGCGAAAGATCGTCCTGCCATCGTGCTCCACTTGGCTGGTTTTCCCATGCATCAGATTCTTCGCCCGCACCACCTGGCCGCCGAAAGCCGCGCCGATCGCCTGATGTCCAAGACAGACGCCGAGCAACGGCACGTTGCCCTTTTCTTTATCCTTACTACTCTTGCCCGCGAAATGGCGGATCAGTTCGATGCTGATCCCCGCTTCCTGCGGCGTGCACGGTCCGGGAGAAACCACGATGCGCTCGGGATGCATCGCCTCGATTTCGCCGATCGTCACTTCGTTGTTGCGGCGAACCTCCACCTGTGCCCCCAGTTCCCCCAGGTACTGAACCAGGTTGTAAGTGAACGAATCGTAGTTATCGAGGACAAAGACCACGCGTCCATTGTAGCTGCGACCGGGATATCTCGATCTCCTTGACAGTCTGACCGCGAATTGCCATGCTTACATGCGCCGGAGGTTCAATGGCCGAGACGCAGCACGATCACGACAACAACAAGCGCGCCACCCGCCGCTTCGCGCTTCGTCTGCCCGTAAGCGTCCGTTACGCCGAGAATGAACCGGAGCACTCTGCCCAGACTCGCGACGTCAGCGCCCGCGGCATCTGCTTCTATGTCGACTCCGCCATCCAGGCCGGTTCCGCCATCGACTTCACCCTCACCCTGCCGCCCGAGATCACCCTCACGGAGAGCATTCGCGTCCGCTGCAAGGGCCATGTGGTGCGCGTCGAAGGTGGCTCCCCCGCCAGCAAACTCGCTGTCGCGGCCGTCATCGAAGAGTATGAGTTCCTGGCCGAGCCCTGATCGCCAGCCATTTTTCGCGGAACTTCCCCCAGCGCCTTTTGACAGCTTTTTTCACAATCCCGCGAGTGTTATCGTTGCAATCACGAGTGCTTCGGTGAACCACACCCCTGCCAATTCCAAGTTCGGGCACAAAAGGTCTGGCCGCAGTCTATGGACGGACTTGTGCGCAATTCCCATCCTCGCGTTGCTCCTGCTCGCCGGACCGCGACTCCATTCCCAGACTTCGCCTGAGCCCGAAGCTAAGCCCTCTGCTGTAGGCAAAATGCCCGCCATCAAGAGTTTTCGCATCATTCAGGAGAAAGACGGTCAAGCGGTTGAAATTCTCATGACCCGCCCGCTGATTCCCTCGCTCCAGACCCTCAGCGACCCCGATCGCCTGGTCATCGATCTGCCAGCGCGCCTCGAAACCGACCAGCGGCGAATCAGCGTCGGCGCCGACCAGATTACAGCCATCCGCGCCGACCAGTTTCAGCAGAATCCGCCCGTCGCAAGGATCGTCGTGGATCTGCTCGCGCCCCGCGCCTATACCTGGGATGCCGCCGGAAACCGGCTCGTCGTCCATCTCGGAAGAGATCCCGGAGACGCCCGGAACTCACCCTTCGAACCACCCACGGTTCCCACCCTCGCGCCCACCCCCAAACCGGCCGTGGCTGCGGTGCGCACCACCGGCTCGCTAGCCTTCACCGAAAGCGACCTCGGCGCTGGCTCCGCGGTCACAGCAGGCCCTGATACCGCCATTCTCAGCCTCAAAGGCGGTGGCGAGGTACAGGTCTGCCCCGGAACGACCGTGGCCGTCACCCGCTCCCAGAATCAGCGCAACCTCATGCTCAGCATGAACACCGGCGCGCTCGAAACCCACTTCGCTCTGGGCGCCTCTTCCGACACTGTGATGACCCCAGACTTCCGCATCCTTCTCGTGGGACCGGGAGAATTTGATTACGCCATCAGCGCCGACAGTCAGGGCAATACCTGCGTGCGCGCCCTGCCCGGCAACACCGCATCGGCGATCGTGAGCGAGATGATCGGCGATCGCACCTACCAGGTCAAGGCCACCGACCAGCTCGTATTTCGCTTAGGACAACTCGATCATGTCGACATGTCGGTGCCGCTCGAGTGCGGATGTCCGCCCCCGCGAGACGCTCCCCTGCGTGCCCTGAACAATCTGCCCACCGTGAGCCCGGCTCCAGGCGGAGCTCTACCACCCGTGAATGCAAGCCCTGGAGTCGTTTCCGAAACGGCGGATGCAGCCAGTGCGCGCCCCACCGGAATACCCGCTCCATCGGCAGACTCCGCGGCGCCCAGCGATATTCGCGTGCAACTGGAGGCCCCGTTCGTATTCCGCGCCACTGGCCCTCCGCCAGCCCCCGTTCAGAATGCGGGTGCTCCGCCGGACTCGCGTCCCGGAACCGCCCCAGCGGCGACCAACCCAGTTCCTCCACCGGCAAACGAAACCACGAAACCGGATGCGCCACCGGCGAATCCTCCCCAGCCGCGCGGATTCTTCAGCAAGCTCCGCGGCTTTTTTGCCGCGCTCTTTCACTAAAATGCCGATCAGGAGACAATCTGTGCTTCTTTTTGCGCTTGACCAGAAGCGCTTGCCCGCGGCGCGCACCGTTCCAGGATTACCGGCACTTCAAACAGCGCCCGATTGGAATATTCCCCAACCTTCCGCCGCACTTCAGCGAAAGTTATCGGATCGAGCAGACGTTGCACCGCGGACGCAATCTTCTTGAAGCTCGGTACCACCATCCCGTAACCCTTCTCCGTCACCCACTCCGCGTTATAGCGCTCCTGCGGCAGGGTGCTCGAGTTGCATTCCACGATTACCGGCAAGTGGAACTGCAGCGCCTCGCTGATCGATCCAGGACCCGGTTTCCCAATGAAGAAATCGGCCAGCGCCATGTAATATTCGACGTTCTGAGCGAATCCAACCACCAGGATTGGCTTCTTGGTCTGTAGCTTCTTGAGCTCAGCCGCCAGCTTCTCGTTATGCCCGCAGATCAGAATGAGCTGCACGCCGCCGCTTTCGTTCAGTCGTCGCGTAATGTCGAGCATAACCTTGGAACCGTGACCTCCGAACAGGACAATGCCAGTCGGACAGTCTGGTTCCAGTCCGAGCCGCCTCCGTTCCGCGACTCGATCGACGCTGGTCTTTTCGTAGAACTTTGGCTTAAGAATCATTCCCGATGTCTGGAAGATGTGGTCCGGTCTGTGTCCCATTTCGAGGGCTTGTTGCCGCGCGCGCTCCGTGCCCGCAATGATAAATTCCGATTCACGCTCGATCCAGAAGTGTGGCGGGTAATCGGCCAGGTCGGTGATCAGTGTGACAAAAGGAGTCTTCTTTCCGAGGCCTCCCCGGTCAACCGTGCGCAGGCTGTCGGCGATCTCGCGATCAAAATGCGGAATCACCGAGAGCACCAGATCCGCCGGATGTTGCGCCCAGTAAGCTCGCAGCAGTTTCACGATGGGCGCGTGGTAGAGACGGATGGTCGTCTGCAATATGACCAGCAGTTGCGGCGTGAACAGCGTCCAGCCTTTGCGCAGGATCAGGTTGTAAGTGTCCTGAATCCGCAGCCCCGTGGCGCGACGAATCAGGTCCAGGGGATCCAGCAATTCCTGAATGTCGAGAAGAGTCACCTCCCACGGCTGTGGCTGTGTCGAGAGTGTCGCCTTCAGCGCGTCCGCTGCGCTGCGATGTCCTCCCCCGGCGTGGTGGAAAACGATAGTCAGTGTGCGCAAGAGTCCTCTTGCCTCGCCCGTAATCGATGACTTCTTTCGAAAACCATTCCGCCGCCGTGCGCCGCCTCAGCGCTCTACACCCTCGTACTCGCCATTTTCTAGGAGTCCATTTTCAACGAGTCCCGCCTCGTCATCGAACTCCGCTGTTTCAGAATCAGCCGAGTTTCGCTCCGCGCTGGCATGAATATCTTCTTCCGCCGGCTCCACATACTCGTGAATCTCGACTCCCTCTTCGCCTACCGTGATGTAGGTGGGATGCGCGTCGATCCAGGCTCCGCAATTGTAGTAATCGACTCCATGTTCCCGGTCCTGCTCGTGCAGCGCCGCATGTGTGTGACCGCAGAAAATCCGCGCCGCGTGATGATGGCGAGCATGGGCGAGAGCGCCTGCGGCGACCTTGGGCGACAACCGCAGCCAGCGCGTGTTGAGCCGGTCCAGAAAACGGGTCAGCGTCTTGTTTTTCGAATCCCACTTCTGCAGTTGCAGATAAAGCAGCGTCCCGATCAGATAGCTGACGCGAACATTACTTACCACGAAGCCGTCGAACTGGTGCCCATGCACCGCGATGTGGCGCAGACCCTGATATTCCCATTGATATTCCTGGTACACGCGCACTCCCACCAGATGAGACATGATGGGCGCCAGACCGTGGTCGTGATTGCCTTCCACCCACACCACTTCGACATTGCGCTTGGGATTGGAAAGCTTGCGAATATAACCCAGAAATTTCCAGTGTTCTTTTTTAAGCCGCCCGAAATTGAGGTCGGCAAAAATATCGCCCAGCAGAATGAGCCGGCGATACTGATTCCCCCGCAGAACCCGCAAAGCCTCGCGCGCGCGGCTCATGTCCGCGCCCAGATGCAGATCCGAGAGGATCAGCGTGTCGCAAGTCGGCTGTGCTGTGACCTGTAGCGCCACAGCTACTATTTTCGACACGCCGTGTTACAAGGTGATGAATTGGGAACCGGCACGAATGCCAAAGGTAATCTATCAGTTACCTGCTTGAAGGCCGGCGGCAAGGCTGCCAGCGCGGATCCGCGGGCCCTCTTCGCCCGCCATCAATGCGCCGGGGGAACGTATTCGGCGGGACGCGCCGCTCCCTCGCCGAAGAAAAACTGCTCCATCTGTTTCACGATCACTTCCTGATCCTGTTTGCGGGCCGGGTTCAGGCGATACTCGTTCAACAGCATCTTGCAGTGTTCCATCCACTGGCCCCACGCCTGTTGCGAGACGTTTTCGTAGATCTTTTTTCCCAACTCACCGTCGAACGGAGGCTCGGGAAGCCCAGGCAATTCCTGTTTCAACTTCGCGCAGAAGACTTTGTGATTGGACATAATTTTCTCCCGAGATTATCGCACAGCTATCTCGCCCGCACCGCTTCTGACCCAAAGCTTGGCTGCGGGCGGCGAGACTTCTTGCCGGTTGGTTCGAACTTGCCAAGCACGCACTTCTCCAAAATCGTCAGCCCCAGAAATATTTTCATTGACAAATTACATACGAATGGCAATATCTTGTGGTAGGACAGTCACTCATACAAGAAGTTGAGTGACCCGGGCATCAAGGTGCCCTGTCGAGAACCTTGGGAGAACAAAAATCGTTCAAACGGAGGAAACACTTCATGGCAACCAAGAAGAAAGCCGCCAAGAAAAAGAAACACTAAGCGGACGGATGCTCGTTCAGAAATTCCCCAGAGCCTCTCAAGAGAAGCACCTCTTGAGGGGCTTTTCCTTTTGGCAAGGCAGTCCGCGGAGGAGCTCGTGCAGAGACGGCGCTTTGCCCGTCTGAGCATCTGCCAAACTCTGGGCCCCGGCTTCGGAAAGGGCGCAGGCGCCGCTTCAGCCTCGCCGACAGATAGATCAATCGATGAATAGATAAACCGATAGATCGTTAGGCAAGACAGATCAGGTAAGAAGATAAACAGTATCGATCGACACGAGCAGGTCGACTTGTCCACCTTTCCCATTCCGCCAGTATCCGCGAATCGTCACACCATGCTTTCGTCGCGGCGCATTGCCTGGTGGCTTTTTGCGGCGTTCCAGGTTTTCTACCTGCTGACTTCGACTGGCAGGATTCGTACAGCCGACGAATACAACACTTTCTATACCACCGAGAGCGTTGTGCTTCGCGGATCGACGGCCGTCCCACAAGCAGTGCAGCTGCACAATTTCTATGGCAGGTACGACCTGCGCGGCCAGCCCCGAGCAGCCTATCCTCCGGGCCAAGCGTTGCTCTGCGCGCCATGGTACGCCCTCGGACAATATTTGCTGGCCCGATTGCCCGGTGTTCCCGCCGACGATACCGACCTGGTCGTGGCCTTCTCGTCATGCTTGAGCAGCGCGACTTTTGGCGCGCTAACGGTATTCTTCTTCTTTCTCTTGCTGGTCGGGATCGGGATCGGCACGCGTGCTTCTTTGCTGGCGGCGGCGATGGTGGGCCTCGGCACTCCGATCTTTGCCTATTCCGGGTGGTTGTTTTCCGAGCCCTTGACGGCTGCGATTTTTGTCGGCGTGGCGCTGCTGCTTTTCGGTCGCGGCCCCGCTCCGATTACCTGGCCGACTGCCTCCGTTGCGGGATTGCTTCTGGGACTAGCCGCTTGGGTACGGCCAACCAACGTACTCGCAATTCCCGTGTTCGCCGCGGCGATTCTGGTGCGCGACGGCAAGCCGGCCTGGCGCGCCGCGTTTGGGCTGTGCGCGGCATCGGCCGCCGGCGTCGCGGCCCTGCTCGTCCATAACGCGCTGCTGTTTGGCGGCTGGTTTGAGTTTGGCTATCCGGTCACGGCGGAAGGCGCCAAACAGCTGAATACTTTCCACACGCCGCTCTGGAAAGGACTCTACGGATTCCTGCTGTCTCCCGGTAAATCTATTTTTATCTTTGCCCCTCCATTGGTCCTGGCACTGGCCGGCCTCCGCCGCCTTTATCAACTGGAACGCGGCGCGGCGACGGTAGCCACCTTCCTTCCGCTGATATATCTGCTTTTCTTTGCCCGTTACACGCAGTGGGAAGGCGGCTACTGTGTGGGGCCAAGGTATATGGTTCCATCAATCGTCCTGCTCTGCCTGGCACTGGGCCCGATGCTTGCCGAAAGCAAGGCGGCCTGCAACGCGAGTTCGACCCAGCCTGCGTCTGGACCCAAGCGAGCGACCGAACCAAGAACAAGAACGCTCGCTTTCCTGCTGCTTGCCTTGGGAGTGTTTGTGCAGTGCGTATCGCTCGCTACCAGTTTCATGGAGGACCAAGTCCCGCGCGGGCGCTACTATGATTCCACCTGGACTTACCGCCTTTCGTACTCGTTAAGCGGCCAGATTCATCTTTTGTGGAAGTACCTGACAAGCGGCGAACCGGCCCGTCTCGGCCTGGGATGGGATCGCTGGTTCGTGTTCCTCCATAAGGCAGGAGTTTCCGGCGCAACCCTCTCGGCTCTGGCTCTGGGCATCTGCGCGGGTTTGGGAATCAGTATAGCTGGCTTGGTGAGAAGCCTCCGTTCCGCAAGCTGAAGGTTATTCGGCGGCGCCAGTGCACTTTTGGGAGTTGTCGCGCAGGTGTGGCTCGTGCTAGAAACGCGTATAGCAGAGTTACCCGAAGCGGCCGCCATGAAGCTCGGCAAGAAGGTGTCGAAAAAAACTCGCAACACCGAAATCATCATTCCGGATAAGCTCTATTTCCGCATCGGTGAAGTCGCCACCTTATGCCGCTTGCCCGCGTATGTCCTGCGCTTTTGGGAGACCGAATTTCCCCAACTCAAACCGGTTAAGAGCAGCACCGGCCAGCGGATGTATCGCAAGCGCGATGTCGAATCCGTTGTACGCATCAAGAAACTGTTGTACGAAGATGGCTTCACCATCGCCGGCGCGCGCGTGCAGTTGCGCGAAGAAACCAAGCCCGACCGAACTCAAACAGCGCTTCCGTTTCCGGTAAATCCCTCGGTGAATGTGGCCCACCTGCGCCATGAACTGCAGCAGATCTTGCACATCCTTTCCGCCCGCCACTAGCCTCGCCCGTCCCCGACTCAATAAAAACGCGGGCGATTAGGCCCGCGTCATTCTTGAACAATCACTTTTCCGGGCTTTACGCCGATTGCTGCAGCGGCTCCGCCTCTACCAGCGGGGCATTCACCAGATGCTCGCTCAGGAACCAGGCCTGCAATTCGCTGGGACGAAGCACATCACTCACCGCCAGATCGTTGGTGCCGGAGTCACCCAGCTTGGTGGCAAGTTCCGCCAGTTCGCGGGCATAGGTAATAACGAGTTCGTGCGCGTCCAGCAGCCGAGACAGCTGCGCCGGAACCTCTTCCCGTCCCTTGGGCGGGCGCGGAATCCGGGTCAACTCGGCGACGTCCGCTGCCATGGCAACACTGATTCCACCCAGAAGCATAATTCGTTCCGCAATTGTGTCCACGATCTCGCTTTGTTCCGCGTAATGCTTGTCGAACAGAAGATGAAGTTGATAGAAAGTCGGTCCCGACACCTGCCAATGCGCCTTCTTGTAGAGATCGCGCAAAGTCATGGTGTCGGCCAGGAGTTGATTAAGACGCTCGGTCATTTCCAGCCGGATTGGCTCTTCCAACTGCATCGGCTGCACACTGGTCACGGTGCCAAATTTCTGGAGTTCAGGGGCGGTCTGGTGGTAGCGGGGCTGCGCGGAAATCTTGTTCGCATTGCTGGTGCTTGATTTCTTGTTCATGAGATTCTCCTGAAGCTGCGGCTTTAGAGGCAAGCCAAAAGAGGCGGAAATCGCCAGAACGGAAGGACCCGCTCCGGTCCTGCTTGCCAATTCAGTCGTATTGGATGCGTGGCCCCGAAAATCGGCTCGCATCCATTCTTCAGGAAAATTGTAATCTCGGCGCGGCGCCCAGGCTTGGCCTTGTCAGCCCTCCCGCTCAGTCGGCGGCGCTGCGGCGCACGCTGTGTACCTCGGTGAGGAAGTCGAATCGAGGAACGCCTTTGACCCCCGCGCCCCCCATCTTAGTCTTGAGTTCGTCGGAAGTGGTGAAGGCGCGCGCCTTTTCCAGACTCTCCCATTCAAAAAAAAGGGTGAGGTCGTTGGCATTTCCAGCCCCACGGAAAATCCGGCAGCCCAACTCGCCGTGCTTGCGCCGCCAATCGAATGAGGAATCAAACGCCGCTTTCCAGGCCGTGTAATCGGCAACTTCATGGTGAACGAGGAGGTGGATCATGATGTCGGGAGTGCTCCTTTCGCAACACGAAACGTTGCCCCAAACGCCGGAAAAATGCAAGGGCAGGGATCACAGAGCCGCGATTGGGGAAACCCGGATTTGCCGGCCGCGTGGCTTGGCCTTCGGGCACCTGCTAGCGGCCAGGCGCACTGACCCGTGCCACTGAAGATCCGCGAAAGAAAACGAATGGTCGGGACGGCGAGATTTGAACTCGCGACCCCTTGCACCCCAAGCAAGTGCGCTACCAGGCTGCGCTACGTCCCGACTGGAAACCCGCTGCCGAGGTGGCAGCGTGGGGTTCGACCTTCAAATTCTACACCAGTTGCGAGCGATGGGCCCGGGACCAGGTCAAGGTGACGTAAATTCCGGTGGTGCTGCGGTTTGTGGGGCGCCGGGCATCCGGACGGAATCATACAGGCGAGCCTTCTTCAGCTCGCGCGGCATCAAACAAAGGAATCTCTATATATGGAGTATTGCCCTGATTCTTAGTCGAGTGGTTTTCTTCGCGTTGTTTCTTTTGGTCGTCTATGCTGTCCAGCGGTTTTGGTTTCTGCGCGCTTGGGCCTGGATTGGCTCGCTCTCCAATTCCAACTGGCGTTTCGGACTTCATGCTGGACTTATCGCGCTGGCGGTTGGTCTGCTGGCTGCGCTGCTTGATCCGTTGCTGGGGCATGGGATATCGCGACTGGGCGGTAACTCTCCGAACCTGGACAATTTCAACCTGTTCAAGTCGCTGGCTACTTTTGCGCGGCTCTGGCTGGTGGCTTCTTTTTTTGGATTCCTGGCCGTGGAATCGGTGGGGGCGATTGAGTCGGTGACGAATTTCGCGGCCCGGCTTCTGCTTCATTCCGGAGGGGGGGCGGGCGGATTCAGCGCGTCGCGACGGTCTTTCTTCCGGTATGCGTCTGTGCTGGCGGGCGGCTTTCCGCTTCTGGCGGCAACGTATGGATTTGCGGCAGGGCGCTTGCGCTACCGCATCGAGCGGGTGGATGTGCCGGTGGCGAATCTTCCGCCGGAATTGGAAGGGCTACGCATTGCTCAGCTCAGCGACATTCACATTGGCGACTACATGCCGCCGCATGAAATCGCCCGCGCGGTGGACATGGCGAACGCGCTGCGGCCGGATATTTCGTTGGTTACTGGAGACTTCGTTTCGGGCGAAGGCGATCCGCTGGAGGTTTGCATTGGCGAGTTGAGCCGACTGCGGGCTCCGCTGGGCGTTTGGGGATGCAACGGCAACCATGAGATTTATGCGGGCGTGGAAGAGGATGCGGAGCGGTTGTTCCGCGAAAAAGGGATGCGGCTGCTGCGGGCTGCTGGCGCGGTGGTGGAGCACAATGGCGGGCGCTTCAATCTGCTGGGCGTCGATTATCAGCGCGACCATATGACTGGCGGCGAGCGCACCGAGCCCGGACTAATGTTGCGCGAAATCGAGCCGCTCATCCGGCGCGATATGCCTAATATTTTGCTATCGCACAATCCGAATTCGTTTCATCGCGCGGCGGAGTTGGGCATCGAGCTTAGCCTGGCGGGTCATACGCATGGCGGGCAGGTGAAGGTTGAGATTGTGGATCACAGCGTGAGTCCGGCGCGGCTGATCTCGCCATTTGTGGCGGGGCTTTACCGTCTGCCGATGGCGACGGATGGCAATGGCTCGCAGAAAGCCGCGCTTTACGTGAACCGCGGGCTGGGGACAATTGGATTTCCGGTGCGGATTGGAGTGCCTCCGGAGATCACGCTGCTGACGCTGCGGCGGGCGTAGGCGGCGGGGCGTAATTGCGGGGCGTAATTAAAGAGAGCTTTGGAGCAATAGCAAGGCAATCGCGCGGCCATCCGCACGCCTGGACGTGGTATAATTCTGCAGTAAACCCGACCTGATAATGCCTGTAGATGCAAGAACTTAGATAGATTTTTGGCGGGACAGGGCGGGCGGAGCTTTGCTCCGCTTCGACGGGCGAGCGGTGCCCGTCCCTACACGGAAAGCTGAGAACTAACTTCATGGCTGACGATCCCCAGAATCCAGAACTTCCTTTAACTCCTCCTAATGGCGGCGACGGTCAACCTCCTACCGGTCCGGGCGCGCTCAATATGCAGCCGGTCAACATTGAAGAGGAGATGAAGCGGTCGTATCTCGACTATTCGTTGTCGGTGATTATTGGCAGGGCGTTGCCTGACGTGCGCGATGGATTGAAACCTGTGCATCGGCGAATTCTCTACACCATGCAGCAGATGGGCTTGGCTCCGGGACGGGCGACGCGCAAGTGCGCCCGCATCGTCGGCGAAGTGATGGGCAAGTACCATCCGCACGGAAACCTGGCGGTGTATGACGCGTTGGTGCGACTGGCGCAGCCGTTTGCGATGCGCGCGCCGCTGGTGGATGGGCAGGGGAATTTCGGATCGGTGGATGGCGATCCTCCGGCGGCGGACCGGTATACCGAAGCGCGTTTGACGAGGGTTTCGACCGCGCTGCTCGAGGATCTGGATAAAGAAGCGGTCGATTTTTATCCCAACTACGATGGCACGGAGACCCAACCGGCGGTGCTGCCGGCGCGTTATCCGAACCTGCTGGTGAATGGATCGGACGGAATCGCGGTGGGCATGGCGACCAAGATTCCGCCGCACAACCTGACCGAGATTGTGGATGCGACGATCACGCTGGTGAATAATCCCAACGCGCAGTTGCCGGAGATTTTGAAATTCGTGCAGGGACCGGATTTTCCGACGGCAGCGATCATCCACGGGCGGGCTGGAATTTTTGAGGCTTATCGGACGGGCCGCGGGCGTTTCATGATGCGGGCGCGCGCCGCCATCGAGAACATTTCCAAGGACAAACAGGCGATCATCGTCACCGAAATTCCCTACCAGGTGAATAAGGCGCGGCTGATCGAGCGCATCGCCGATCTGGTGAATAACAAAACCATCGACGACATCTCCGACATGCGCGACGAAAGCGATCGCGACGGCATGC
>PLBE01000170.1 GCA_003134435.1 Acidobacteriaceae bacterium
TGATTTATCCGGGGACGCCTTTAAGCGTGACGGAATGGAACGCGGCGGTGGCGGGCGAATCGGATTATTCGACGGCGATCTCCGACGCGGACGCCTATGGCGTTCTGGGGCGGGGGCGCGTTTATCTGGCGTCGCGCTGGGTGGCGCCGGTCCCCGGGAATCCTAATTATCTGGGGCTGAAGCTGTATACGAACTATGACGGGCAGCATCACGGGTTCGCCGCGACTTCGGTATCGGCGGTGAATGACGGGAGCCCGAACCTGGTGAGCACTTATGCGGCCATGGACGCGGCGGGTAAGACTCTGACGGTGATGGTGCTGAACAAAGCGCCGTCGACCGCGCTGGCGGCGCAGTTTGCGGTGAGTGGGTTTGCGCCTGCGCAAGTGACGACCTACACTTTGGGGCCGAAGAATCCGACGAAGATCGTGGCTTCGTCGACGCAGGCCTGGTCGCCCAGCATGACGTTTGCGCCTTACACGGCGACGCTGCTGGTGATTACGGGTTCCACGACGCTGCCCGGCGCGGAATGGGATCTGAATCCAGACACGGTCATGGTGGCGGCGAATGGGACGGTGACGCTCTCTCCGAAAATCGTTTCCGGGTCGGGAACAGTGACGCTGGGGACTCCGCAGTCGGATGCGGGGATTACGCTGGCGGTGACGCAGGGCATGATCACGTCGAGCCAGAGCGGGGCGATCACGGTGACTGCGGGCAAGAAGGCGGGTTTCTATCACTTCAGCGTTCCGAGCACGGATGATGCGGGTGTGGCGCAGCAACAGGAGGGATGGATTGTGGTGGGCAATCCAGCGGCGTCGCTCAGCGAGCAAGGGAATAATCAGAGTGGAGCGCCGGGTACGAAGCTGAACCTCTCGGTTACGTTAACGCCGGGACAGTCGGGCGGGACTTCAGGGACGGGGGCGGACATTCTGTTCACGACGGATGCGGGAACACTCTCCAGCCGGATGGTGACGACGGACGCGACGGGAAATGCGGCGGTAGTGTTGACGTTGCCGGGGGGGCCGGGAACGGTGCATGTGACGGCGGAAGGGCCGTACGGGCTGGGGCATCCGGTGGCGACGTTCACGGAGACGTCGCAATAGGGGCCAAGAACTCTCCACGAAGTTTCGCAGGGTGGAAACTTTCCGGGGCTGCCGGTAGTCTAACTCGATAGCGCAAGTGCGCCTTTTTCGAATGAGATTATCGCGGCAGGTACTGGTTGTCTTCGTGGTTTTGGTTGTTTGCGGGGCGGCGTTCGCGGCCGAGGCATCGACTGTGGCCGCTGCGGCCGCCACTTCTGCTGCGGCGGTTCTTCCCTCGGGATTTGGCGGCTGGGAGTTGAAGGGGGCGATTGCGCGGAGCGACGATCCTTCTGCCGCCGATGCGGCGAATGCGCCGATCCTCAAGGAGTATGGCTTCCAGCGCCTGGAAAAAGCGTCGTACACGCGCGACGACGGGCGCAATCTCACCGTCAAGGCGGCTGTGTTTGAGGATGCGAGCGGCGCGTACGGGGCGTTCACCTACTACTATTCCGACGAAATGGGGCAGGAGACCATCGGTGGGCAGGCCGCTTTTCTGAATAACCGGGTGCTGTTCTACCAGGGGAACGTGCTGGTGGATGCGGTGTTTGACCGGATGAGCGTGATGTCGGCGGCGCAACTGCGGGAACTGGCCGGGCTGCTGCCGAAGCCGGCCGACAACAAAGACAAAGCACCATCGCTGCCGACGCGTCTTCCGAAGCGGGTGAGTCAGAGCAATCCGGGGCAGAACAATCTCGAGAAAAATTCGACGAAGTACATTATGGGTCCGATAGCGCTCGAGAGGATCGGGTCGCCGCTGCCGGCTGCGATGGTGGATTTTAAGTCGGACGCAGAGGTTGTGATCGGCAAGTATGCGGTGACTGCGGGCGAAGCCACGCTGATGCTGATCGAGTATCCCAACTCGCAGATAGCGGCCGACCGATTGCGGCAGATTGACGCGGCGCATCAGGTCACGCAGCAGCAACCGGGAGTGGCGTCGATTGTGGATGTGGGGCCGTTTTTCGATGCGCGGACGGGGCCCATCATCGTGATTGCGGCGGGCCCGCTTTCGAAGAGCGAAGCGCGATCGCTGATGTCGTCGATCAGTTATGACGCTGAGGTGACGTGGAACGAGAATACTTACGTCAGCAAAAAAGACAATCTGGCAAATTTCCTGTTCAATGCGATCGTTCTTTGCGGAATTGTAGTGGGTCTGGCGCTGGTGGCGGGAATCGCGTTTGGGGGACTGCGGTTGATCATAAAGCGGTTTTTCCCCGACTCGGTGTTCGACCGGCGGGAGGCGATGGAATTCATCTCGTTGCACCTGGAGGAGGAGGCACGACCGCTGCCCCGGGAGCGGTAAGTGACTCAATCGAAGGTCGTTAGAGTCGAAAGGGCGCCATTTTTCCGGTTTTGGGTCACGTTTGCTGACTTGTGGACGCATCGTCTAAGTTATTGAAAATAAGACTATTTAAGTCACAAATTTTGCTTGACACTGTGCTTTTAAGGCTCATAAGATTCCGGCAGAAAGTTCTGATGGCTTAAACCTCCGTTGGGACTATTCTCCCTTGAAAGAAAAGGCCGCCCAAGTTGCCGGGCGGCCTTTTCGTTTTTGAGGTAGTTGTCAACTTCGTTGTCAGTTCTCATTTCCCGTTCTCAGTTCTCAATTCCCGGTTCTCAGTTCTGAGTTGGTGGCGAGAGCTGAAACTTTCGAGGGTCTGGGTCCGTACAATGTTTTGTTGGGGAGTGTGAAGTTGGAGGGACGTGCAATGTTTTGCGATCAATGTGGGGCGCAGTTGCAAGGGGGACAGCGGCAGTGCGGACGTTGCGGAAAAACCGTGCTGGGATTGATGGAGCTGCGGCGGAGCCGGGTTCGCGATCACGTCCGACTGGTGGGCATTCTCTGGATGGCGTACTCGGCGTTGCACGTGGTGGCTGGCGTGGTGCTGATCATTGTGGCGCAGGTGATCTTCGGACGGGTGATCCATATTCCCAACGGGCCACCGCCCGAAGTCACGGTTTGGCTGCGGCCGCTGCTCAGCGTCATTGGATGGCTGGTCTTGGCCAAGGCTGCGGCCGGCTTTTTCGCCGGGTGGGGCTTACTGCAACGGGAGGAGTGGGCGCGAGTGGTAGCGTTGGTGGTGGGCTTTGTGGCGTTGCTCAACGTACCGCTGGGCACGGCGCTGGGCGTCTACACGCTTTGGGTGTTGTTGCCGACGCAATCGGACGACGAGTACAAGGCGCTGACGCAGGCCGCATAACTGGAAGGGGCGCGTCACGGGGCGCAGTCAGCAAGTCGATGTTTCCGCATGGTTGACGCACGGTGCGGGCAAATTCCCTCCTCAACGCGAGCTCGGGGCTATCCGGCTATCTGTAGGACAAACTCCGACAGACAACTCCGGCCATGGCGCACTATCGTAGATCGAGTTCCCAAGCGATATGGAAGATCAGGCGCGGCTTTCGGCTGGCGCTGTGTTTCGGGACCTTGTTGATTCGGGACAAGGCTGGGACGAGGCTGCCCGCAAGGCACGGAACTGGAAGCAACTTGAACAAAGGAGTGACTTTCAAATATGAGACCTATATCCAAAGTGCCGTCAGCGCATAAAGAGATCAACTCGATCTCGCAACCTGTTAGCGATCTGGAAGAGCAGATCCGCGCGCGCGCTTACGAGTTGTACGAACAGCGCGAGGAGGGTAGTGGGAGCGAAGTTGAGGATTGGTTGCAGGCGGAGTCAGAAATCCGGGGTTTGTCGAACAAACTCGCGGCCTAAACCAGCCTAGGACTAAAAGAAGCCGGTCCCCGGAAGCGATCGGGACAAATCCTCCCGTCCCGGTTGAGTCCGGGGACTTTTTGGAGTGGGGTGTGGCACCGAAGGGGACGCCAGTCCTTCCCGTTTCGCGTTGAGCAGTGTGACATTTGGCGTTCGACGGGGTCAAAGGCGCTAACCAGGGGCACACGGGAATCCGGGGAAATCGGGGATTCGTAAAGGTGGATCTGTTTTCCGTGGGGTGGATCGCGGAACGAAACAGGAAATCGGAGTAGTGAGAGGCAATGGCTACGGCACAGGTTAAGTTCTGCGGGGACAGTGAAGAGATAGAGGTGATGACTGGGCCATTCGATGTTTTGCCGGCCGGCGAGCGGGGTGTTGTGCCGGATGCAGACGCGGACTGGGATCGTCCTTTGTTTTTGCCGTGGGTTTGGAACGTCGTGGACCAGGCCATGTCGAAGATCGACGATGCGGGAGTGGCCGCGAACCGGAGTTGCGACGAATCGTCAGATGGCGCGCGGCCCGATGCGTCCGGAGACGATCTCGGGTCGAGGTGCGGGCGCATTCTTCTTGGCCAGCATGTTATAGAGTGTGGAGCGGGCAATCCCCAAAACCTCGGCGGCGCGGCTCTTGTCACCCCCGACCCGTTCCAACACCTTTGAGAGATGGCGTTTCTGAATTTCTTCCATGGAAAGCATCTCCTCCTCGTGGGCATGGGTGGAAGCACATCGGAAGTGCGCGGGTAAATCCTTAACATCGATGACCGGTCCCTCAACCATCATGCAGGCGTTTCCCAGAACATTTTCCAACTCGCGCACATTACCGGGCCACAGATAGGAGGCGAGGAGGGCTTGGGCGCGGCGCGTAATGCCAGCCACAGGCTTGTTGTATTGCGAGGCGAATTTCTCGACGAAGTACTTCTGAAGCAGAGGCATGTCTTCCCGGCGGTCAGCGAGGCGGGGAAGTCGTATCTCGGTCATGGAAAGGCGGTAGAAGAGATCTTCGCGGAACTTGTGCTCCTGGACGAGGGCGCGCAAGTTTTTGTTGGTGGCGGCAATCACGCGGACGTCGACTTTCCGAAGCGCGGGAGACCCCACTCTCTGCACCTCCTGATTCTGGAGGACTCGCAGCAACTTGGCCTGGCCGGCGAGGGGCATATCGCCGATCTCGTCGAGGAAGACGGTTCCCTGGTGGGCATACTCGAATAATCCAACCTTATCCTGGGCTGCTCCGGTAAAGGCTCCGCGCACGTAGCCAAAGAGTTCGCTTTCGAAGAGGGTTTCGACGAGCGCTGAACAATTACAAACGGCAAAGATGCGATCCGCCACGGGACTGAGGCGATGGAGGGCGCGAGCGGCGAGTTCCTTTCCGGTTCCGGTGTCTCCGGTGACAAGAACGGTGCGGAAATGGGGCGCGACGCGGCGTATTTTGGAGAAGACGTCGATGATCAGCGGGCTGCGGCCTACGATTCCTTCCAACTGAAAAGTATCGACGAGGGCTTTGTCGAGCTCTCCAATGCGTCGCCGGTGTCGATTCTCGTCTACGAGGCGGGAAATGCGTTGGGCGAGAGCGGGGATATCGAGGGGCTTGGTCAGATAGTCGGCGGCGCCCTTGCGAATGGCCTCGACGGCGGATTCGGCAGAGTAGTAGCCCGTCATCAAAATTATTTCGGTGGCGGGATCGCTGGCGACCATTTGCTCGAGGAGAGACATGCCGCTAATCCTGGGCATCATCAAATCGAGGAGCACGATTTCGGGGTGCTGTTCGTAGAAGAGAGTCAGGCCCATCTCGGGATCGGTCGTGGAGAGAATCTCAAGTCCCTGTTGCGACAAGGCGGACTGGATAAGTCCCAAATTCTGATACTCATCATCGATAACGAGCAGTTTGAGGCCGAGATCCTGAGCGTTCTTCATCCGCATGCCTCCAGGCGATGGCCGGTGGAACCGTCGGACGTTGCCAAAACTTCCTGTATTTTCTTAGCGAGAACATCGCGGCTGAAGGGCTTCTGGAGGAAGGCCACGCCGGGCTTGAGGATGGAGTAGTGGAGGATGGCATCGTCGGAGTGGCCGGATACAAACAAGACCCGCATTCCGGGACGGGTGGCTGTGAGCAGTTCGGCCAGTTCGCCGCCACTCATGCCGGGCATGATGACATCGGTGATCAGGAGATGGATGGGGTGGCGATATTCGGCGGCGATGCGGATGGCGTCGGCGCCGTTGGCAGCTTCGATCACGCGGTATCCCATACTCACAAGGAGTTGATGACTGAGTTCGCGGAGCGCATCTTCGTCCTCTGCCAAGAGAATGGTTTCGGTCCCGGACAGGATGGGCGGGCTGGTTTCCGGTTCGACGGGAGTCGCTGTTTCCGTGACGCGAGGCATGTAGACCTTGAAAGACGCACCTTTATCAAGCTCGCTGTGAACCCAGATGTAGCCACCGCTTTGCTGCACGATTCCATAGGCGGTGGCCAGACCAAGGCCAGTACCCTTGCCGGGTTCTTTGGTGGTAAAGAAAGGTTCAAAGATGCGGGCTTGCGTTTTCTTGTCCATTCCAATGCCGGTGTCGGTTATGGTGAGCAAGACGTAGGGTCCGGGTCTGAGGTCGACGTGGTGCTGTTGAATATAATTTTCGTCCAGTTCAGTGTTACTGGTTTCAATGATTAACTTGCCGCCACGGGGCATGGCGTCGCGAGCGTTGATGGCGAGATTCATGACGACCTGGTCGATCTGGGTGGGATCGGCTTTGACATGGCCGAGGCCGGGGTCCTGTCTGACGATCAGTTCGATATCTTCGCCGAGCAGGCGAGTGAGCAGTCCGCTGGTTTCGGTGACCAGGGTGTTGAGATCGAGGACCTTGGGCGAAAGCACCTGCTTTCTACTGAAGGCGAGCATTTTGCGAGTGAGAGCGGCGGCGCGGTAACCGGCTTTCTTGATCTGCTCGACCTTAGCCCGAAGAACTGGGTCGGGGAGCGAACCCAGTAACAAGTCGCTATAGCCGATAATCACGCCCATGATGTTGTTGAAGTCGTGGGAGACGCCGCCCGCCAGTCTGCCCAAGGCTTCCATTTTTTGGGCTTGGCGAAACTGATCCTCGAGTTGGCGTTGATCGGTGATGTCGGTACAGGTTCCGACCCACTCCCGGATGGCGCCTCCATTTTCGAGGACAGGGACGCCGCGGACGAGGAGGTCGCGGAATTCGCCGTCATGGCGACGTGCTTTGAACTCGACAACGTAGTGGGCGCCGGTCTTGACCGCATTGGACCAAGCCTCGGCAACGCGCTGGCGATCGTCCGGGTGAACGGAGTCAAGCCATCCCAGTCCCGAAGTTTGTTCCTCGGTTTTGCCAGAGAACTCACGCCAAGCCGTTAGATCTTCGACTACGGCACCGGCGGCGTCGGTCGTCCAGACCACCTGGGAGGTGGCAGTGACGAGAGAGCGATACCGCTCCAGGCTATGGCGCAAGGCGAGGTCGGCGCGTTTGCGATCGCTGATATCCCGGAGCACATGAATGCAGCCACGACACTGTCCGTCGGCGTTCCGGACCGGTGTGGTGGTCACGTCGAAGGTCTTGCCTAAGCGAGTATCTTCGTAGTCGCAGCGTTGCGGCAGGCCGCTGCTCAACAGCATTTGGTGGGGGCAGTCGGATGGCGGGTCAGTAAGGCCGTGCAGGACTTCGTAACAGGGGCGGCCGACGATTTTTGCGAAGGGGAGCCCGAACATTTCGCTAGTGGCGCGGTTGGCGCGCTGCACCCGGCACTCGTTATCGATCAGGAGGACGGAATCGGGCACGGAGTCGAAAGTCAACTCCCATTCGTTCTTACCAGCGAGGACGCGCTCCCGCAGGCGCGTCTCCTCATCGCGGTAGGCTTTTTCACGCAAGCTCTGGCTGACGGCGAGAGGCAGTAACTGGAGGCGGTTCTTCAGTACATAGTCGGCCGCACCGCGCTTGATGTACTCGACCGCGGCTTCATCTCCCAAAGTCCCGGTCACGACGATGAACGGGATCGGCTTTTTGATTTGATGAAGCATGGCGAGGGCATCGAGGCCGGTCCAGGATCCCAGGTTGTGATCGGAAATGACCAGATCGTAGTTAGTTTGCCGGAGGCTTTGCTGAAAGTGTTCGGGCAAGGCGACGAGATCATAGGAGACGACGTAGCCGGCGCGTTTGAGGCGGGCGAGCATGAGTTCGGCGTCCGCAGGCGTATCGTCGACGATGAGCAGGCGAAGGGAACGGTTGGATGAGAGAGGTTCCTCGGCCCGAGTTGCGCTTTTTAATATCGCCGCCATAGGATCGGGGTCGTTTCCTTATCCGACCTGAAAGGCCGCTTGTGGAGGCGGCTGATTGATGACTAACCAGAACATACCGAGTTCCTTGACCGTCCTGCGAAATTGCTCGAAGTCGACCGGCTTCTGAATGTAACTATTCACGCCGAGCTGATAACTTCGGACTAAGTCTTGTTCTTCGCGTGAAGCTGTGAGAATTACTACGGGAATCGGGCGGGTGACGGGATTACTTTTCAGTTCTTTCAGCACCTGTAAGCCGTCGGCCTTGGGTAACTTGAGATCGAGAAGGACGACCCGCGGAGGCTGAGCGAGGCTGCGGTGTCGATAGAGACCGCGGCAGAAGAGAAAGTCAAGGGCCTGCTCGCCGTCGCGGACGATTTCGACACGGTTGGCCAAGCCTCCTCGACGCAGGGCGTGGAGGGCCAGTTCAATGTCATCGGAATTGTCCTCGACCAGGAGGATCTCAACCGGCAGTTGTGCCACGGGCGGCCTCCAATTCGTCGCTTACCGGAATGTGGCTGGTAAGAGCATCAGCATTCGGCGTGCCATTTTCCCGGCCGAGTGTGAAATAAAAAGTTGCGCCGCGACCCAATTCGGCCTCAGCCCATACCCGGCCGCCATGTCGCTGAATGATGCGCTGCACGGTAGCCAGTCCGACACCGGTTCCGGGGAAGTCCTCGGGGCGGTGCAGGCGTTGGAACACTCCGAAAAGTTTGTCGGCGTATTTCATGCTGAACCCCACGCCGTTGTCGCGCACAAAGATGACGGGCTGGGGGTTCCCCGGCATAGAGCCGATTTCGATGATGGGATGATCCTGTTGACTGGTGAATTTGACGGCATTCGACAGGAGGTTCGTGAGCGCCTGCTTCATAAGTAGCGGATCGCAATCGAGATAAGGCAGGGGGTGAATGATCCAGTCGATCGGATGTCCCGGTTTCTCCTGAATGACATCCCGCAGAACTTCCTCAACCAGGGGCTTGAGGCTAGTTACCTGCACCTTCAGTTCCTGGCGTCCGAGGCGGGCGAGACCTAACAATTCGTCGATGAGTTGGCCCATGCGGGAGGTGCCCTCGCGAATGCGTTGCAGATAGCGCTGGGCTTCGAAGGAGAGTTCGGCGCTGTGTTCCTCGAGGAGCAGTTGCGAGAAGCCAGCGATGTGACGGAGCGGGGAGCGCAGATCGTGCGATACGGAATAGCTGAAACTTTCCAGTTCTTTGTTCATGGCGAGAAGTTCGGCGTTGCGGCGGACCATATCCTGGTTGAGGGCTTCCAATTGATCCTGAATACGCTTGCGGACGGTGATATCGCGGCTCAGTTTGGAAAAGCCTTTTAGATTGCCGCCGCTATCGCGCAGAGCGGTGATGACGACGTTGGCCCAGAACTTCGAACCATCCTTGCGCACGCGCCAGCCTTCATCTTCGACTCTGCCTTCGGCGATGGCGGTGCGTAGTTCCTGCGCTGGTTTTCCCTGGCGCAAGTCGTCTTCGGGATAGAAGCAGGAGAAGTGGCGGCCGATGATTTCTTCGGCCTGATATCCTTTCATGCGCTCGGCGCCCAGATTCCAGCTTGTGATATTGCCTTGGGGGTCGAGGGAGAAAATTGCGTAATCTCTTACGTCTTCGACGAGCCGTCGAAAGCGCTCCTCGCTCTGTTTGAGGGCCTCCTGTTCGCGTTTACGCTCGGACACGTCACGGATGGCGCTGGAGACCAGCAAACCCGTCTTGGTCTGGAGCGGACTGAGACTGACTTCCACCGGGAATTCGCTACCGTTCTTATGCACGCCAAGCAGTTCTAAAGAGGCTCCCAGGGGCTGAGACTGGGGTGAGGCGAAGAACTGGGAGCGGTGTGCCGAATGAACGCCGGGAGGATGCTGCGGCAGCAGGATTTCGATGGGGTGGCCGAGCAGTTCCTCGCGGCGATAACCGAACAGCCGTTCGACCTGATGATTGACCAGGACAATCTCGCCTTCGGGGTTGGTGACTGCCACCGCGTCGGGGGCAGCCTCGAGCAATCCGCGGAACTTGGCTTCGGCCCGGGCGACCTCGCGCTCATGTTCTTCGCAGTCTCTGGCGCGGTGAATCATGGTCAAGAGCGGCGAGACGGTGAAAGGGAGCGCGATGGCGGTGATGAGGGATATGAGGGCGGTGAACACCTTGAGGATTGCGGACAAGACGTAGACGGGGACCCAGACGGTGAGCGCCTCGACAAAATGGGTGAGGCCGCAAGCGACGATGAAGAGGCCGAAGGCGAGAACCATCCAATGAAACGGCAGGTCGCGGCGGCCCCGGTAGACGAGATAGGCGAGGTTGATGGAAATGGCGAGGTAGGCGATGCCGATGGTGGAATCGGAGATGACGTGGGTCCAGACCAGCGCCGGCTCTTTGAGATAGCAATAGGCGTGCGGGAGGAAATCGGAGGCAAAGATTGCCCGTGCCAGCCTGGGCCACGCCAGTAGGGAGCCAATCCCGAGCGCGGCGAGCGTGGCCAGTCCCGGCAGCAAATTGCCAGGGGTGACATGCGCCCAGGGTGATGGCGTAGTGGAGGTCGACATACTGTATTTTTCACACGAACGTGATGAGTAATTTTAGGACTGTGTGTTCACCGTGTATGTGGGGAGATTTCCGGAAATTTGTAAGCATATTCCTGACAAATGCTCTCGACAGTGCTTTCCCGACAATGTTCTCCCGACAATGTTCCGCGCTGAAGGGCACGCACGATGCAACGGCGCGGTCCATGCCGTCTGGCCGGGCCGCGCTGTTACATTCGTGGTTCCTCGACGCCATGGGGGAGGGCTGCCGATCGCGTCGCAAGCGGTCACGACGACATGCCGGCGGCGGGGAACTCATGAAACCGGGGCGCCATGTTGGCGGCGAAGCGCAGCGAAAGAGGACCCTGATCCTCTTCGTCAACATGGCGCCACAGAATCCACTCAGCCCGAGGAACGGACGAGAGTGGCGACAACTGGACTCTCAGGCGGCACGACTGGTCGCAATACGATGGGTAGTAGAAACTTCCACCTGCATGGTCTCGAGCGAAGGCTTGGTTTGCAGCAGGGGGCTGAGCGACTGGACAATGGAGTCGTAATGCTCGCGATGGTAATGGAGCGAGCTCTCGTGGGTGTTCCAGAAGCTGACGCACAGCAAGCGCTGCTGATCGTTGCCGTCGCGGAGGGCAATCAAGTCGACAAAGCCGGGCTGCTGCTGCAGGATGGGGAGCACTTCATGACGTATCTTCATTGCTGTATCGTCGCCCATACCGACTTTTGCGTAGCACTCGACAATGCGTGTAAACATAAGTCTGATCTCCTCGGTGGGGATGAAGCCACTCAATGTTGTCAACCACGTACGGCATAACTTCGAGCTGGCCTGTTCAGCAATGCGGTGATCGGCAGCTGCGTGGCGCGGGGTCGGAAGGGGCCGGAGAAACATCAGCCGTTGGAACCCGCGCCACGAACGCCAGGCAGAAGTATTGGGATAAGCTATCGTTACCGAAAACGGCTGTCTATCGGTCGGCAGCCTGACAGCTGTCAGGTAATTGCGTACAGGCTCAGGGGCATTTTCAGATCGGAAGCGAGGGCAAGTGGAGGCGGAAATGGAGAGGGGTGATCGAAAGGAAAGTCACGCATGGACACTCAACTCCAGCCAAGGGCGGCTATTGTGCCGGCGAACTGACGAGCGAGTGGGTGATGGCATGGACGGAGAGCGCGATGCGATTTTGTACTCCTATTTTGCGCATCATTTTGGCGATGTGCGCCTTCACCGTCCGCTCTTCAATGCCGAGAGGGGTTGCGATCTCTTTGTTGGAAAGACCCGCCACCAGCATTTTGAGAACCTGTTTCTCGCGGTCGGTAATCAACTCGTTGGCTCCGGGGTGCATGCGCAACCGCTGCCTGACCGCCAGTTCAATAAAATTCGCTAGGACACGCCGCGAGGCCCAGACCGAGCCCTGGCTCACGGTGCGGATGGCACGGGAAAGTTCGGTGGGCGCGACTCCGTCGAAGACATAGCCTTTGGCTCCGTGCTCGATGGCGGACAGAATGGTCTCGTCGTCGGTTTTGGGTCCGACCACAAGGACGGGCAAGCCGGGCCGCATCGATCCGAGACTGGATAGGGTCTCGGGCAGGTTTTGTCCGGCGCGGTCACCGAGCAGGGCCAAGTTCAGGCCGGGCTCGGTTGCGACCTCGGGGAGCGAGACGGAAATCAGTTCGAGGTCCGATTCGGATTCGAGGATGGCGCGAAAACCGACAAAGCGCAGCGGATCGCTTTCGACCAGGGCAACACGGATGGCCGGTGGTTTGGGGGATGACATCTTCATAAGTTCCTTTGAATGATTCAGGTTCGTTGAATTTAGAGCGAGATGCGGACAAGCAGAGTCCGCGGTCGCAACGTCTAGTCAGAAGCATCCCTACCGCCAACCGCGCTGAACATGGTAGTAGGCTTGTTTTCATGGAGATCAGCTCTTTGAGAATGGCGACCTCGTTCTGATAGGTGCCCGTAAATCGGAGGGTGTCTAAAAGTTAGACACTTTGCTACCTAACTAAGTCGTTGAGGGTGGAGCGAGGAGGGATGGAGAACTGGGGTGGGAGGAGACTGCTGCTAATTGCATCATCGAGGTTTAATGTGCCCGATCTTCGTCTCCGTTGCCGAAGCGTCGGCACTATTGGCTTGATGCCGCAGTGTTGTGCCTCCAAAAATGCGAGGATATGATCGGGGCGTGGTTTTCGAGCGGGGGCCACGATTATGTGGTGCAAACAAGAAACATAGGTTCTTCGCTTCGCTCGGGATGACCGGGGAAGTTATGCTGCAAACTTACTGGCACCACATCAGGAGGCTGCGGAAAAACTCGACAAGGCCGCAAAGGCACGCCGCAGGCGCAGAAGGGCAACATAGCTTTGGCGACTTGCGGCATGGCTGAAGTCCTGCCCTTGCCAACAACGGACGTGAATCAGAGTTCCTGAAGAGACTCTTACATCCAAAGTTTCACGCAGTAACATGAAGAACAAATGTTTGTCGTCGTGTAGAGATATCAGACAGTGGGAGTAATCTGTTAGTTAATCAATTGTATGTATGGCAGCGCATGGATTGTATATCATAAGTCGTAACGCTCTGTCTTTTCGGTCGACGAGGCGGTTAAAGGTGTGCTCGACGTTGCGCGTTGCAGGAGGCGAGTTGCGTCGGCTTGTCCATATGGGGACCGAACACGAAAGTAGCTGCCTGGAACGACGATAGATAGGAAGCGATGTTCAGGCGGTTCGCGGAGCGTGAGGCATGGCACCACACCCTGGGCAGAGGAAGCTGGGCGGCGGGGCAGACACGAATTTCGCGCCGAGCCTGAATACGACTCCGGAAAACAAAGACTGGTATCGGGAGATGGTGGAGCACAGCGAGGATCTGCGCTGGACCCATTACTCTGATGGTAAGTTCGTGTCGATCAATCCACGTCCAGCGCTTCTGCTGGGTTACAGCATAGAAGAGATGATGCGGCTGTCGTTGGCGGAACTGGTGGCGCCGGCATTCCGGAGGCGGCTCGACGACTACCTGCGGGAGATTAAGTGGGCGAGCGAGGCGCGCGGACAGTTGGTGTTGCTGACGCGATCGGGAGAGGAGAGGGTCTGGGAATGTCACAGCGTAGCAGAAGCGGACGGAGCGGAGAAACCGGTTATACGTACCGTGGCGCGTGACGTTACGGAACGGGTGAGGGCGTTGCAGGCGTTGCAGGCGAGCAATGATTTGGTGGAAAGGGCGGGGCGAAACCAGGAACGGCTGCTACGTGGGATCACACTTTTTCGGACAATGTTGGATCAAGCGAACGACGCGATGCAGGTAATTGAACCGGGGACGTTGCGCCTGCTGGATGTGAACGAGAAGACGTGCGAGGAACTGGGGTACAGCCGGGAAGAGTTGATAGGGATGACGATTTACGACATCGCTCCGTGGTTTGACGACGATGCGCGGAGGGGAGTGTTGCGGCAATTAGAGGAGTCGGGATTAGCGATCTTCGAGAGAGTGCATCGGAAAAAGGATGGGACGTTGTTTCCGGTGGAGGTACGTTTGAGCCGAGTGCACCTGGACCGGGAGTATGGCATCAGCGTGTGCCGGGACATCACGGCGCGGAAACAGTCAGAAGAAAGACTGCGGGAGTTTGAACGGGTGGTGGAGAGCCTGGAGGAGATGATCGTAGTGGTGAATCGCAAGTACCAGGCGGTACTGGCAAACCGGGCATTTCTGAAATATTGGGGGACGACGGACGAAAAAGTGGTAGGGCATGCGCTGGCGGAAGCGATGGACCCGGGAGTATTTGTATCGGTAGTCAAGGAAAAGGTAGACGAATGTTTTCGGGGAAAATCGGGCACGTACGAGCTCAAGTATGAGCACGAGACGAAGGGGAAGAGGGAGCTATCGATTACGTATTCGCCGATTGAAGGGGTGTCGGGGGTGATTCGGGTGGCGTGCGTACTGCGGGACGTAACCGAACAGAAGCGTGGGGAACGGGCGTTGCGCGAGAGTGAAGCGCGGGAGCGGGCGCGAGCGGAGGAACTGGAGACGGTGCTGGATGCGGTTCCGGTTCCGGTATACATCTCGCATAGCGCCGACTGTTCGCAGATCACGGGCAATCGGGCGGCCTATGAACAGATGCATTTGCCGGCAGGCTCGAACCTATTGAACTACCGCGCGCCGAAGCAGCAGAGTCCGTTCCGGCTGACGCAGGAAGGGGTGGAGGTTCCGCTGGCGTTACTGCCCATGCAGCAAGCGGTGGCCACTGGGAAGCCGGTGTACCGGCGGCATCTTAGGCTGGCGTTTGAAGAGGGCGATGCGCGCGAGATTTATGTCAACGCGGTTCCGCTGCTGGATGAGGAAGGAAAGCCTCGCGGAGTGGTGGGGGCTTCGATCGACCTGACGGAATTGAAGCATGCGGAAAAGGCGCTGGAAAAAAGCGAATTGCGATTTCGCGCCGCCTACGACCGCTCTCCGGTGGGTATCTGCCTGATCGATTCGCACAGCGGGCGCTTTCTGCAGGCGAATCCGAAGTTCTGCGAAATCGCGGGGCGCAGCGAAGAGGAACTGTTGCGGACGGATGTGAACGCAATCACGCATCCCGACGATATTGAGCGTGGCACGAAATTCCAGCGGCAGATGGCCGAAGACAAACTGGCGAGCTATGAGCTGGATAAACGGTATGTGCGTCCGGATGGATCGGTGCGGTGGGTGAGGATTCTGGTGGTTCCGATGTGGGAAAAGGGGGCCACGTCGCGGTCGCAGATGGCGCTGGCCGAGGATATAACGGAACGCAAGCAGGCGACGCAGTCGTTGCAGGAAGCGCAGGCGGCATTGGCTCACGTTACCCGGGTGGTGGCGATGGGGGAATTGGTGGCCTCGATCGCCCACGAAGTGAATCAGCCGCTGACCGGCGTGGTCATGACCAGCAACTTTGTGCTGCGGGAGCTGACCAGCAAAGTGCCGAATCTGGAAGAACTGCGGGAGGCGGTGGCGGAGGTGGTGGAGGATGCCACGCGGGTGAGTTCGGTGATTTCGCGGCTGCGGGCGTTGTTTAAGAAAGAGACTTCCGACCGGGTCAAACTCGATATCAATGCGGTGATACAAGAAGTGACGTTTCTGGTGCGGACGGAGGCTGGGGGCAACGACGTGCAGATTCGGCTTGACCTTGCGGCCGATCTTCCGCCGGTAACGGGTGATCGGGTGCAACTGCAGCAGGTCCTGATTAATCTGGCGGTAAACGGCATCGATGCCATGCGGAGCGTGACCGAGCGACCGCGGATACTGGACATCCGGTCGACGGGGCACGGGGATGGTGTTCTGATCCAGGTCCACGATTCGGGACGCGGACTGGATCCGGATGGAATCGACCATATCTTCCAGCCGTTCTTCACGACGAAGCCGCAGGGGATCGGGTTGGGATTGTCAATCAGCCGGTCGATTATCGAGTCGCATGGCGGCCGTCTATGGGCAGAACCGGGGTCGCAGGGCGCGCTTTTCCAGTTTACGCTGGCGGCTGGGGAGAGCGGTTCGGTATGAACCGGCCGGCGCCGATGGTGTATATCATCGATGACGATCCCTCGGTTCGTCGTGCCCTGAAGCGTCTGATCGAATCGATCGGTTTGAACGTTCAGTTATTCGGGTCCGCGAATGAGTTCCTGCTGGCGAAGCGTCCGGACGTACCGAGTTGCCTGGTGCTCGATATCAGGTTGCCGGGGATCAGCGGACTTGATTTTCAGCAGGAGTTGATCGACGCGGAGAATCACCTTCCTGTCATTTTTATGACGGCTCATGGGGACATCCCGATGACGGTGCGGGCGATGAAGGCGGGGGCGGTAGAATTTCTGACCAAGCCGCTGCGCGATCAGGACCTGCTGGATGCGATCCAGGTTGCGCTCGACCGGCATTGGGCGGGGCGGCAGCGGGAGCTGGAGATTTTCAGTTTGCAGAAGCGTTTCGATGGACTGACGCCGCGCGAGCGGGAAGTCGCGGGCATGGTGGTGTCGGGCATGCTGAACAAGCAGATTGCGGCCCAGATCGGGACGGCCGAGAATACGGTAAAAGTGCACCGCAGCCGGGTCATGGAAAAGATGAATGCAGAGTCGCTGGCGGAACTGGTGAAGATGATGGAACGACTCCGATTCCCATCCGTAAAAGCGTCGTAAACCAAAGCTCAATCGAAGTACTGCTTTCTGTTAGTGGGATCGTACCGAGGCTCACTAGCAGAGGGCTGGCCGTAGGTCATATATTCGCTGCACTCACCAAATTTCAATTTGGAGACACGTCACGGTGGAGAGGGAAGACTATGGACGATCGTCACGGAACCGGATCTGGACCTGGAGATGGGAGGAACGCAACCCGGGTGTTGTTAGTAGGAGAGGAAGCGGTGTCGCGACTTGGATTAAGGCATCTGCTGGGGGCAGAGGCGGAATTTGAAGTTGCCGGCGAAGCCCGCGCCTGTGATGCGCTCGGAGAGGCGACCCGGCTAAGTCCGGGAGTGATCGTCATGTTTGCGGAGACGACGCAACCAAGTTCGGCGGAGCTGGTCACTTCTTTTCGGAGGGCAGTTCCAAACGCCGCAATCGTCGTTCTTGGCCGGGAGACTCATCATGCTTATATGGGTTTGCTGTTAGGCGCGGGGGCGCTCAGCTATGTTCTGGTGCGATCCGCAGCCAGAGATTTGTTGGCTGCGATCCGCGCGGCTTCGCGTGGGCGCCGGTATGTGGGGCCGGACTTAGGCGAGGCATTTTTTCAAGTGCTGGCTCGACAGGCGGATTCCGGCACCAAGGTGCTGAGCCGGCGGGAACAGGAAGTTCTGGGGATGTTTGCCCATGGATATACGCTCAAGGAGATTGCTTCGAGCCTGAACGTCAGCCCAAAATCGATCGAGACCTACCGGTCGCGGACGCAGGAAAAACTGGGGCTGCGTACGCGGGCAGATGTCATTCGATACGCCTTGCAGACGGGCATGTTCAACCCTGAACTGGGGCACGCATCCTAGGCGTTGTATCCCGGAAATACGCGAATACAAACGGGCGTGGTTTTCGAGGTGGGGCTGGGGATTTACCGGGTAGGGGAATGACTTACGCATGTCAGGCGGAGTCCTGATAGACAGGGTGGGATGACCGATGTAGGGTAACGAGCACTGAGGCACTTGGGCGCGGGGCTGTGCCGGCCTCAGGGGGCATTCCAAGCCACCATTTGAACGACTCCCGCGCCATTTTGATGGACTGTGCCGACGGAAATCCAGTGTTTCTATGATTACTCTCGAGACCCGCTGCAGGTCCGGACACTATTTGGCTGCGGTTGTGCCCATGATGGGCAAGGAGCTTCGGACCGAATATCGCGTGCTGGTTTTCCGGCAGGGGCATGAGGTGTACCAGGAAACGGAAGAGACGTTGGAGGAAGCGATCCGGAGCGCGGGCGCTTACCTGGATTGGCATAAAGAGCAAGACTTTGACAGTTAGGCGGTGCGAGTAGGTTTCACAATCAACACATTTCGCAATTCGAGGGGGCGGTCAATGTTCACGCGAGTTATCGAATGCCGGGCGAAGGTTGGAATGGGGGACGAAACAGCCAAGAGATTGCGGCTTGAAGTGCTTCCCATCCTGCAGAAGCAGCCGGGATTTGTAGACCTGATTGCTTTGCGGGATGGCGACGATCAGCAACGAATCATGTGCCTCAGTTTCTGGAACACGAAGGAAAGCTCAGAACACTACCATCGCGAGCACTACGACTCGGTGGTCTTGAGTTTGAAGTCGGTGCTGGCGACCAAGCCCACGCTGGAGACCATGCAAGTGGAAATCTCGACGGCCCATCAGATTGCGGCTAGCCGGGCCGCCTGAGAAGGCTGAAGTTGGCCCCGAAGCAAGGAATGGGCGGCGGGGTGCGAGTTGGGTTCGGGGTGCCGTGCCGGCAAAGGGGATGAGGGTCCTCTTGTCGCTGCGATTCAGAGTCGACGTGGCGCCCCCAGCCCGCCAGAGTTTGACGGGGGTTAGTGGCGACGCACGGCTTTAAGAGACGCAGGGGCCGTGGTTAACAACTGAGGCTAAGGCACTAAGACCGTAAGCGTCCGAGCTGCACCGTCTTGCTAAGTGTCCACGAATCGGTTAAGTGGACACTTCGGTAGGTGTGGAGTTGAGGTTCCAAGGCAGCAGTTCGTCGATGCGGTTGATGGGATGGTCGGCAATGCGGGTCAGCACCTGGCGCAGATAGGCTTCGGGGTCGAAGCCGTTGAGTTTCGCCGAACCGATCAGGCTGTAGATGGCGGCGGCGCGTTCTCCGCCCACGTCCGACCCCGCGAACAAATAATTTTTCCGGCCCAGGGCCACGCCGCGCAACGAACGTTCGGCGGCGTTGTTGTCGATTTCAATGTGTCCATCTTCTATATAGCGCGTCAGCGCGTCCCATCGCGAGAGGGCATAACGAATCGCCGCCGTCGTTTCCGACTTGCGCGAGAGTTGCGGCAAGGTCGCTTCGAACCACTGGCGCAGAGAGTCGAGCAGCGGCCTGGACTGTGCCTGACGCACAGCACGGCGTTCGTCCGGCGGCTTACCGCGAATCGTTTCTTCGATCCCATACAGGGCGCCAATCCGCGCCAGCGCTTCCCGCGCCACCGGGGAGGCGTGCGCCTGTTCCAGATCGTAAAACTTGCGCCGCACGTGCGCCCAGCACGCGGCTTGCTGGATGCGTCCGTTTTCGTAGAGCTGATTGAATCCTGCGTAGGCATCCGCCTGCAGCGTCCCGCGAAACGTTTCCAGATGCCGCGCGGGATGCTCCCCTTTACGATCCGGCGAGTAGGCAAACCACACCGCGGGCGCGGCGGTGTCGCCCGCGGGACGGTCATCGCGAACGTAAGTCCATAACCGCCCGGTCTTCGTTTTGCCATTCCCTGGAGCCAGCACCGGCACCGGCGTGTCATCGGCATGCAACTTACTCGCAGCCGTCACGTAGCGGCGCAGCGCTTCCACCAGCGGTTCCAGCAACTGTGCACTGCCGCCCACCCAATCCGCCAGCGTCGAGCGCTCCAGTTCCACATCCTGACGCGCGTACATCTCCGATTGCCGATACAGCGGAAGATGATCGCAGTACTTACTCACCAGAACGTGCGCCAGCAGCCCCGGTCCGGCCAGGCCGCGCGCAATCGGTCGGCTCGGCGCTTCGGCCTGCACTATGCAATCACACTTGGTGCAGCTCAGCTTCGTCCGCACGTGACGGATCACCACGAAACTGGCGGGCACGTACTCCAGCATCTCCGAGATATCCTCGCCTAACTTGCGCAGCTCGCCCTGGCATTGCGGACACGCTGTTTCTTTCGGCTCGTGCTTACGCGTTTGTCGCGGAAGATGACCGGGCAGTGCTCGGCGCGAGGGTTTCGCTGCCGTAGCAGTCGAAGCGGCGGTGACAGGAGGCGCTGCTGGCGCGTCGGGCTCTGGCTCGCTGCGCTTCGATTCCAACTCTTCCAGCCGCAGCTCCAACTGCTCAATCTGCCGCGTGAGCTTTTCCGACTTGCGTCCGAACTGCATGCGATGCAGCTTGGCCAGCAGCAGCTTCAGATGCTCGATCTCCCGCTCCCGCGACTGTAACTGCTCCTGCGTGGCGGTGAGTGTGCTTTCGGTGGAGAGTAACTGCTCGTGTTGCGCCAGGATCAACGCTCGCAGCGCATCCGCAGAGAGAACCTTCAGATCGGGGAGCGCCAGCACCGACATGCGCGGAGTATCGCATGAACGCGCCCGTTTTCATCCCCGCCCGCTTAAAAAAGTTGTGCAAAGAATCTTTCCGGTTACACCGACTGCTGCGGCTCCTTGCCGTTCCGATCAAACGTCCGCTCCGGTCGCCGCCAGTCGATGCCTTCCAGCAGCATCGATAACTGCGCTCGCGTCAGCGAAACCGTCCCGCTCGTGGCCTGCGGCCACACGAAGCGCCCACGCTCCAACCGCTTCGCGAACAAACACAAGCCGTCGCCGTCATACCACAGAACCTTGATCAGATCGCCTCGCCGCCCGCGAAACACAAATACGTGCCCCGAGAACGGCTTCTGCTCCAGTTTGCTCTCCACCAGCGCGCTCAGCCCGGTAAAGCCGCGCCGCAAATCCGTTACCCCGGCTGCGATCCAAACGCGCGTGTTCGTCGGCGGCCCGATCATCCCCGTAGGCACTCCAGCAAGACCCGCACCAAAACCGCATCGGCACTGCCTTCGATGCGCACCTGCGCCTGGCGCAGTTCGATGTGAATCGTGCCCGGCTGTGCTTTCGGGAAGTCGGCGGACCCGCGCTCCACCGCCCGAGCCGGCACAGTCTCGTTCACCCGAACCGGCAGCAATTTCATGTCCGGCTTGCGCTCTCCAAGTCTTCCTGCCTGGTAGAGCCGACGCCAGCCAAATACCTGGTTGGCGTTGATGCCATGCGCTCGCGCTACCCGCGCCACCGACGCGCCTTCCACCAACGTCTCTTCGACAATCCGCCGCTTCTCCGCGATACTGCGCCGCTGCCGCCGGGTCGCACCCAACGACTCACCCTGACTCGTGATCCCATCTGTAACTTGCCGGGAAGTGTCCATCTCCGCTCCTAGTGGACACCTATCCCAAGTGTCCACTTCGGAAGAATGACTCCCTACTATCCCACTGTCCAGACGGTGACAACCGGACGCTTAC
>PLBE01000020.1 GCA_003134435.1 Acidobacteriaceae bacterium
TCGGGTGTCATAGTTCAGTTCTCCTTCTTGTTCTTGCCGCCAAGTCCGAGAACCTGGCAAACTGTTTTTGCGATCATGAGTTCTTCGTCCGTGCGAATGACGCGGATCACAACCCGGTTGTGCTTCGGAGAAATCACGCCTTCATTGGCTGCGTTTCGCTTTTCTTCGAGTTCGATCCCAAGAAATGCCAGCCCGTCACAGATCCGAGCACGGACTGCGGGCGCGTTCTCTCCGATGCCCCCAGCGAACACGAGCGTTTCCAGTCCACCTAACGCCGCTGCAAATGCGCCGATCCACTTTTTGACCTGGTAGCAGAAGAGCGCGATCGCTTCCGCCGCCCTCACATCGCGCGCTTCGGCCTTCAGCAAGTCCCGCATGTCAGAGCTGGTTTCGGATATGCCGAGCAGGCCGGACTGCAGGTTGACCATCTCATTGAATTGCTTCGCGCTCATGTTTTCCGTGCGTGCCAGATACCAAACCAGTCCGGGATCGAGATCGCCGGAACGAGTGCTCATCGGCACCCCGGCCGCCGGCGTGAAGCTCATGCTGGTGTCGACAGATTTGCCGTGACGCACGGCCGCCAGACTCGCGCCATTACCGAGGTGGGCTAGGATTACCCGACCTTGTGCCGCCTCTGCTCCGGCCAACCGGGCCAGATCTTCCATGAGGAATGCATACGACAAACCGTGAAATCCATACCTCCGTACGCCCTGCGCTTCGTAGCGGCGCGGGATCGGCAGCAGTTGCGCCACCCGCGGCAGGTCATGGTGAAAAGTAGTATCGAAACACGCCACTTGCGGCAGGTCAGGAAAGCGGCGATGAAACGCCTCGGTCAACAGAATCTCCTCGGGCAGATGGTCAGGATCAAACGGACTGAGGCGTTTCAGCGCCGTAACCATCTCCGCAGTAATGCGCTGCGGTTTGTAATACTTCGGGCCTCCTTGTAGGACGCGATGGCCCACCGCGGTCAATGGATCACGCCCGCTGCGCTGTTCGATCCAATCCATAAGTGCACCTACGGCCTCAGTGTGGTTCGACGCTGACACTGGACGCGAAAAGTCGTCTGCGTGATCCGGTCCTTTTACCTGGAAGGTGGCCTCCGGCAGTCCAATCCGCTCAATCCCGCCCTTCAGAATCCGTCGAAGCGAGTTCGCCGCATCGAACAGCGCAAACTTGATGCTCGACGATCCCCCATTGATCGTCAGAATGCGGGGGTCAGTCGGTTTCATGCGAGGGCACCTGCGTCATTCTGCAAACCGAACGAAGCCAGCTTTGTGCAGGTGGACTTGTAATCCGTATGAAGAATGCTTCGAATCCCCAAACCTTCCGCGATCTGAACGAACATCGGAGTGTTTTCGATGTAGACCACTTGCTGCACCGGCGCCTGGGCGATATCCAGCGCCAACCGAAAGATTTCCACATCGGGCTTGCGGATGTGGACGAAGCAGGAGGAAACAAAAGTGTCGACAAACCGGTCGAGCTTGAACTCGCGAATGCGATACGCATTCACCTCGCGCGATTCGTTGCTCACCACGGCGATCTTCAGGCCATACTGGATCTTGAGTTGTGCGACCAGATCGATCATCTTGGAGTAAGGTTTCGATTGGGTAAACATGAAGCGCCGAAACTGAGCGCGGGTGAATGACCGCCTTTGATAGAAGACCACCCAACCCAAATATTCCTCGAATGTAAGCTTCCCCTCTTCATGAGTTTCGAACACCAAGCGGTGCCGCTCTTCCATCTCCGCCCATGGCAGATTGAAATTCTTCGCGGCCCGTCTGCGAGCATGATGATCCCACCCGTTGGTGAGCAGAACCCCGCCGACATCCACAAAGAGTGTCGTGATCTGAGTTGCGTCTTTCATTTACGGTTCCCGACTTCCGCTGCGATCTGCAGCGTCGAGTCATCTTCCTGGCACGCGAAAGTTGAGTGGAGTTCCCTCCCCAGACGACCGTAAGCGGTGGTTATGCTCCGCAGTTTCTGCGCAAGGTCGCCGGTCAGCACGCCGTGCTTCAGGCGCCACTGCCAGTTTCCTTGCTCAATTCCGGGAAGGTTCATTCGCGCGTTGGACCCGAGATCAAGGAGGTCCTGCGCCGGAACGACGGCCGTGTCGGAGGGTGAAGCAAGCACCTCGCGGATCATGGCCCAGACAATCTCGTGGTCGTTTGCGCGCAGCCGAAGTCTCAAGGCTTTGCGTTGCGTGCTTGGCAACTTGCGATACCAGCCCGCCGTTGTGTCGTTATCGTGGGTTCCGGTGTAGACCACCGATTTCGCCGGATGCGGTTCTGATGGAACTGAACCGGTATCGAGATTTGAGCCGAACTCGAATTGCAGCACACGTGTGCCTGGGATCTGAAGTTGATCCAGCAGAGCCACTACTTCGGGGCTTGTGGCACCGAGATCATCCGCGATAAAAGGCAAACAACCGAGGGCTTCGCGGACGGCTGCGAAAAAGGAAGCGCCTCCGCCAGGTTGGTACTGCCCGTTCACAGCCGTCCTGGCTTCTGCAGGCACTTCATAGGTGCGGACAAAGCCGATGAAATGATCCAGCCGATTGACATCGAACCGTCGAGAAGCCGTCCGCAGGCGTTCAATCCACCAACTGTATTTCTGCTCTTGAAGCGCGTCCCAGCGATACACGGGCACTCCCCACACCTGCCCTGTTTTTGAGAAATAATCAGGAGGAACTCCCGCAACTACCGTAGGTTTTCCATCAGCATCCAGTTTGAAGAGCCCAGGGTGAGACCAGACATCGGCGCTTTGGTGCGCCACGAACAGGGGAATATCGCCGATTAGCCCGATTCCTTTGGACGCACAGTACGCCCTTAACTCTTCCCACTGCAAGGAGAATTGCCACTGGACGAACTGATGGAAACGTATGTCGTTGGCAAAGTATTTCTGCGCGCGAAGGATCGCCTCTGGATGTCGCGTTCGCAGGTCCTGGCCCCATCGGGTCCAATCCGAAGTGCCTTCTTTCTCCTGGATTGCTGAGAAGAGCGAAAAATCCTCAAGCCAGAAAGACTCCGCTTGCGTAAATGCATCGAGCTCAGATTGATGGACAATGTGCCTGTTTTTCTCGAAATGTTCGAATGCCTTTCTTAACCATTGCAGCTTCGTGCGTGCCGCCACGGGATAGTCCACGTTTCCGTCGTCTCTGAAAATCGGAAGCTCGACATCCTGGCTGCTAAGGAGCCCCTGCTCCAGCAAGCGATCGGGACTTATCAAGAGCGGATTGCAACCAAAGGCAGATAGAGACCGGTAAGGCGAATTGTTTTCTCCCGCTGGTCCGATAGGGAGCATTTGCCACCAACGCTGCCCACTCTCGACCATGAAATCTACAAAGGCCGTTGCTGCGGGCCCCAAATCGCCGATCGGATATGGATTGGGGAGCGAGGTCAGATGGAGAAGTATCCCGGAGGCTCGTTGACTCATAGGGAGCCGCCTACCAACCCAGCTTCCTGCTTCCGTGCCAGAAGGATCACGCTGGAGCGGGACCCTACTTGATAAGTCGAATTATCCACGAGCGTTTCTTCGCCCGCGGCAGACAAGTCGCGCGGTGCCGACCGAGACGTATCTATTGCAAGATGCCAGAGGAACCCCAGCGGCAGCGGAGGCAAACTAAACTCGTCTCCATGCGGGCCAGCGTTGAACATCAGGAAAAGCGCACCTTCTCCGCCTTCCTGGATCAAGCAGGCGAACTGTTTGCCCTCCGGGTCGCTCCAGTGGGGCAAATCCCCTTGCGGGCTGAACCAATGGATGTCGGCATCGTTGTAGAAATGCTCCTGACTCAAAATCGGATGGGCTCGACGAAAGGCGATCATCCCGCAGGTAAACCGGTAGATCTCCCTGTGCTGTTCCAGACAGCTCCAGTCATACCAACTGGTTTCGTTGTCCTGGCAGTAGGCGTTGTTGTTGCCGCCTTGCGTGCGGCAAAATTCGTCCCCGCCGAGCAGCATTGGCACTCCACGCGAGATCAGCAGGGTCAGAAGGAAGTTCTTGATCTGGCGTTTCCGCAGGGTTTCGATCCCTACATCCGTCGTCTCGCCTTCAGCTCCATAGTTCTCGCTGAAGTTAGCGTCGGTCCCATCGCGGTTGTTTTCTCCATTTCCTTCGTTGTGCTTGTAGCGATAGCTCACCAAGTCGTTCAGAGTAAAGCCGTCATGACAGGTGACGAAGTTGATGCTGCTCTCGGGGCCTTTGCCCGATTTGGCGTAGATGTCGGCACTGCCGCAAATTCGGCTGGCAAATAAACCGAGCATCCCCTCATCGCCGCGCCAGAAACGCCGGACATCATCCCGGTAATGGCCGTTCCATTCCGCCCAACGCCGCTCTGAAAAACTGCCCACCTCGTATGCGCCGGCGGCGTCCCACGCTTCGGCGATGAGCTTCACGTCTCTTAAGATCGGGTCCTCGGCGATTCTTTGGAGAAGAGGGGCGTTGGCCAGCAGCCTGCCAGCTCCGTCGCGGCCGAGAACCGACGCCAGGTCAAAACGAAAGCCGTCGATGTGCATCTCGACCATCCAATAACGGAGAGCGGACAAGATGTGGTCCCGCACGACGGGATGGTTCGCGTTGATGGTGTTCCCGGTTCCCGTGTAATCCTTGTAGTAACGTTTGTCGTCGGCCAACGTATAGAAGATCGCGTTGTCCAACCCACGGAAGCAAAGCGTCGGACCCAGTTGATCTCCCTCTGCGGTGTGATTGAACACCACGTCCAGAATCACTTCGATCCCAGTATGGTGAAATGCCCGGACCATTTCCTTGAATTCCAGTTTCTGCTGGCCCAAACCTCCCGAACTGCTATAGGAAGCTTTCGGGGCGAAGAAGACCACGGGATCGTAGCCCCAATAATTCCGGAGCAGTTGATTTGTTTGCGGATTTTTGCGCGTGATAGAACTTTGGTTGAATTCCTGCACAGGCATCAACTCCACGGCGGTTATCCCTAGTCCTTTGAGATAGGGAATCTTTTCTGTTAGGCCCCGATAGGTTCCCGGATGATCCACGCCCGACTTCGGATGGCAGGTGAAGCCGCGAACATGCATTTCATAAATGACGGTCTTCGACCACGGATGCAGGGGTGGCTGGTCTCCATGCCACTCGAAGGGCTCGTTGATAAAGACGCATTTCGGCGTCGACCGCGAATTATCGAGCTTCGAGATAGCCAAGTCTTTCTCCGGCGCTGACGGGTCGTATCCACATGCCGAAGCAAAATTCCATGGCGGCAACTGCGAAATTGCCGCAGCGAAGGGATCGAGGAGAAGCCGCTTGAAATTGAACCGATGTCCTTCGCTAGGTTGGTAAGGGCCATCCATGCGGTACGCATAGAATTGACCGCACCCGATCCCCTTTATCCAGACATGCCATACGTCGCCGGTGCGATTGCGCACCGAATCCAGATCGATGGCCAGGGCGGGCGCTGCGTCTTCGGGATGGTCGAACAACTCCAGTCGAACGCGGGTGGCATGACGGCTGAAAATGGCGAAATTCACCCCTCCGCCCGTCTCCTGGATTCCCAAAGGCAGAGGCGATCCCGCGCGCACATCAGCGTGCTCGGAGGTGTCCGAGACGTAATCGGGCAACTCGCGCTGCGGCGTTTCCATCATCGTTGCCATAGAATCCGGGTGTCTTCCAGTGGAACCGTAGTGCCCTCGCTCTGAGGCATCACTCGGGCCGTGTAGTCTCCTGCTGGACGTGCAGCGGGTACGGTCGCCCGGTAGACGCAGCCCTCGGGTGCACCAGGAAGCAGTCGCTCCCACTTCATTTCCTGCCGTACGGGACCGCCGCCGTTGATTGCGTCCGCATACAGCTCCACTCGCGCCGCATTCTTGCCGAGATCGTTCAGGAAGATTTCGACTTCAAAAACGTAGTGATCCGCGTTGGTTTCGACATGCCGACCTCCGAAGCGCAACGAGCCCCACTTTCGATCAACGTCCTGCTGCCAACCCAGCATCTGCTTCGCAACGGCACCTTTGTTCGCCGCGCGGTGGTGGTAGGCGGTTGCAGCTGGCAAGTAGTGCCGGTCGGTATATTCGCGCACGGTGCGGTCGGCGGAGAAGCGCGGAGTCAAACGGGCCATGCTTTCCCGCATCCGCGCAACCCATGCCAAGGGGATGCCGCTCTTATCGCGGGTATAAAACTCGGGGATCACCTCGCGCTCAAGCAAGTCATAGAGTGCGTTGGCCTCGACAGCATCCCAGGCGGGATCGTTGCCATGCTCCTGGCCGTCTCCCAAGGCCCACCCCACTTCAGGCTCGTAGGCTTCCGCCCACCAGCCATCCAGTTCCGAGAGATTGACGCCCCCATTGACGAGCACTTTCATGCCGCTGGTCCCGCAAGCCTCCCAGGGCCGGCGCGGTGTATTGATCCACACATCCACGCCCTGAACCAGGTGCTCAGTCAGCAGCATGTCGTAATCACTCAGGAAGATCACATGGGGGCGTGTTTCTGGACGGCGAATGAACTGCACCCATTGCTGAATCAAGGCCTTTCCCGCCTCGTCCTCGGGGTGGGCCTTGCCCGCGATGATGAGTTGCACTGGACGCTCAGAATTACTCAATAGACGAAGCAGTCGCTGCGGGTCGTGCAGCAGCAGGTTCGGTCGCTTGTAGGTTGCGAAGCGCCGCGCAAAGCCCAGGGTCAACGCGTTGGGATCAAAGAGATGCTTCGCCCGGTCAACCGCCTCGACCGAAAAGCCTGAAGCCGCCAGTTGCCGGGATAGCCGCCCTCGAGCATATTGCACAAGGGACTCGCTGGCGGCGCTGCGGAATTTCCAGAGCGCAGAGTCGGAGACGCGACGAATGTCCTGCTCTAAGTTCTCCGTCGTCCCTAGCCAGCGGCCCTTGCCACAGGCTGCCGTCCAAAGTTCGTCGGCCGCCGCCGAATCCCAGGTTGGCATATGGACTCCGTTGGTCACGTGTCCGATCGGAACTTCGTCCTCCGGCCAGTGCGGGAACAGTGGCGCAAAGAGATGTCGGCTGACCTTTCCATGCAAGCGACTGACGCCATTCACTGCACCACTCCCGCGGATGGCGAGGTATGCCATGTTGAAACTCTCCGAGGAGTCATTCGGGTTCTGGCGGCCCAAGGCAAGCAAGTCGCGGAGTTGTATGCCGAGCTTTTGCTCCGCATAATGAGCCAGGTAGGGTTCGATGAGGGACGGAGCGAAACGATCAAAGCCCGCAGCCACGGCTGTATGAGTGGTGAAGAGATTGCCGACCCGAGTCGCGTCCAGTGCCACCTCGAAAGACTGCCCGGTTTCTTCCATGAAACTTCGGGCTCGCTCTAGCACCGCGAAGGCCGCGTGACCTTCATTGAGGTGACAGACTTCGGGTTTAAGTCCGAGCGCTCTGAGCAACCGCC
>PLBE01000045.1 GCA_003134435.1 Acidobacteriaceae bacterium
ACCAGCGGGAGTTGGTGCGGAATGATCTCAAAGGAAGCTCCTCGATCGATGTTTACCGCTGCCAAAGCTGTCTCCTCTGCTTCTTTGAGCCGAGAGTACCGGGATCAGCAGCGTTTTACGCTAGCTTCCAATCCATGGACTGGTATTACCTGAAGGACAAAGCCGAGTACGACATGGCCATAAAATGGATGCCGCTCAATTCACGGGTTCTTGAGGTTGGTTGTGGCGTGGGCTGGTTCGCTAAGAAAATCCCCACCTCTCAATATACGGGGCTTGAGTATTCTGACTCCGCGGTAGAGGCGGCGAGAGCTAGCGGTCTCGATGTCCGCGCTCAATCTGTAGAAGAGCACTCGTTGACTCACAAATCAGCCTATCAGGTTGTCTGCTCATTTCAAGTCCTCGAGCATGTCTCTGAGCCGGGTTCCTTTATTGGTGCGTGCGTCGATTGTCTTGAGCCAGGGGGTCTACTGATTTGTGCCGTTCCGAGNNTTCTCGATGGCCAGACAAGACGCTAGAAGCGATTCCCAGGATCTTTCCAGTCAGTCTCGTAGCCATTGAGCATGAAGCCCTAGCGGACGCTCACGTGAGGTCGTATGTCATCACAATGATCAGGAAAAGGCTTGGTGCCCTATTGGGCCAGAGGGATGCCCTAATTGACCATTCGGTTAGCGCGAAGCTCGTGGGCAGGTGCGCATATATCCTGTCTGGGTGGATGTCGAGGATATTCGACCATGCGGCGTTTCGGCCCATAGGGAACACCGTTATTGGGATATATCGGAAAGAAATGCCACTTGACTCAGAGTCAACGAAAAGAACCGAGAAGGGATCAAAGGAATCTGTCGCGATGACCTTGTAACCATGCAGCTTGTTGACCGGGACTGGAAAGACAAAGTTCTCCACGCCCGCATAGACCTGGGCAAAACGGCACGATTCCAGCCAGCGATAGGTGGCAACAATCCTGCGTATCCGCACGAGCTCTGAGGCGAACTCAGGTCAAAGGCTGAAGCTGGTGCCGGGCAACCTTCGCACCAAGACGTGCGCCCCAAGAAATCGATTCTAAAGAAGGAGTTGTATTTTGAACATTGCCATCGCTGCTCCAATAGACATACATGCTCTTGCGCGATTTATGGGTCGAGGCGAGCGAGAGATAGTCCCTGGTCAGGGAAGTAATCCTTCAACTACCGGGTTGATTATGGAACTGGTGCGGCGCGGCCATGTTGTCACCCTCTTCACGCTAAGCGACTATGTTCGAGAAGTAGTGTTTTACGACTGGGGACGCCTGCGAGTCTATGTCGGACCTAATAAGCGATTCAGANNAAATCGGGTATCTTAAGCGCGCGATCAGGGAAGAAGCTCCACGGTTTGTGCATGCAAATTGGACATATGAGTTTGCAATCGGCGCGCTTGCCTCCGGTGTGCCTACAGTCACCACCATCCATGATCTTCCGTGGAGGCTAGTGCGTCGTTTCTGGGATAATGTCGGTGTATATGTGCGATTGGCTATGGCCTACATGGTTGCCTTGAAATGCACACATTTTACGGCGGTATCAAACGACGCCGCCCGGCACTTCAAACGCTGGTTCTTCATCAAAACGCCGATCAAGATGATCCCAAATTTTATAGGCGAATGGGTTTTCGATCTGGGCAGGACAACAGTCCCCCGCAGTGAACGGCCACTCACCTTTTTTACCCTCCTTTCGGGTTGGTCCAGGCTGAAAAACGGAAAGTGCGCGTTGATCGCCTTTCAACTCACCCGAAAGTCTTATCCCGATGCGCGCTTGATCATGATAGGCGGGGGCTACGAGACGGGTGGAGCTGCCCATCGGTGGGCAACTACAAGAGGACTGGCCAAGGGCGTCACTTTTCAGGGCCTGATGCCGTACGCGTCGCTCATGAGGTTTGTAGCGGAAGAGACAGATGTATTTGTTCATCCATCGCTGGAAGAAGCATTGTCTATGTCTACAGCGGAATCCATGACACTCAAGAAGCCGGTCATTGCGGGCATACGAACGCCAGGCATGGGACTGTTGCTGGATAGCGGCCGAGTCGGATTACTTGTCGATGTTCGCAAACCAGCGGAAGTGGCAAGTGCGATGAATCGACTTGCAGGCGACGCCGAACTGCGCAAGACTATGGCGGAGGCTGCATTCGAACACGCCTGCAAAAACTTTAGTGCAGATGTTGTAGTTCCGCAGTATGAAGCCTTATACAGAGACCTCGACGCACTGGTGGGAGGAGAAAGCCGTGAACCGAGCCATGAGGTTCGAAGGGCATGAGTATTCTCCTTGGAATTGCAGTCCTCCCCGCGGCGTTGGCTTTCATCTATTGCCTCTCGCGAAGCGTTCTTCTAGGCTGGATTAGCATTCTTGCGTTGTTTTTCTATAATTTTTCGTTCGGTTTGGAATTTTTCAATGCGGGCGGGCTTAATCTAACTCTCATCGACGTTGTGCAGGTTTGCTTACTTTTTGCCGGCATTATAAGAACGATTCAGCGACGTCGCGAACGCAACTTCGGGAGAAGGATAGCTCTCGTCTATATCGCCTTTTTCGCATTCAGCCTGGTGCGCGGAATCATGGCTCATGGATTTGCTCACGCGGCCAGTGGATCGCGCTACTTTGTCGCATTTCTTATTGCATGTCTTTACTTCCTCAGCGCACCCTACGATTCAGAATCTGTACGGAAGTTTCTTCGTATTTATTTGTACTATGGCATTGCGCTTAGTTTTGTTGCAGTTCTTGCAACGGCAGGCTTGAAAGTTGGGGTCGCTGCATGGTCACATGGTGACCCCGAGATATTGGCGGAGTCACAGGGGCGCGCACTCCCCGGGAGCGCCGCTCTGGCGATTTGTTTTTGCTTTTTCTTGTCTCTTGCTGAATCTCGCTACAGAAACAGTTCGATGTGGCTTAAGTGGCTTCCTGCTCTGTTTCTTGGATTAACAGTGTTCTTGCGCAGCAGGAGCATATGGGCCGTGTTGGCCGCAGGAATTGCGGTTCTCTTTTTTGTGGATAAGGGCCTTTTCCGTCGCGTAATGCCGATAGCTGTTCTTGGCATGTGCTTTACCGCGGTCTATGCGCTTGTTTCGGGCAGCGGAATCCAAAAAGCGGCAGCGCAGATCTCGACTAGTTCCAGTGACGAAGAATCGTGGCTTTTTCGCCTCCAGACGTGGCAGGGACTCCTTGGCGGGCAGCAGACGGTTTCGGGCGGCATATTTGGCAAAGACCTGGGAGGCGGATACTTGGCATATTACCCTTTGCGTCAGCAGTACATCGATGTCGTCCCCCATAACGAGTATATACTTCAATACCTAAGCGTAGGTATCACAGGCGTAGTGCTGGTGCTGGCTTTTACGATTTACCCACTTAAGCGGTTCTGGAAGCTATCTTACACTGATATGTGTGCGGTGGATCCTTCCGCATCGACGTGGGTTGTAATCATTATTGGAGTCGTTGTGTATAGCATTCCTTATCAGCCGGATACGGATGCGTACGCGCTGCTGGGAATGGCAAATGCAATAGTCTTCGGGTTGAATAAGGGAATGGAGTCTCCAGTTATCACCCCTTGACAAAGATGAAACGGGCCGTTGTTCATCTGTAGCCGGATTCGCGGGATTAACCGCGCATCCGGTCTCGTCTTAGCCTCCTTCAAGGGTTGAAGCGACCGATAGAACTCGGGACATGGGGATTGGGTAACAATTGTGGCGTCGCGTCCGGTGGTACGAGTTATACCTGCGCAACCACACTGCTTTGCATTCGGCGCNNGGACTTCGACCTACTGCACTTCTGGGGGGATGGGGCTGTATCACGGCTACACCGTGACATGGGGAAATGAAGCAGGCAAGAAAACCGTACTCAGCGCGCTGGTCGACTATCCCGGATGGAAATCGTGGCTTCGGCACCAGGCTCCCCTGCTGATGGAGCTAGCGAGACTGCTCGAGTCAATGCTCGCTACGTTGGATTGCATCACCGTTGTCAATGAGGCGCAGGCAAAGTTCTTCGTCGACACAGTTAGATTTCCCGCCGAGAAGCTGGCTGTCGTGCCGAATGTAGTCGAAGACATATTCTTCGAAAAAGTTGATGCCACAAGTGGCGCAGCGTTCGGAGCAGAGAACTATGTGCTTTGCGTCGGCAATGTCTGCCAGCGAAAAAAACAATTGTCATTGAGTGCCGCCTGCCGCAAGCCAGGCGTCCCCTTGTTGCTGGTGGGAAAGGTGCTGCCGGGCGAAGAGGAATATGAGAAGTCAGTGGCCGAAGCCCTTTTCACCTGCCACAATTCTCGTTGGATACACTGGCTGAGCCCGGGATCGAGGGAGTTAGCCTCGGCCTATCGGGATGCGAGAGTCTTTGCACTTCTCAGCCGCACGGAGCAGCAGCCCATTTCTGCACTGGAGGCTGCGGCAATGCGAAAACCTCTCGTGCTGGCAGACCGGCCATGGGCGAAGCAGGAATTTTATGAGCACGCGGTTCTTGCAGATTCGAGATCAACGGATGCCATTGCTGGTGCGCTCCGCAAAGCGCTTGACAAGCCCGACTCATACTGTCCTCCGGCCTCTGTGCTTCAACAATGCCGAAAGGAAAAGGTCGGAGCGGCCTACTGGCAGTCTATCAACGACTGGTCCAGGGAGCGGGATGAGGAAAAAGGCACGGTGTAAGTGGAGGTTGCCCAAGCGGTTCATCGTATTGCGCAGCCAGGAGCAACCCTTGATACAGTGGTGAGAGCGGCCTGCAGCGGTAAACGAGTGCGGAGAAGGCCAGTTTGCTAATCGGAACGACGCCAACACAGGCAGAACGGACACGAGCGGCGAACAAGAGGTTTGAAGCTAGTAGAGTGGCGACAAAAGGAAGGTGGAATGAGCGACAAATT
>PLBE01000168.1 GCA_003134435.1 Acidobacteriaceae bacterium
GGCGAATACGCTCATCATGTCGCAGCATGAGGAAGATGTTCCCAGGCGCCGACTGCAGCTTATCCTGGACCAGTACGCCGTTCGCGACATTTCGCTGGACGGACCTCACGTCCAGTTTGGCCGTGAGGACGCTCCTGGCAGAATCTTAGTTGACCACGCCTCCATTTCTTCTCGGCACGCCGAAATCACATTGACAATGGCGAGTGCGGTTTTGCGGGACCTTCAGTCCAAGAACGGAACTTTCATCAACGGCGAGCGCATACAAGAACGGGTGCTACGAGAAGGCGATCTGATTCAGCTTGGCTCTTGCGATTCTCATCTATTTCTGTACCGAGAGTCCGGCCGCCGTCCGCTGGTGCTGCGGGATATTGAACTGAACTGCCCGCTTGTAACTATTGGACGCGCGGCAGCGAGCGATATCCGCATTGAGCACCCAACTGTTTCTGCACGTCATGCACAGATACGCAAGCTGCGCGACGGGTTTGAACTGACTGACCTAGGTTCGACCAATGGCACTTTCGTGAACGGACAGCGCATTACCCGCCAGGTATTGCGGCCAGGTAATCGGGTCAGCATTGGCGCCGCACAGTTCGTTTTTGATGGCCAGGGGATGGAGCAACAGTCGGATGGCAGCCGCATACGTCTTATCTGCCGTTCACTGCGCGTGGAGGCAAGGGACTTCAACACTGGTATGCCGATTCGGCTTCTGGATGATATCTCCCTCGCTATCGAGCCATGCGAATTTGTCGGTTTACTTGGCCCCTCTGGTGCGGGGAAATCCACGCTCATGGACGCTATGAACGGCTCGCGTCCTGCGCAGCGGGGGCATGTGCTCCTGAACTCGGCAGATCTCTACAACGAATTTGCTTCGTTGCGTTCGGCCATTGGCTACGTTCCTCAAGAAGACATCCTCCACCGGCAGCTCACGGTTAAGGAGTGCCTTTACTACGCGGCCCGCCTCCGCCTTCCGGATGATTTCGGGGAAACTGACATCTGGGAGCGGGTTAATGAGACGATGCGGGTGCTCGAACTCACCGAACGAGCTGATCTTGCAATTGCACAACTCAGCGGCGGACAGCGCAAGCGAGTCAGCCTTGGCATCGAGCTTCTGAGCAAGCCCGCGCTGCTTTTCGTCGATGAGCCCACGGCCGGGCCAAGATCCTCGGACGGAAATGAAGATGATGCAGCTATTCCGGGAAATTGCCAATCGCGGGTCGACGGTTGTCATCAATACTCACCTGCTCGGATCCTTCAGCTTGCTGGATAAAGTCGCCGTGCTGGTGCGCGGCAAACTTGCATTTTTCGGCCGCGGCCAAGAGATGCTTCCGTATTTCGCTGCGCTCCGACCGCACGAGATCTTTGACAAACTGCAGGAGAAACAACCGGAGGCTTGGGCTGCACAATATCAGCAGTCGGATGCGTACAAAGAATTTATGGGTGATTCACCCGTTGGCAACGATTCCGTCACGCGTCGATCTACTTCGACGAAGCTGTCCAAACCACCGAAACGTTCCTCCTGGCGGCAATTCATGACCTTGCTTAGGCGCCAGTTCACTCTCAAGTTCAAAGAGAAGTCCACATTTGCCGCCCTACTACTGCCGCCGGTAGCGATTGCCGTATTGATGGCGTTGCTGAAGCAAGGCCCCAATGAGCCCAAGGTCCTGTTCATGATGGTTGTGGTAGCGCTTTGGTTTGGCTGTTCTGGTTCCGTGCGCGAGATTGTCGACGAATTACCGGTGTATAAGCGCGAACGACAGCGGGATCTCAAACTGGTCAGCTATATCGGATCTAAGCTGGTTTATGTAATCTCCGTGGCGGCCGTGCAAGCGATGGCGTTGATCGGGGTGCTGACGCTTATGGGCGCTATCAAAGGTCATGTGCCGGAAGCGTACTTGCTTACCTGGTTCTTGACTATAGAGGGCGCACTCATCGGTCTCTTAATTTCAGCCGTTTGCAGTACTGCGGAGAAAGCACTATATGCATTTCCGCTCACAATGATTCCGCAGTTGCTGCTAGCCGGTCTCCTAATCCCGACCGCCACGATCACACCTTTTTACCCGGTACAGTCTGCCGGAGGTCAAGTCGTAGCCATTCAGCAACTACCAAGGACACCCGCGATGATAAAGCCATTGGCGTACGGCGTTTCGCCACTCATGGTCTCGCGATGGGGATTCGAAGGGCTTTGCGATCTTTACATGCACGACCGCGAACCGGGAACCGAATTGCGAAAGGGGTACAGCTACCAGTTATTGTCAGCAGTCGCCATCACTCTTCATCAGGATGATTCTGCGGACGCACGAGCGGAACTCGATGGAACGCTGGCTCGCGGTGGTAATTCCACAATGCCTGTACAACAAGATTCCAATACTTTTGGTTGGTACGTCGCAATTCTGGGTGCTTTTGCACTTGTATTCATCACCGCAATTGGGGTTGCGCTGAAGAGAAAAGAGAGTCATGGTATCCGAGCGTGACGCAAGCAAGTCCCTTGACGCCCGAAAGATCCGTCGATTTGCCGCGACCGCTGCTCTCCTGGTTGTAGCTTGCTTTTCGGGGATGCGTGCAGAGGCTTCAGAACCAAAACCTGACCGGCCGTTCTACAATCATTTCAGTTCCGATGACGAAGCCCGACTCGGCGCCGCACTCGCGGCTAATATCGAACGCGGCGGCATTCCGTTCGCGGACGGGCGGGCAGAACAACACACCGTTCGGATAAAACGCGATATTGCCGTCGAACACTATCTTGAAAGCATCGCAGCCAGGCTCGCGCAAACTTCCCGGCGCCCGGAGATTCGGTATTCGGTGCGCGTTCTGGATGCTCCTGATGTAATCAACGCCCTCAGCATCCCTGGCGGACATATATATGTTTCGTCAGGATTGCTCGCTTTCGTCCAGAGCGAGGCAGAGCTAGCTGCTGTGTTGGGGCATGAAATTGGCCACATCGTTGGAAGGCACTCCCTTAACCGCATCGCGCGGGTTAGCCTGTTCACATTGCTGATTGACCAAGCCCGCGAGAGTGGGTTGATCTCTGATGATGCGACCGCACAAAAGCTCGCGGACACGGCAATGCCGATTCTTTTTGCCGCAGATGCCCATACATTCTATAGTCGTGATGACGAGATTGAGGCAGATCTCCTGGGTTTCTATGAACTGGCCCGCGCCGGTTGGGATCCAAAAGGTGAGATTGCGCTGCTCACCAGGTTAGCTCAGGCTTCGCCCGAACGGAGCCCCCTCGCTGCATTGATAGCTACTCACCCCAATTCTTCGGATCGTCTCCTTGTTGTTCAGGACGAATATAAAGCGGCGGGGTTACCAGTTGGGCTAAGGCAGGACAGCCCCGAATTCAGAGCCATGAAACGTGCGATGCAAGAGGGAGAGACTAGGGGGATCTCTTCACGGCTGATCGCTATGGTTTTGACTGCTATTGGAGTTTGCGCTGCACTGCTACTTATAAAGGTGTTGCGGTCAAGAAGAGAACAGACTGCTTAGGTATAATCCCGTGAACGGAAATAAAAGCCTATCCCACCGTCATGAGCGCCCACGCCTCCTTTACATCGCTATCAAGAAACGAATCCGCGGCTGAGAAGCTGGGAGTCACATTGGACTTTGCCGCGAGCGCAGCCCACGAGCCTACGATGGCGTTGAAATGTGGTTGGGAACCCAAATCCCGCGATTTCAGGCTTTCAGGCCTTCCCAAACCCCAGCCTACCTGGTGGTCAAAAAGAAGCTGCCAGTTGGAAGACGGC
>PLBE01000089.1 GCA_003134435.1 Acidobacteriaceae bacterium
CCGCGAGGAAAGCGACGACGGCGCCGTCCACCAATCGCAATTCTTTGAGATCAAGGATCAGGTTGTGACCTGCAGCCTCCGATGCGAACACTCGCCGCAGCTCGTTCAGGTTTTCACGTTGCAGACGACCGCTGAGGCTCAAAACAACTCGCTCTCCGTCTTCTATTCGTTTGACTTTCCACATGAGTGCTTCCTTTCCTTCCCTTTGCGCAATGTCCCGACCTTCTGGCGCGATGGATGACTTGCAACCGCGCTGCCACAACTAAAGCGTGCGCACACGAAATGCCTCATATGACGTAATCTTCAAGACAGAATCCGATGCACGGCTCTTCGCGAAAATTATCGGGGTCAACCGGGGGATCGCGGCAAAAGGCGAGACGACCAGGGAGCGCCCGGCAATAAGTCGAGAAGAAGAGCCGTTATCACAAAAGGCCCTCGGGCAGTTTCGCCGGAGGGCCTTTGCCTTTCACCGATAGCCGAAGTTGTCAGGCTACGGGTTGATACAGCTGCTCTGGTAAGCGTACTCGGTGTGATCGCTGCATCCCGGCTTGTAGCACGGATAAATGCCAGCGTTCACAAAGCTTCCGTTGTTTGGTCCTGGCCTCGCTACCATCACGAATGGGTCATACATGAGATCGAGCGGAATGTTCAGGCCCGACGGCGTATCAGCGTCGCCCGGATCGTTCCCGAACACGATGTTCAGCAGCAAATCAGAAGGCAAGCTTTCGCTGACTGTCCCTTGACCCTGATTGTTGATCGCGCCACCCATCACATACAGATCGTATTTGTCAGGATTCGAATTCGAAAAATAGGTTCGAGACGCATACTCGTTTGTGGATGGGTAGGTAGCCCGGCATTGGTTGATGACTCCAGCATGCGGATCGTCTTCCCACGAAGAAAACAGGCCAAGCTGAGAGTGGCTTGATACAGGCTGCTGGCTGTAGTAGTCCAGTTGGTAAAACTGCGGCAGCAACTGCAGGTATATGGACCTCCGTACGGCGGCTTGCAAATTCGTGGACATAGCGATCGGCGTCAGGTTGTTGTCGAATTGCCAGCCGGAACTCGAGTCGGCGGTCTTGGCGCCTACTGCCGATAGCTTGCCCCAATCGGAATAAATGTTGTTGAGTGCAGATCCATACGAGGTTTGCATATTCAACTCGTATGAACTCGCGTTGTTCTCCATGTTCCCGAGGGTTGTATCAAAGGTGCTTTCGTAGTTCGGAGGGGTGGCGGGATCTCCAGGTGCCCACGGCCCTATGGCCGAGCCCGACCAGAGTAATCCACTCGTCACGCCGACTGCTGCGGCAACGATAGGGACATCTGCCGGGCCGAGGGCAGCACCCGCGATTGACGTGAGTCCAGCCAGCAGATTCTCCCAATCAAACATTGCTCCGACTACTGCGGTGTTCGAACTCACTGCCATGGTTTGATCCTTCAGCACCTCGTATGTCGCCTCAATCACCACATCGGACACGGCATTACCGTACTTGCCGCTGATCACTCCGTTTATCCCATCGTCGCCGAGATAAGCGTTCGCAGTTTTCAGCGCCGTGACCTCCGTGTAAAGCTGCGTATTCGCGTCGGCCAGATCCTGCTGGGTGAAGCCATTGCCGTCGCCGGGGTATTTGCAATTCGGCACATTAGGATTTACGGGGCAGTCGAAGTCAGTATTCTTCGCCGCTATCGAAGAGATTTGATCAGGCTCCTCATAATACCAGCGCACGTCGGCCTGGTACCTGCCCGTAATGCCGAGTTCGTAACCAAGAAACTGCTGGCTTGCCCAGTGATACGCTGCGATATGTCCCGCGGTGTCGGTCAGCGGCCAATCGAGGGTGGCTTGTGTGCTGATCGTGTAGAAGTCGTAGTCAATACTCAAGCTTTGCGCGCCCTCGCCGTTCATTTTCCCGTCTTCCTGGGACACAACGGAGGGGAAGTAGAGGCCGTTGGTATCGCGAGCCATCACGCCCCGCACGAAGCCAGTCTGCCCCTGCTGAGTGAACACAGACGAGGAATTCACCACGCCTTGGGTGAAGGGCGACGTCCATGCCGGAATACCACCCCCGTGAGTCTGGACCCCCGGAGCGACCAGTGTATAGGTTGATGTGGGAGTCGTGAGCGATTGCAACGTGAGAGCAGAGCCCCCGAGCATACTCACAGTCACACCTAGCCCGGATGCCTGGGTCGACGCATTCTGAAACGGCTGGCCCACGGTCGTCAAAACCACCAATTGACGGGAAGTGGTCTGGTAAAGTGCCGCTGACAGATTACTGACTGCTTGCGAAGCAACGGCTGAGTCCGAGCTGCCCGTCGGATAAAAAGTCCCGCAGGTCTGTGCCGCCGAAAAGGGTTGACACGGGCTTCCGCTGGCATTGGTGGCGTCGATCGGTAGCGAAGTCACTCGATCCAGGACCAGAAGCCAAAAGCCGTTCGATCCGGCAGGCGGGTACCAACCATGAATGGTCTTGCCCTCTGCAACAAAGACGTTTGTGGTGCCGGTGCTGGGATTGTTGGGATAAATCTCGAACTGGATGTTGTTGCCGGCGTGGAAGTTGTAGTTGCCATTTAGGTCCATGGCCAGCAGACCGTTGGCGAAGGGGTTTGTCTGGTAAGCTTTGCCCACATCGCCAGCCAGATAGTAACTTTCGTAAGCGCTGCCGGGTGCGGCGCCCGAAACACCAATCGCAGCGTAGCCTTGAGGCTGCCAGGAGGCGGGATAGCTCGAATAGTTGGTGCCACCGATGCTGGTCGTATCGAGACCTGCGTCGGCGTTGTGATTTAATGTGGTTCCCACCAACACGATTTCAGCACCTTTGGTCAGACCTGCAAGTCGAGTCTTGACTGCTGCTGCACTGTCGTCGCAATAGTACCCGTCCTCCACGGCTGGAGTCCGCCGGTTCAGGAGTACGATTTGATAGGGCGACGTGCACGGCGTGTCACTCGCTTTAGGGAACGTAGTGTCGCGATATGGGAGCGAGTACTGCGTTGGGTCAAGGTTGTCCTGCAGATTCGCCGGGGTGCCCGTCGTCATCGTGACCCACGGCTGAGCGCCTCCCGGATTCACTGAGAGTCCTACCGACGGAGGCAGATAGTTTGGGAGGCTCTCGCCTGATCCGAGACCCGCGGAGTAGTCAAAGCGCGAGGTCGCCACCTTGATACTTTTGTCGCGGCCTCGACCAGCCGCGATCAGCCGATTCTGACCGCTCAACAAGCGATCAGCCTTGCTGAGTTCCATGGTCCACCGACAGGCGTAGGGGCCGCAATTCTCTTTTTGAGCATGACGGGTAATATTCTTTCCATTGAGAGTGATTCGGAGCGACTCGGGACGGATCCCATCGCCCACGCTCACCTCGGCTTTCACCGTGATCTTGCCGGCGATGAGCTTGCCGGTCTTGGGTTCGACGATCCGAAGGGACTCGTGCTCCTTCTTGTGGTTCGCTAAGGATAAGCTGCCCGAGGCATCGGGGCTTTGTGAAGTAGAGTTATCGGCGGCGGAGGCGGCCATCGAAGCCGCTCCGAGGAATAATGCGAGAGCGATTTTGTGTAAGTTCATTTTCGTGATCCTTTTCTTCCGATGTGTGGGCCTCGTGGACCAGCCCTGCGTCAACTGGTAATGCACCGCCATGACCAATCCTTTCTTTCGTAATACCAATGGCTTACCGACTTTCTTCGCCCCGATTCATTCGCAAATTTTCGAGATTTCGGGATTGACTGGGTCCCAGCGCGACCGCGGATGTCGTCGTTAAGGATGCGTCCCGTGCTGGGAGAAAAGTCGGGAACGGGTCGCGACCGTGTTCAGAACGAGCACGCGTGACGAGGGAGCTGAGACTCGGAGAGATCTGTCAGGCTTGAAGGTGCTAATAAGGATGACGGCGAGAGAACCGCTACGTGACTTCGCCAAGTGAGCTTGCTGGTGTCCGCCGGCAAATGTTGTCAATGATGATCGACAGTGCCCACGGGGCCCCCAGGCTCATCGCGGTCGCCAACATCATAGCCATCAAAACAACGACGAAGAACGTCCCGCGACAGGCTCGGAGAAGTTGGCGAATCAGGTTCAACATAGAAGCGTGCTCACTTCGCGGTTTGTATGACAACGCTCGTTGCCTGCGGTTCTCCCGCGTTTGCAGAGATCGCAGTTTGTGCAGTCTTCGAATCCTCTGCCTTCGCGAGATCACCCAAACGAATGACCGCGGCTGCCGCCGCAAATCTCACTTCGCGTTTGGGATCGGACAGCCTGGGCTCAATTCCCGGCAGGAGGGTCGAGTCTCCGCGCTTGGCGATGGCTTCCAATGCGGCTACCCGCAGCACCCAGTTCTGGTTCTGGCTTGCAGTCAGCAGAAGTTTAGTGGTGCGGGCGTCCGGATCCGTGGCAAGAGCAGAAATTAAAGCGGCCTTCGCAGCCGTGCCGCTTTTTCGATCTTTCATGATCGTCTGCGAGGCCTCCCAGGGGATGCCGGCGAATGGAACGAAGCCGATTCCCTCGTTGAATCCCATCTTCGCCACCTGCTTCGGGTCATGGAGGACTTTCATCTCCTGGGCGATCATGCCGGAATCGTTCTTCCGCTCGCCGGTGAAAAACGCGTAATAGACCTTGTAACACGCTGGGTCATTTAGCAACCGCAAAGCGTGCGCGGCCGCCATCACAACCGACAAGTTTTTGTCGTCAAGCGCCTGTTTCAAGCTTGCGTCCGCTCCGGTCGCGCGCATCTGGCCCAGCGATGTAGCAGCCGCCGCACGGACTAAGCTGTTGTTGTCCGTCAACGCCCTCTCGGCCAGTTCAGTGGCATGAGGATCGTCGGGGATGAGACCCAAGACTCGGACTGCGGTTAGCCTCTGCCCGGCATTTGTCTGCCCCAGTCCATCTTCCAACAGGTGCCATCCTCCGTTTGCGAGAGTCTGCGCGCAAATGGGAAGAGCAAAGACATTAATCAGGGCGTTAACAAGAAACATGAGAATCGAGCGGCGAAGCGCTCGCTTAGTCAGCATCTTCTCTGAAATGAGGTGCAGCATTTTGATTCCCTCGGTACATCCGTCATCACTCAGGTTTCTGTTATCGCAAGCTGCCAGCCAAAGCCAATTGACTGAAAGAGGGCAACTTAGGCAATTTGGAGCTGATCAATTGCTCGGAAATTCACGAGACTTCGTGAGGTGCCGCACTGAACAGGATGGATCGTCATTCTCCGAAGGGGACGATGTATACGGGGAGACCACAGCGAAGGCTTACTTGACCTCTATCTGTGCTGATTTTTCGATGCTAGAATTCGTACCATTTAGGGGGCAAAGACCGTGCAGGCCGAACCGTTACTCTCCCTTGCTGCGACCGTCGCTGGCGAGCATGCCACTCATGAAGTTCTGAAATCTACTGTCGATGGCCTGGCTGTGCAGCCAGACGTGGCTCTGGCACGCATCTGGCTACTTTCGCCCGGTGACTTGTGCGACACATGTTTTCGCAAGGCCGATTGCGCTGATCAAACTCGATGTCTTCATTTGGTCGCCAGTGCCGGCTCACCCAAGAGTTCTTCTGGAGAAGACTGGTCTTATTTGCAGGGGCAATTCCGCAGGATTCCACTCGGACATCGCAAGGTTGGAGAAATCGGAGCGACCGGGAAATCGATCCTGATTCCCGATTCTGCAGTCGAGAGTGAGTGGATTCGCCGGAAGGAGTGGGCGGAACGTGAGGGCATCCGGAGTTTTGCGGGCTATCCCCTCGTCAGCCGTGGGGAAGTTCTTGGAGTCTTAGCCTTATTCAGCCGTGAAGCGCTGTGCGAACAAGATTTTGCGTGGCTGCGAATCTTTGCCGACCAGGTTGCGGTGGCGATTACGAATGCCCGTGCTTTTGAGAAAATTCATCAGTCCGAAGAAGAACTGCGCAGACGCGAGCGCCAGCTCCAACAGGTCGTCGACATGGTCCCCCAACACATGGTTCTTCTGGAGACGGATTTCAGCCGCTTCTATGGGAATCAGACAGCACGCCAGTATTTCGGGGACGTGGAGTTCACTTCTCTGACTGATTTCGTTAAGAAAACCACTCATTCTGAGGACCTGGAAGGATTCCTATCGTGGCTGTTGGGTTCGATGAAGGGCGGGCAACCCAGCGAGATCGAAGTGCGCATCCGAAGGCATGATGGTCTATATCGTTGGTTTCTTCATCAGTTGACACCGCTGAGGGACGGTGGCGTAGTTACCCGCTGGTGCTTAACGCGAACGGATATTGAAGATCGAAAGCAAGACCAAGAGCGCGCGGAACGCGAGAATTTGGCCCTGCGTGAAGAGATTGACCAGTCCTCGATGTTCGAATCGATCGTTGGAACCTCGTCAGCACTGCGACACGTCCTCGCTCGAGCAGCCAAAGTCGCGGGGACGGACTCTACGGTCTTGATCACTGGGGAAACTGGGACCGGAAAGGAGCTCGTCGCGCGCGCCATTCACAAGCGCTCTCCACGATCTGACAGAGTTTTCGTGAGCGTGAACTGTGCGGCTATCCCGCGTGATCTGATCGCCTCTGAATTGTTTGGGCATGAAAAAGGCGCATTCACAGGCGCTCTGCAGAAACGCCTCGGACGCTTTGAGTTGGCCGAGGGAGGAACGATTTTTCTGGACGAGATCGGAGAGCTTCCGGCGGAGACGCAAATCGCTCTGCTACGTGTGTTGCAGGAACGGGAGTTTCAGCGAGTTGGCAGCAATCTGTCGATTCGCGCTGATGTGCGTGTCATTGCCGCTACGCATCGCGACCTGCCTGCGGAGATTGCGGCCGGTACATTTCGTAACGATCTGTACTACCGCATCAATGTGTTTCCGCTGGAGCTGCCCCCTTTGCGGGAACGACGCGAAGATATCCGTCTGCTGGTTGAGTATTTTATCGATCGCTATGCCACAAGGACGGGGAAACATTTTCGACACATTGAAAAGAAGAGCATGGACGGATTGCAGTCCTATTCCTGGCCCGGCAACATTCGCGAGTTGCAGAATGTCATTGAGCGTTCGGTGATTCTCTGTGACTCGGAGAATCTCTCGGTCGATGAGAGTTGGCTTTCCGCCCAGCCTCGCCCCGCTCGGCAGTTGACGCATGAGCTAGTCGCGCAGGAGAAGGAGTCCATCGAATCCGCACTTGCAGACTGCAGGGGCCGCGTTGCCGGTCCTACGGGTGCGGCCGCCAAACTTGGCATGCCTCCTTCCACGCTCGATTCCAAGATCCGGAGTCTGAGAATCGATAAGCGTCGCTTTCACACCGCTTGATTCTTGATGACGAACAGACACAGTGTGCCTTACTCATAGGCAGAGAAGTTCGCGGATTCTAAAGTGCGTGCATGTCGTCTTATGCTGCGTGAGAGCAAGCGGAGAGAGACTCTGGAGATTCCTGACTACCTTGACGCGAAGTAGCGACCCTTTTGTTCGTTCTGGACGCACTCATAACGAGGTGGTAAGGAAAGGGGAGGAGGGCTGGCAGCGAGGATTCAAGCTTCCCAACCTCCGCGGGGGAAGGATCAGGATTCGCAGAGCGACTGCAGGCTCTCGTGAAGCTTGAGCGCAAGTGGCGAGGCAGCGTAAGGATCGGTTACTACTTCGATGTAGGCGCCGTTTTTCGCACGAGATGCCTTGTTCAGAGCCTCGTCTAGGGAAACTCTGAATAAGCCCATGTTTTTCGTCCGGGTAGTGTTCCGTCAGCCATTACTAGCATTCGGTGTCGATTCTTCCCGGTCGCCGACCCGCTTCGGCGCTCGCTCGCGATCAAAGTTCCCTGCGCGGCGGGGCTTAAGCCGGCACCCGGAGTAAGAGTGTCTTCCTCAGCAAATACAGGTTCACGAGCGCGCACACCGCGAATAGCTGGGTGGCGTTTTTCTTCAGCCCTCGGTAGCGTAGCTTCACAAATCCGAACTTCAGCTTCATCACCGCAAACACGTGCTCCACTTTCGAGCGCACCGTCGACTTGGTCCGGTTCTTTGCTCGCTCCACTTCATCAACCCGATCCTTATAGCGATAGCGCCGATGAGTGCAGTCCTGCGCCTGCGGTGCGCACTCCCGGATTACTTCGGTCTGTCCGCGATAAGCCTGATCGCCCCACACTCGCGTTTCTTCGCCATGCAACAGATCGGGCAGCACCGCCGAGTCGGCGACGTTTGCCGCCGTCGCCACTGCCGTATGGATGATCTTCGTCTTACTGTCTACTCCCACGTGCGCCTTCATCCCGAAGTACCATTGGTTGCCCTTCTTGGTCTGGTGCATCTCCGGATCGCGCTGCTGCTGCCGGTTCTTGGTCGAAGTGGGGGCGTGCAGGATGGTCGCGTCTACGATGGTGCCGGTCGTGATCCGCACTCCCTGCGCTTGCAAATGTAGGTTCACCTGTCCCAGGATCTGTTCCCCCAGTTGGTGCTCTTCCAGCAAGTGCCGAAACTTGCACACCGTGGTCTCATCCGGCACCGGCTCGCAGCCCAGATCCACACCCACGAACTGCCGCATGACCGCCGAATCGTACAGTGCCTCTTCGACCGCGGGGTCAGACAGGTTGAACCACTGCTGCAAAAAATAGATACGCAACATGCGCTCCACTCCCACCGCTGGACGCCCGTTTCCCGGCTTGGGATAATGCGGCACCACCAGGGCGCACAACTTGCGCCACGGCACCACCTGCTCCATCTCTTCTAGAAATATCGCTCGCCGCGTCTTCTTCGCGTACTGTTCAAACCCGGTTATCATCGCAAGTGTCCTCTGCTTCATTCTTCAGACACTCTAACTTGACCACCTGTGGATAGCAGAGACCTTAATCAGAGTCTCCCTAGCTTTCCGCATGTGTCTACACGGGCAGTGAACCAGCCGCTGCATCCCAAGACGTTAGGCAGTTCAGAGTAATTCCATGGCGCAATGTCGTTGTATGCGATGGCGGGGTCCTTGCAAAGGAGTCTTTCGATCAGATACCCCGAGTTATTGAGAACAAAGATGATCGGCTGAAGACCTCGGCGCCCGAACTGCGAGATTTCTTGTGCCGTGACCTGATGCGCTCCGTCTCCCGTTACCAGTACCACGCGCCGGTCGGGAGCTGCTACTGCAGCTCCGAAAGCGGCGGGCGTAGCCCAGCCGATGGATCCCCATAGCGTCTGATTGTGAAACGAAGCTCTGCTGGGCATTCGAGCGAATCCAAGTCCCATTGAGGCAGTCCCGGTCTCAGCGACCAGAACGTCGCCCGGCTCGAGAAAATTCGCCCAGCGTGGGTAAAGCGCATCGGCCGTAATTGGATCTCCACCGGTGCCGGCCGGTGAGCCAAGCGAAACGGGAGCAACATTCGCACCCCAGTTGTTGCGCTTCGGCATCCGCTCAGCTAGTGCCACGAGGAGGTCCCCGATCTCAACGTTCGGATAGACCTTTGACCCAACGTGCACCCGATGATGCGCGATGTTAATGAGTTTGTCCGGATTGATATTCGCCGTGAAGGCGCCAGTGTTGAAATCGGTGAACAGCGTGCCAATGGCAAGCACACGGTCGCACCCCTCAACGAACTCCCGGACGCCGTGATTCATCAGTTTGCCGTCGTACATCCCGACGTAGGAGGGATGCTGTTCATCAAGCACGGATTTCGCCATGAACATCGTCGCGAACGGCAGCCCCGAGGCATTCACGAGATCAAGTAATCGGGATCGCAGTCCTGTCCGGGCCACCAAAATTCCGGGGAGAATACAGGCAGAGTCGGATTTGGAAAGGGCTGAAACAATCGCATCTGTAGCTGCCGCGAGCGATCTCGGTTCGCTACGCGGTATACAAATCGGCTGGGCGCCGCCGAGTATCGGCTGATTGGCAAGATCGGTGGGGAAAGCCATGTAAACCGGGCGCCGATGGTAGAGCGCCTCCGCGATCAACCGTTCGGTTTCGTAGGCCGCGTTCTGCGGAGTAAGAATGGCACTGGCGCAAACGGCGGGCTTTGCCATTGTATGAAATAAGTCATACTCCCCATTGCCGAGCGTGTGATGCATCAGTGCTCGCGCTCCCTGCACTGTCATGCTGGGTGCGCCGACCAGATGAAATACCGGCAGGTGTTCTGCATAGGATCCAGCGATTCCGGCAAGCGCGCTCAGTTCCCCTACCCCATAGGTAGTACAAATCGCGCCAACTCCTTTAACCCGTGCGTACCCATCGGCGGCATAAGCGGCATTGAGTTCATTGCAGCAGCCAATCCACCGCATCTTGGGATCCATGCTGATGGCATCGCTCAGTGGAAAGGCGAAATCGCCCGGAACGCCAAAAACACCAGTTATTCCGATGGCGTTTAGCCGAGAAAGCACGTGCTCAATAACCGTCATCGCGTAACCTCCACGACGGACCGCTTCGGCATCGCGATCGCCCTTTCCCGCCGGAGTTCTTTCACGCTAACCGTTCGACTTGTGCTCGGTGCGGCGCCGGGTTTATGTTCGGCAGAGACATCACGAAAAACCGGTCCGGACTCGCCGTGAACCTTGTCTTTTCTTTCGAGCCGCACATCGTACACGGCCGAAAGCGTATCCAGGCGTGAGATCATGTCCCGCGTTGCCGCCAACTTCAGTTCGCGCCCCTGTTCTGGCGTCAAGCGACCGGCTTCCATACCTTCGGAAATTCCCTGCAAGCTCGCATGAACCTCTCGTAGTAATCCGTCAACGCGAGCAGCATAGTCCTGGGCCAGCGCAGTGACTTCTTCACCATTTGGGGACCCATTCGGACCCACGTTTTGGGCGGAGAGCGGAAGTGTCGCAAGAATTATGAGAGCAACCCACATTTCATTTTTCATTTTTCATGACTCCTATGAGTAATAAGCGTTCGAGCTCGGTTTGTCTCCCGTTACTAAGCGGTTAGAGAGGATTAGCAGGGGCCGGGCTTAACCCGCCTTCTTAACTTCATTCTTGCCTGGCCCCACCATTGTTTTCGTTGATCTCCTCCTTTTCGTGAGTAGTCGATCTCAGTTCTGCGAATGCAACTTTCGCGCCAAGTTGCAACTCATTAAAAGCAGTGTGTTTGCAGGAATCGAAAGATCTTGACCGGCCAGAAAATCACGAAAGTTCGTGACGAGGACATGTTCATTGATCGAAGCTGTCAGAGACAATACGAGCTACGGATTTGACCTTCAGTTCAACAAAGGCTTTGCCATCGTTGTTGCTGCCGAGCGCTTATAATCAAGGACGCTCCAGCCAGACGTAGCGACGCGCTTTTAACTGAAGCTGTGTTTGAGATCGGCCCCAGGACCGAGAAAAAGAGCTTGAGGTTGCGGCGCTTGACCGCGCATGGTCCCACCACACTTGATTTTTGTTCGACAATGATGATGCGGCTTTATTCGCGAACGCTGTTAGTCTGGATTTCGCTCGCTCACCTCACGATCTCGGCTGCCGCTCTCGACCCGGACCGGCAAATCTCCCAATATGCGCATACGGCATGGCGGATTCAAGATGGTTTCTTCACGGGAACGCCACAAGCGATCACGCAAACAAAGGATGGCTATCTCTGGATCGGCACTGAAGGAGGATTGGTTCGTTTTGACGGCGTGCGCTTCGTGCCGTGGACTGCGCCAGACGGCAAGCAGCTTCCGAGTTCGCGCATTCATTCGCTTCTCGGCGCAAACGATGGAAGTTTGTGGATCGGAACCACGCGAGGATTGGCGAATTGGGATGAAGTTGATCTTCACAATGTTTCGCAGTCACCTGCATTCATAGAGACCATTGTGCAAGACAGCAAAGGCGCGATTTGGATTACGCGCAGCCAGGTCCGCGATGATACTGGTCCCCTCTGCGAAGTAACCGGGAACACCCTTCGCTGCCACGGTTCCTCGGATGGGATCCCGTTTGCCTATGCGCAGCCACGTTATAGCGATGCTTCAGATCACTTGTGGGTTGGCAGTTCACTTGGGTTATGTCGTTGGAAATCCGGAAGCGACACGAAGACTTATATCGACAGCGCCTTGAGCAAGTTCCAAGGGCTTGCCGGAGTCGGCGCGATCGCTGGTGGCGACGATGCATCCCTGTTAGTTGGGATGAAGCGTTCGGGGAAGGGATTGGGCCTTCAGCGGCTCCTGCAAGATGGGACGTGGAAGGATTACGTCGTCGCGGGAATGGACAGTACCGCAGTTGAAGTATCGGCCCTGCTGACGGATCGGAATGGCGGAATATGGGTTGGTACAGGAAACCGGGGGATTTATCGGATTTATGGTGGTCGAGCGGATCATTTTGACAGCGCGGACGGTTTGTCGAGCAATTCGGTGCAGGGAATGTATGAAGACAGAGAAGGCGATCTCTGGGTGGCGACCTCTAGGGGTATCGATCGGTTTCACGAGACGAGCGTGATCAGCTTTTCGATCCGCGAGGGGCTGACCGCCGAGGACGCCGATTCGGTCCTCGCTACTCGAGACGGCACAATATTCATCGGGAATACGCAAGCATTGAATGTCCTTCGCGAGGGAAAGCTATCTGCCATAGGGACAAAGAACGGGCTCCCCGGGAGACTAATCACCTCGCTCTTCGAAGATCACGCGGGGCGCCTCTGGGTTGGAGTTGACGACACGTTGACCGCTTATGAGCACGGTCAATTTCATGGAGTGAGCAAGCCAGACGGCAAGCCCATTGGAGTCGTCGTCGCACTTACAGAGGATAGTGATCACAATATCTGGGCCGTCACGACTCAGCCAGCTCTCTTTCGCATCCGGGATCTTCGCGTGCTAGAAGAGATTCCTCCGCCACGTATTCCGCGCGTGGCGTCGATCGCGGCAGATCCCAAGGGCGGCATTTGGTTGGGCTTGTCCTCTGGAGACTTGGCTCGATACCAGCAAGGCAAGTTGGAGATTTTGTCCAGCAGTCGGTCGAGGAAACAGCCCATTCGCAACCTGCTCGTGGACGGCGAAGATGCGATCTGGGGTGCCAGTTCGGACGAAACGTTTCTGTGGGACAAAGAAAAGGAACAAACCTTAAGTTCGCGCAATGGCTTGCCCTGCGATGACGTGTACGCACTCGCAAAGGACAATCACGGATCTCTCTGGCTGGATACGCGTTGTGGCTTCGTCGTGATCGCTGCGGCAGAACTCAATCGGTGGCGCGAGCATCCGGATGTCCAGTTGAACGTCAAGACTTTGGACGTGTTTGACGGGGCCCAGCCTAGCCTGACCAACTTTCGCCCGGAGATTTCTGCTTCGCCAGACGGCAAGCTATGGTTTGCGAACGAAAACATCCTGCAGATGGTTGATCCGGAACATCTGGATCGGAATGGTATTCCGCCACCGGTGCGTGTGGAACAGATTGTTGCCGATCGAAAGAAATATTCAACGCGTGAGAACGTTCATCTGCCGGTGCGGACCAAAGATGTTGAGATCGATTATACGGCGCTCAGTTTCGTTGTTCCCGAGAAAGTTCGTTTCCGCTACAAACTTGAGGGACACGATTCAGATTGGCAGGACCCCCAAAATCGCCGCCAGGCTTTTTACACCGATCTGCCACCGGGAAATTACCGATTTCATGTTATCGCCAGCAACAATGACGGTGTGTGGAACGAGGTGGGTGCAGAGGTCGGTTTTGAAGTGCTTCCGGCGTTCTACCAGACGGCGTGGTTTCGAATCTTAAGTGTCTTCGCTGCTGCCGGTATCCTCGGGCTGATTTATGTGCTTCGCCTGCGTCACTTGGCTGCACGGATGCAAACGCGTTTCGAGGAACGGCTCGAGGAGCGCGAGAGAATCGCTCGAGACCTCCATGACACGCTGCTGCAGGGAATTTACAGCGCTTCGCTCCACTTTAATTTGGCAGACGCTCGCTTACCGGAAGATTCGCCGGCGAAGAGCGCGGTAAAACGTGGCTCGGAGCTGCTAATCCAGGTGAGCCAGGAGGGCCGCAATGCCCTTCGCTCTCTGCGCGCTTCCGAGGCCACGTCCGACGGCCTGGAACACGCTCTGTCCCGCTTGCCCAAAGAGTTTTCGCTGCCGCCAAGCATTGATTTTCAGGTGGCTACGGAGGGCCAGCCGCGACTCTTGCGCCCGTTGGTCCGAGATGAGGCCTACCTCATCGCGCGCGAAGCGGTCCTTAACGCATTCCGCCATGCCCGCGCCACTAAGATTGAAGTTGAAATCGACTATGCCCCGAGTCACTTGCGCATCCTGGTGCGAGACAATGGGTGCGGCATGGAATCTGGCCTGTTGAGAGTGGGTCGCGAAGGACATTGGGGCCTGACCGGCATGCGAGAACGAGCGGAAAAAATCGGTGCAAAACTCGAGGTGTTAAGCCGTGCCAACGCCGGAACCGAGGTCCTGCTCTCGGTGGTTGGCGCTGTGACATTTCAAGACGCCTCCACAGGCCGATCATGGAATTGGTTGACCAGGTTGTATCCACAGAGGCTCAGTAAGAACGTCAAGGAACCTG
>PLBE01000046.1 GCA_003134435.1 Acidobacteriaceae bacterium
GCCGTGGCTCAGGTGTCCCGGTACCTTGATCGAAGTGGCGCCGAACTCTTCACGCAGAACACCGCAGGAATTCTCATGTGTGCCATTTGCCGTTCACTTCGACGCTATGCAAGGAAACTCAATCGGCTGGAACTTATAGGGGGAAGCGCTGAATTGTCAGACCGGCGAATTGCTCCCGACTGGACGGCTCTGGTGGAACTCCGATTGGATTTGGAGAGATTGACCGGCAGTCTCAACGATAAGAGTCGAACGATGCTCGACTTGCGCCGGAGCGGTTGCGACTGGAAGGAAATTGCTGATGTCCTTCAGATGACAGACGTGGCAGCCCGGGCAGCCTTCTGGCGTGAAGTAAAACGAGCCAAGTCGAAAGCTGCGCGAAGAGGTCGCCATAATAACCTCAAAACATCGGATCGGCGCGGATGCGAGGAAGAGGACGACGCCACTCGAGTTCGAGGAAAACTGGCGTCCAGTAAGCGAAGCGCAACAGAATCCGCCGATTCTGTGGACCAGGATTTCGTGCGAGCGGATGGCGTTGCGGACGAGCGTCCCGACCCCAGAATGCGATAATTGTGGCACGAGGTTTTCGGGCATGAAGCGCAGGCTGGGCTATAAGGGCTACGTCATTGAGGCACGCGCGCACGAACTAAGAGAGAGCGGGTTCTCGGCGGAGTTCTCCGTCGAGGAACATGATGCGTGTGGCGTGACCGAGCCAGTTCTACGTGCCGAATACGTTTGCCACGCAGGAGTCCGCGATCGAGGCAGCGATTCAGGCTGGACAACTGAAGATTGACGCGGGTTTTGAGCGCGGGCAATTCGTTGCGAATAGCTGAGGCCAAGCATCCGTCCCAATCTACCTTGACCTTACGGATTTTCGGGGCTGATACGGCCCACATGTGGCACACACAATCTCCTTCCAAACGCCAGAAGAGTGCATAGGTGGCTGACCGACAGTCAGTCGGCCGTTCGGGTAGTGTGTTCCACAGAACGCCGCCGTAACAGTCCAGCGCTTTTAGCGCTTTACAACAACTTACACGAACCGCGAGGACCGGCAAGGGTCCCTTAAAGTCGCGTAAGACATCAGGCTCTGTGGGTTGGATCGTGGGTTGAGAAAAACTGGTGAAGGATTCCTTCCAACTGCTCGAAGTCTAAGCGACGCCGGTTACTACAAGCCACTGCAAATCAAATCGCGTCGTAAACAACCCAATCTGAGCGTACGCACGCAAGCTCGGTCGCAATTCAAATTGATCCGCCAGACGGTCAAGCGTTCGCAGGTCGTCAAAGAAATGCGCTCCAACGGCGTCTAACGAACCGTCAGACGATTGGGCCGCCTCGATGACTTCGCGCGCGGTCACGTCCAACCACGACAAGTCACCACGTTCGTAGCGTCTGGCCTCGCGCGCGAGTGTGCGGATACGGTTAAGTAAAGGTGCTTCCTCGACGTTTTCGGGATTGGGATTAGCCGCGCCCGTTGCGCCAGGTGACCAGTAATACCAAGCGTCGTGACCTTGGAGAGCCATCACCGAGGGGAACGTGGAATTCTCGACGATCGTTCCTTGCTTCATGTGTGCGAACAACGCAGCGTTCGTGTGGAACACGGCCGAAGCGTAGGCGACATGCGCTGTACCTTGCGTCGTCGCGGAAAGAACTTCGAGGAGCTTTTGTTGGTGTTGCGTGACGCGAAAGGCCCAGAGCGGCACACCTATGCCATCGAGCTTCTTTATTGTCTTTGGCCTTCTTTCGTAATACACCGGCCGCTTCGCCTGCAAAAAAAGATTCAGACGGACATCCGGAAACTCAAGTTTAGGGTTACGCGGTCCCCAGCCCGCGGGCCAGGCAATACCGGTAAGTACTGCGCCGGGAGGAGGAGTCGAATACCCGAGCGTTTGCCACAGCACCAGATTTGTCGCATACGTCGCGGCGTCGAAGCCTACCGTTTTTTCCAAAACTTGGCTGGGCGTGTAAACAAATGGCTGGGCGCGCTCAAGCTGGTTGTAAAGCGGCCACTCGTAAGTCTTCTCTGCAAATTCCGCTTGGATCAAGACCGTTGGCTCCGCTGATATTTTGAAATTGGCACAACTCCTATTAGGTCATCTGCTACCGGTCAAGATAAGTGGCCCGATGAATACGCCTAATCTGCTGCTCCAAGCCGATGTCAGCGCCCAATCGGCACACAACCAACATCCCCTGCCCTCTTAAATCTCTATCACTAATGAATCAGGATATCGGAAAGCTTTCGGGAAGCTTTCCGGTTCTGCTTGAATTCCGACTAAATATCGGCTACGGTCGCCTAGCCATCAGCATCGAGGCTTAATCGAAGTTTGGCCGCTGAATAAAACGCCACAGCGGCAATTGTTTTCTCTCCCAGTTTCTCGGAATTATCGGCGCAAAGGTTGCTGGTTCGGGGAGATTCAGCCGCAAGACCCTGCTCCCCTCCAAGGTCAGCGAATTGTAGTGTTGTGAGTACAGAGAACTGAGGGAATCGACAATTTCGAAACCCTGATTCGGAGTAGGCTCTGCCGGCGACGACGTATGAATTGCGGCGATGGGCAAACCTTCTTGATCACGCTCGATGCGCCCCCCGTCGTATTCCCATCTCCCATACATCATGAAATAAAGAGCCATATTTCGATCGATCTTGTCCTCCAGCAACACGTCGGCACAACGGATCTCGATATTGCCAATCTGCATCGACACAATGCCTTCCTGCGAGATTGTTCGTGGTTTATCCATCGCCGCAAACAGCTTCAAGGTCAGGGGGTAGGTGGTTCCAATGCGGTAGTCGCCGAGAGTCGCCATCTCATTTTCTTTCATGGCCCGAATAAATTCGATTTGCGAATAGTTACCATCCACCGTGAAACGCTTGGGGTCGTTAACGGTCCACTGATTCCAGTGCGCCCAATAAATTGCCAGCCGCAGCGGAGTCCCGACCAGACCTGCATAGCGCGCCAGAGCCTCCAGATCGGCCGTGCGAATCCTATAGCGGCGCATCGGGTCTTTCGAAAAGTGGTTCTTTGTCTCAAGCAGCCACGCCTCCCCGTTGTCAGTAATGACGCGAAAGTCAGGAACGCGGATCTCGTCATGGGACTGGTAGTAGCAGTTGCCGGCGTCCTCCTCTTTTAGCAGGCGCACATGATCCAGGTTCGCTACCATGGCTTGAAACATCGACTGGACCCTTATGCCATGCAACGTGGCTTCCGAATCGAGAGCGCGCGTGAGGCCTGAGTCTACTTGTGCCAGAAATGACTGTCGATTTGCGGGATCGTAGAGAGCGCTACCGTCGCCCGATTGCAGGAGCGAAAACAGGTTCAATGTCTCAAGCTTCTGCGGCTCTCGGCCAAGTTTTCTCATAGCAACCGCTGAAACTGCCAGTCTTGCGACTCTTCATCGACATAGTCGAAAATTCCGGACCAAATTTCTTGTATTTGAGTGGGCGGCGGGCAAGTGATCCAGAGTTTTTGCCACCATTCGGGCGGTTCGTAACGCAAGTCGCCATGCGGATCGAGAACCAGTGCTCGACGAGCATCGACGTAAGCGTTGAATTTCTTAACGCAGCCCGAATAGATCTTTCCAAGGCTCTCCCGTAGGGGGGCTGGCGGATTAGCCGGGTCGAGGAGAGTGAAATCGAACATGCTGCGCCCAACCCAGGTAACTCTCAAGCCGCGAGAGGGAGATCCTTCTTCCTTCTCCCAGTCCGGAACCCGCCTGAAAACCCACCACCAGTCGGCACTATCACGTCGCTGAATTCCAGAACCCGCTTCTATCTGAGCCCAATGCGCTCGGACTTCCTTGGCCGCCGCAAGAGCGAAAGCTCGTAGTTCTTCTTGCTTCCCCTTGATCAGTAATGGAAGTCTTATCTCGTAGACATTCTCAAACGTGAAATCTCTCAGCGCTTCGGAAAATACTTTGAACGCTAAGTGATCCTTGCTATGCCTGTAGGAATAATCAGCCGGCCACGCTATGGATTTGCGTTCGATCACAAGCCGCAGATTGCCTGCAGCGTCGGCATACAGAGCCTCGGGCTGCGCGCAGGTGCTGTCCATTATGTCGAGACACGCTTGATGGGCATAATGCGAGCCTTCGGCCTGGTTCAGATGTCGAACAAAAGCGTCAGTAAACGGCCGTTCACATCCTCCGGACTGTGGAAGGCAACCCATGTTTATTCTCCTGCATGCGTAGCTTTAGCACGTCGCAAAGAAACCTGCCGACTTCTCCGGATTATAGCC
>PLBE01000095.1 GCA_003134435.1 Acidobacteriaceae bacterium
TATTCACCACGGAAGCACGGAAAGCACGGAAAAGAGAAAACAAGAATCACTTCAGTGTCCTCCGCGCTTCCGTAGTGGATACGCTTTTCCCGCTCATCAATTTTCCGATCAGAGCGCGTGCAAGGAGCCGGAGTTTCGTCGGCTTGGAGATGGCGGGGCGTTGCGTCAGTACGTCGTAGTTCCGGCGCTCGATGGCGTCGAGGACGGCGATGCCGCCGCGGCTGAACAGTTCGATATCGAGAGCAAGATGCTTATCGACTTTGCCGGCCAGCGGCAAGCCCCTGCGGAACCAATCTCTCGCACGCGCCACTTCGAACTTCATCATCTCGCGGAACTGCGGCGTTGCGCGGCGCTCGGCGATATCAGTTTCTGTGACGCCGAACTTCACGAGACCTTCGAGCGGCAGATAAATTCGTCCCTTCGCGTAATCCACCGCAACGTCCTGCCAGAAATTCGCCAACTGCAACGCGGTGCAGGTGTAATCGGAAAGCTGCTGGCGTTCGGCATCGCGATAGCCGCACAGATACAGCACCAAATGCCCCACGGGATTTGCGGAGTTCTTGCAGTAGCCGAGCACGTTCTCGAATGTGGGATAGCGCGTGACGGTCTGGTCCTGACGAAACGCCGTGAGCAGGTCAGCAAAGGGCGCGCGCGGAATGTCAAACTCGCGAATCGTCTCGCGCAGCGCGATGAATACGGGATGACGCGGGCTGACCTTATTTCGCGCCGGGGATTCGGTCTGAAGTTTCTCAACAACCTGCCGCACATCAACCGGCGTGGGTTCGACCAGGCTGAGATACGTTGCATTCAGCTCCGCTTCCCAAGCGTCAAGCAACACCAGCGATTGCTGCGGGTCACCCACCTCATCGCCGAGATCGTCGGAGATCCGGCAATATGCATAGACGTTGTAAAAATGCTGATGTAGATGCTTGGGCAAGAACCAGGTGACGACCGAGAAGTTCTCGTAATGCGAGTGGGCCAGTCGCGAGCAATACTGTTGTGCTTCTGCCAGCGACGGAGCACGCTCCGGAATGGCGTATTCCGGCGGCAGGGCTCGCCAGCCTGCGGCAGCAGATTGATCTGTTTCCGCAAAACTCAGGCGGTTGTCGGTCGGAACAGTGGACATTAAGAGAATTGTACCGGGTACTGCCCCGGCCTAGCCAAAACCGTGGCAGGACAGGGCAGGCAGCGATGTCTATCGGTAATGCTGAAGGTAGTAATAGTGCTCGAGGTAAAACAAGGCTGTAAATGCGACAACCAAGGTTACGGCTGGAACTGCCAGTGCTCGTGCATTACTCGCGTGCCGGCTCCAATCTGCGGTAGCGAGGAAAAGCAGGATCATCGGTACAAGGGCTACGATTACGAGCTGAAAGATGTGTGCCGCCGAGCCCTCGTCCGGCTGAGGTGCCTGAAAGTACCCGCTGAGTACTGCAAGCAGCGCAATGAGAGACAAGACCACCATGGCCTTCTCGCTCAGACGATTTACTTGCCGCACATGCACAGCGCTCTCCCCCCTGTCGATCGGATGGGAGGACTCCCCACTAGCCACTGGTTCTTACGTTCCCGGAATGATTGCCGTTTTGATATCGCCGTTGCGATTCAGCATGTGCCGCAACACGTGTTGCAGCCGCGACAATGGCGCTTCGCCGGTGATGTAGTCGGTGCCTTTGATCTTCCGTTCGGAGATCAGGGAGAAGGCCTTGCGTACGGTTTCGGGTGTGTGATGGAAAGTGGCCTTCAACGTCAGCTCGTTATAGTGCAGCCGCTGGGTGTCCAGCGCGACCGTGGTTCCGTTAGCGCAGCCGCCGAAGAAGTTCACCGTACCGCCTTTGCGCGCCATGTCGATGGACCACTCCCATGCCTGCGGACGGCCTACCGCCTCGACGACGACATCGCAGCCACGCCCTTCAGACGTCAGCTTGCGCACCGCCTTCACCGGATCGTCCACCGCCGTAACCTGGACGGTACTGTCGGCGCCGACACGCCGGGCGCCGGCCACCTGAGAATCCCGCTTCACCACTGAAATCACGTTACAGCCGATCAACTTCGCCACCTGCACAAACATCAGTCCGATGGGGCCGGCGCCAATCACGGCTACCGTGTCACCAATCTCCATCTTGGTCTCGTGCAGGCCGCGCAGCACGCAGGCCAGCGGTTCCACCATCGCGGCCTCTTCAAAGCTCACATGCTTGGGAATGGCGAGCATGTTGGTCTCGACAATGCGCCGCGGAATGCGAATGTACTCGGCGTAGGCCCCGTTATTGAACAGCAGATCGTCGCACAGATTTTCCTGGTGCTTGGAGCAGTAGAAACACAGGCCGCAGGGCGCCGAATTGAGCGCCACCACGCGCATTCCCTTCCGGAATCCCTTGACGTTGGGACCAATCTCCTCTACCACGCCAGCCAACTCATGGCCGAACAGCGCTGGAGGCACAATCATGCGGGCGTGGTAGCCCCGCTGATAGACCTTCAGATCGGTACCGCAGGTCAGCGCCACTTCCACCTTGACCAGCACTTCCCCTTCTTCCAGCTTGGGGATTGGCACCTGCTCGATCTTGACGTCCTCTTTGCCATAGAGGACAGCCGCTGTCATTTGTCCCTTCACGCTACTGGTCCTTCCATTCGCTGCCCGGTTGAATCACTACTTTCATCGAGTCCGGCTTGGGGTGAGCAGCCAGATTCAAGGCCTCCACGGACTGCGTCAACGGAAAACGATGGCTGATCAGCCGCTCCAGGTCCATTTCCCCGCTGAGCACAAATCGCGCTGAATCCTCCTGCAAATCCACAGAGGCGCTATAGGAACCCAAAAGGCTCTTCTCATCCACGCAAACCGCCGCAGGGTCAATCGTGGCCTCTCCGTGCTGGGTCTGCGCAAATAGCAATATTCGCCCCCCCGGACGCGTCGCTTCCATCGCCGGCCGGATCAAGCTGTTGCCCGCTACTGCCAGAATGACGGCATCGGCCCCTCGACCCTCCGTTAGTGCCCTGATCGCTCGTACGGTATCGGAACTGGAGGCGTCGATGTTTTCCTCCAGACCAAACGCCTTAGCTATTGTATGCCTCTGGGGAAGCAAATCGGAAGTGATCACCCGCGTTCCACGCCGCCGGGCCAGCACCGCCAGGATGATTCCGATCGGCCCCTGACCCATCACCAGGGCCGTTTCGCCAGCCCTAAGTCCAAGCGTTTCAATTCCTTTCATGCAAGTGTTCACAGGCTCGATGAACGACGCCTGCTCGAAGGAAACGCCATCCGGGATACGGACCACCCCGTTCCGCCCGACGATCCAATCCATCACCCGGACATACTCTGAGAAGCCCCCGCCACTGGCTTCGTACCCTGCTGTCGCCCCAACTTTCTTGTAGGTCGGACACTGGGCAAACACCTTGTGCCGGCAGTAATAGCAGTCGCCGCAAGGGATGTGATGGAAGACCATCACCCGGTCGCCAATCCGGTAATCGGAAACGCCGTCGCCCACAGCAGCGATGACCCCGGTAGTCTCGTGTCCAAATATCCTGGGAGCAGAGTGCGATCCGGTGGCGATTTTCTTCAGATCGGTGCCGCAGACACCGCAGGTGTGGACGCGGACGAGGATCTCGCCGGGGCCAATCTGCGGCACCGGGACGGTCTCCATGCGGATGTCGTTGACGCCCCGATAGACCGCGGCCAGCATCGTCGAGGGGATGGGCTGTTGCCGGATCGTGCTCCCGAATTGTGTTGCGACNNTGGTCACTGGCCACTGGCAATTAGATGTTCCACCGCACGGCACAGGTTCGCGGCGGCCAGCGCGCTATTCTTCTTGATCTTCCCCAACGTCGGCCACCACCTCGGCCGGAGGGCGATGTAAACCAGAAAACTTCGCGTATCGAACTTCCCCTCTTCGATAAAGCGGTTCATTGGCGGCATTTCGAATTCCGCGTCATCGGAAATCGACTTAATCGCGGCAAACTCCAGTCCGCGCTCCTTTGCCACCTGAGCGACCGCTGCGGCCTCCATATCGACCACGTCGGCCCCATACTTCGTCAGTAACTCCCGCTTCTCAGCCGCGTCGCTGACATCCTGGGACGTCGCCAACACCCAATCGCCGCCGCTCGAGGTCAGGTATCTTGCGCCGGTGGCGACCTCGACCACTTCGCGAATCCGGCCAACTTCGCCGACGCGCAACTTAGGCGAGATCGCACCCACAATTCCTGCTGACAGCAACAGCTTCGGCTGAGCAAACCCAATCGCAACTTCCGCCGCTCGGCGAGCGAACTTCTCTCCAATACCGCCAACGGCGATGACCGCTTGCGGCAGCGCGAACAGGTCGACGCCGTTGACGGTCTCGGGCTTCACGCCGTCGAGCAGCGGCGCAACCTCCACCGGCATGGCCACGATGACCGCAACGGGTTTGGATCTCTCCGACAAGCTTCACTTGCGCTGACAACTGACCACTGGCCACTGGCCACTGCTCTTAGACATAGCCGTTGGCCCGGAACCACTCCACCGCCCGCCGCAGCGCTCCATCCACCGGAACCGTCCGCCAACCCAGTTCCCGTTCCGCCTTCGCCGAACTCACAAACATCATCTTGCGTCCCATGCGCACCGCATCAATCGTCGCCCGCGGCTCGCGACCCAAAAACCTGCCCATCACCATCTCATCCACCACTCCAGCCGCCAGCGCAAAAATGTAGGGCAGCTTCACCGTCGGCGACGGCAACCCCGTAATCGCCGCCAGCCGGTCCAGAATCTGCTTCAGCGTTAGATTCTCTCCGCCCAGAATGTAGCGCTCCCCCGATCGCCCCTTCTCCAGCGCCTGCACATGCCCGCGCGCGCACTCCGTCGCATCCACCAGGTTCAATCCTGTTTCCACATACGCTGGGAATTTTCGCTTCAGAAAATCCACCACGATGCGCCCCGTCGGGGTCGGCTTGATATCCCGCTCGCCAATCGGAGTCGTGGGATTCACGATCACCACATCCACTCCAGATCTCGCCGCATCGACTGCCACTTGCTCCGCCATGAATTTGGACCGCTTGTAGTGCCCAATCATGTCCGCCAGCCCAACCGGACTCTCTTCGTCCGCTACCGTGCTTGCCTGGGTCGCGATAAATCCCATCGTCGCCACGCTCGACGTGTACACCACCCGGCGCACGCCCTGCTTCCGCGCCGCTTCCAGCAACCAGCGCGTGCCCTCGACATTCGAGCGATACATTTCTTCCGGATCGCGCACCCACAGCCGATAGTCGGCCGCTACGTGAAACACAACCTCGCACCCGGAAAGCGCCTTCTCGATCGAAGCCGGATCGCGTAAATCGCCCGCAACCCGATCCGCCTTCACTTCTTCAAGGTTGCGCAGATCGCTCGTCGGCCGCACCAGCAGCCGCAACTCCGCTCCCTGCTCCGCCAGCACACGCGCAACGTGACTACCCAGAAATCCAGTAGCGCCGGTAACGAAAGCCTTCAAATACAGTTCTCGTTTCTCAGTTCCCGGTTTGTCGGCAGAATCGGTTCCCGGTAGAATCGGTGCTCGGTGGAATCAGAATCGATTTTGGTGGCGACTGAGAACCGGGAACCGGGAACTGAGAACTAGTTCGCAGCCTTCTCCGCCATCACCTTGGAATAGGTCGTCAACGCGATCAGCGGGAAATACTGACGATACAAGTGGTACATCAGATAGAACACTCGCGGAAAGCCCGTTCCCGTGAAATACGGTTCGTCCCACGAGCCGTCCTTATTCTGCGTCCGCAGAAGATACGCCATGCCCCGGGCCACGCATTCGCTGCGCGTGTCGCCTACCGCCAGCAATCCCATGATCGCCCACGCCGTCTGCGATGCCGTGCTATCGCCTTGCCCCCGCAGATTGGGGTCGTCATACGACCCCACCGTCTCGCCCCAACCGCCATCGGCGTTCTGCACCGATCGAATCCATTCCGCCGCCTGCTGGATCATGGGATCGTTACGGTCCACGGCCATCGCTTCCAGCCCGCGCAACACCTGCATCGTGCCGTAGATGTAATTCACGCCCCAGCGTCCGAACCAACTGCCGTCCGGCTCCTGCTCTTTGCGGATAAACTTGATTCCCCGTTGCACCGCCGCGTGATTCTGGTCGTATCCATAACTCGCCAGACACTCCAGAATCCGCCCCGTAATATCCACCGTCGCCGGGTCCAGCATCGCGTTGTGATCGGCGAAGGGCACATATTGAAACACCATGCGGTCGTTGTCCTTGTCGAATGAAGCCCAGCCGCCGTTCTTGCACTGCATCGACAGGATCCAGTCAATCGCCCGCTGCACCGACTCCGCCTGATAGCGACCGTTCGGATGCTCGACATGGCTCAGGCTCAGGCAGACCATTGCCGTATCGTCTACGTCCGGATAAAACTCGTTGTTAAACTCGAAATACCACCCGCCCGGCTCGCCTTTCGGATTCTTGATCTTCCAGTCCCCTGGCTTGCGCACCTGCTTCTGCAGAATCCAGTCGGCGCACTTCACCAGCCGCGGGTCGGTCGCCGGAACCCCCGCTTCCCCCAGCGCAAACAGCGCGTATGCCGTATCCCACACCGGAGACTTGCAGGGCTGCATGCGGAACGTGTCGCCCTCCTCAATCCCCAACTTCTCAAATTCGTCCAGCGCCCGTATAAACTGCGGATCGTCCACCGAATATCCCAGGCAACGCAGCGCAATAATCGCGTTCATCATCGACGGATAAATCGCTCCCAACCCGTCACTCATCTCAAACCGCTCCAGCATCCACTTCTCGGCATGCTTCAACGCCAGCGAACGCAGCGGACGAATATGTACCCGCTCCGCCCAGTGCGTCAGCCGGTCGAACAACAAAAAGAAATTGCGCCACGAAATCAGCTTCTTCGCCCAGCGCAAATGCATCCGCGACTTGTCGCGCCCGCCCACGAAGAGTTCTTCCACTCCCATCTCATCCGGAATCTTCTTGAACGGCTTCTTGGCATAGCAGATCGAAAGCGGCACCAGAATGGCCCGCGACCAGGAAGAAATTTCGTAGATATTGAACCAGAACCAGTTTGGAAACAGCACGATCTCCGGTGGCACCGCCGGTACCGCGTCGTAATCGTACTGCCCGAAGAAACACAGATAGATCTTGGTGAACGTATTAACCTCGGTTACGCCCCCCATCTCCAGAATCTTCTTGCGCGCCCGCGCCAGCGCCGGATGATCCGCCGTAAATCCCGCCATCTTCAGCCCGAAATACGCCTTCACCGAGGCGCTGACGTTCGATGGACCCGAGGCATAAATACTCCAGCCTCCGTCTTCATTCTGATGATTCAGAATAGTGCGCGCCGCTTTATCAAAGCGTTCCTGGTTGCCCGTCCCCAGCAGCGTATGCAGCAGAATGTAATCGGATTCCAGCGTCGTGTCGGCTTCCAGTTCTCCACACCAGTACCCTTCTTCGTGCTGCTGCGAAAAAAGATACTGTCGCGCCGCGCCCACCGCCGCCGCTACCCGGCTTCCCAGGTCGTCGATCTTCCCAAAACGCATCTGCGGCGCCGAAGCCGTATTTTGCCCCGCACCGTCTTGCGAACTGTTTTCCGTCGAATTGTAAGGGGAGGATTTTTCCATCATTGCTCCAGACTCCGACTCCGCTGACCACGCTCTCCAGACTTATGACCGCATGGCCGCGCCCGCAGGCGCCGCCGCAATCGTCTCTACGATCTCCGGCGGCAATCCAAAACGCACATTTTCCGGCATAATTTCCAGTTCCTGCACGTCGCCAAACCCTTGCTCCGCCAGGTACGCCACCACTTCCTGCACCAGATGCTCAGGAGCCGACGCTCCCGCCGTCAGCGCCACCGTCTGCACCTCATTCAACCACCCTGGCTTAATGTCGTGACAGTCATCAATTAGATGCGCCGGAGTGCCCAGACTGCGTGCCACTTCCACCAACCGCTTGGAATTGGAACTGTTATCTGACCCCACTACCAACAGTAAATCCGCGTCCGACGCCACGTGCTTTACCGCAACCTGCCTGTTTTCCGTGGCATAACAGATATCCTGCGCCGCCGGACCTTTGATGTTCGGGAAGCGCTGCCGCAACGCGGCAATTATGTCGCGCGTCTCATCCAGGCTCAGCGTTGTCTGCGTCAAATACGCCACCCGGCTCGGATCGGGCAAGGTCAGCGACCCCACTTCCGCCGGCGAACCCACCACCTGCGTCACCCCAGGCGCCTCGCCCAGCGTGCCAATCACTTCGTCATGATCGCGATGCCCAATCAGAATCAGCGAATAGCCTTCCTTGGCAAACTTCACTGCCTCCACATGCACCTTCGTCACCAGCGGACAGGTCGCGTCAATCACCCGCAACTTCCGCACCTTGCTCGCCTCGCGCACTTCGGGAGAAACCCCGTGGGCACTGTAAATAACCCGCTCGCCCTCCGGCACCTCGTCCACGCTGTCCACAAAAATCGCGCCCTTTTGCTGCAGTTCCTCCACCACAAACCGGTTATGGACAATCTCCTTGCGCACATAGATCGGACGCCCAAACGCCTCCAGCGCAATGCGCACAATATCAATCGCCCGCACCACCCCAGCGCAGAACCCGCGCGGCTTCAGCAGCAACAAGCTCTTCGTAGTTGTTTTCCTGGTCTCCAAACCGGTCTCAGCCAAGTCGTATCCCCCACCCCACTAGAGTACACTTTTCCCTGCTATCCAAAGATGCCCCAAGGGTACCGAAAGATGCACCCCCAGGTCAATGTAAGCCTTTGAGGATGTGAGGATTAGCACCGGGCGGGGAATACCGCCGGGTGAACGGAGGACGGCAGCCGCGACTTGCACTCACCAGATGCGGCGCGCCTCGTAGGTATCGAGAGCACGGTCCGCGCTCAAGATCGCCACACCTAACGCCTGCGCCTGGGCCACCAGCAACCGGTCAAACGGATCTCGATGATGCATCGGCAGCATCCCTGCCCTGACCGCATGCTCCAGGCTGATCGGCAGTTCTGCAAAGCCTTCGCGCTCCACCACTTGATGCAACTCGCGAACCAGCGACGGCGTGTTGAACTTACCCAGGTTGACTTTGATCGCAAGCTCCCAACCGACCGCAGCCGAAATCAGAATGAGGTTACCCGGACTCGCAATTATCGACGAGGCGCGCTTTGAGAGTCCAGCGGCCCCCTCGAACCACCAGATCAACGCATGCGTGTCGAGGATCACTTCCATCGCCGGTTTGCGCCCCATGTCCCTACTCGAACCCAAGCTCGTTCAGTTCGCGATCCGTCAGCGGCGCAAAAGCGTCCCGCGTGTACGAAATCTTCCCTTTCCAGGCTCCCGGCTTGCGTTGACCCCCTTGATCCTCGATCGCCACCAACCGCACCACCGGCTTCTTCCCCCGGGCGATCACAATCTCTTCACCCCGGCAAGCCCTCTCAATCAGCCGCGAAAGCTCCGTCTTCGCCTTGTGGATGGTGATGGTTTCCATACGATCTATGTTAGCTAATCTTACTTAGCTAAGTCAATGCGAATGCCTTCCACATCTATGGCACGCATGCAAGCCGCCCACAAACAGTTCTTCCCCCCGCCCCTCACCCATTCGCCTTGATCATCTGCTCCGCATGCTTCCGCGAAGTCTCCGTCAGCTTCGCCCCTGACAACATCCGCGCCACTTCCTCAGTCCGCTCTTCGCCAGTAATCTGCCGAACCCCCGTCTTGGCGCGCCCCCCAGACTCGCGCTTCTCAATCACATAGTGATGATCGGCAAAGGTCGCGATCTGCGGCAGGTGGGTCACGCACAGCACCTGATTCCCTTTGGACAGCGCCTTCAATTTCTTCCCCACGGCCTCGGCCGCGCGCCCTCCAATCCCGGTATCAATCTCGTCAAACACTAACGTCCGTTGCGCCGCCGCCGACTTCTTCTTTCTCGTTAGTTCGCCCGCTGCGTTCGTCCCCGCCTCCACGCTCGCCTTCAGCGCCAGCATCACCCGCGAAAGTTCGCCGCCCGAAGCTATCTGTTCCAGCGGACGCATGGTCTCGCCCGCGTTCGTCGAAATGCGGTAGACAACCTGGTTGATCCCCGCAGCCGTCCAATGCTCCTCGCCTTCGCTCTCTTCGACCGCAATGCGAAAGCTGGCGCGCATCGCCAGATCGTTGATCTCGGATTCCACCAGTTTCTCGAGTTTCCGCCCTGCCTCCCCCCGTTTGCGCGATACCGCCCGCGCCGCCTTTCGATACTCCCCGCCAGCTACCGCCAGGCTCGCCCGCAATTCCAGCAGGACCTGATCCTTATTCTCCATTTCTGAAAGCTTGCGCCCCACGTCCTCGCCAAAAGCAATCACCTGCTCCAGCGTCGGCCCATACTTCCGTTTCAGACGATCGAGCAGGGCCAACCGCTCCTCAATCTCACCCAGTCGCTCGGGAGAAGCCTGGATCCCTCCCGCATAATCGCGCAACGTCGCTCCCACATCCTCGACGCTGATCCGCGCCGAATCCAACGCTGCCAGCGCTTCCTGAAATTTCGGCTCATAGCGTGCCAACTCTTCCAGGTGTTTCTGCGCCGCCCTCAAGCTTGACGAGGTCGACGCGTTGCCTTCATACAACAGGTCGAAAGCACTGATCGCCGCCCCGTAAATCTTCTCGGCATTTGCCAGCACCCGCTTCTCGGCCTCCAGTTGTTCATCTTCGCCCGCTCGCAGCCTCGCTTCCTCAATTTCGCGGCATTGAAATTTCCACAGGTCGAGCAGCCGCATCCGATCCTGCTCGTCCTGTTCCAGTTCCGCGATCCGCCCTCGAATCTGCTTCCACTGCGCGAACCCCGCCGCCACTTCCTTCAAATCCACTCCAGCATAAGCATCCAGCAAATCCTGCCGCGCCCCCGCATCGAAGTTCACAATCGATTCGTTCTGCGCGTGGATCACCGCCAGATGCGGCGCAATCTGTTTCAGCACCGCCACCGTGGCCGGCTGATTGTTGATGAAGACTCGCCCCTTGCCGCCCGCCGCAATCTCTCGCCGCAGAATCAGCGACCCCTCCTCGCCATCCAGGCCGTTCGTCTCCAGAATCGCTGCAATCGCAAGCGCTGCCGCTCCCTCGCTTTCAAACACCGCCGCCACCACCGCCCGCTCCGCCCCCGTCCGGATCACATCCGTGGACGACTTTTCCCCCAGCAGCAATCCCAGCGCGTCGATCAGAATCGACTTCCCCG
>PLBE01000177.1 GCA_003134435.1 Acidobacteriaceae bacterium
AATAACCTCGCGCCAGTTCGTAATGCGCCGGCAGATAACCCGGCCTTTGCCGCACTGCGGTCTTCAGTTCCTCAATCGCCTGATCGGCATGGTTTTCCGTTAGAAGCTTCTGCCCGCTCGCCGCATGAAACAGATACGCATGCGATTGATGCAACCACGCCGCCCCGCCATACACCAGCACTGCCACCACCAGCAACACACTCAGCCGCCGCCCCAGGTCATCGCTCTGCGGAGCCACCTTCGCGATCAGCGCCCCCAAAATCAGTCCCGATACCAATCCTCCAACGTGCGCCGCGTTATCCGTGTGCCCCGACATCATTCCAAACACCAGGTTGTACCCGACAAACATCAGCACGCTTCGCAGCATGCCCGGCACAGCCGCTGCCGGCATCGTAAAACTCCCCAGGTAAGACGAAGCAATCAGCGCTCCCGCGATTCCAAAAATCGCGCCCGAAGCTCCCGCGCTCGTTCCCCCGGGATTCCAGGCCAGGCTCGTAACACTCGCTGCGATTCCCGTAATCAGGTAGACCGCGCCAAACGTCCAATGCCCGTACACCGACTCGGCCAGCTTGCCCAATCCCCACAGACACCACATGTTGAATGCGATGTGGATGATGCCAATATGCACGAAAACGCAGGTCAACAACCGCCACCACTCGCCCCCAATCGTCTGCGGCCCAAAATTCGCTCCCCAATGCACCAACTCCGCCTCGGTTGGCGAAGTCAGCGAAACGCCCGCCAAAGTCATGGCCACGAATACCGCGACGTTGATCCCAAATATCGCCTGCGTCACTATCATCGAACTGGATTGCGAACGCATCCACGGTGCCGGCTCCACTCGCTGAATCGGAGAGTCCTCCCCACGCTGCGCTGCCTCATGCTGCACGCACCACTGGCAAATCTTCCTGCCAAACGTGAGTCCCGGAAGTTGACGACCACATCGAACGCAATTAGCCATGAAAATCCCGCTGCCCTGATAAATTACCCGGCAACAAACTCTTTCGTGATCCTTCGTGCCCTCGGTGGCTCACGCCTTTCATAGGTTGCGCCAAAAACCGCCCGCGCTCCCTCTCGACGCAGATTATCATGTGCTTTCGTTGATCGCCCGACACCACCTGAGCTTTGCTCGTTCAGAATCAGAATTGACCGAGAGCCCGTCGCCAGTCCACTGGCCCCGATCCGCCGCAAATCAGCCCTTCCCATATAAAATAAAGGAATAATGAGTACTACCACGTCATCCTCAACTAAATCTGCCGACCCTGCCACCACTTCGCCCTCCGAACCGCGCCCCTCAAACTTCGTTCGCGACACCGTGCTCGAAGATCTGAAAACCAAAAAATACGGCGATGCCGTCATCCAGACCCGCTTCCCTCCCGAACCCAACGGCTACCTCCACATCGGCCACGCCAAATCCATCTGCCTCAACTTCGGATTGGCCGACGAGTTCGGCGGCAAAACCAACCTCCGCTTCGACGACACCAACCCCGAGAAAGAAGAGCAGGAGTACGTCGACTCCATCATGCAAGACGTCCGCTGGCTGGGCTTTGAGTGGGACGGCCTCTTCTACGCTTCCGACTACTTCGATCAGCTCTACCAGTGGGCGGTCAAGCTCATTCAGGACGGCAAGGCCTACGTCGACGATCTAAGCGCGGAAGAAATTCGCAAGCATCGCGGCACCCTTACCGAACCCGGCCAGGACAGTCCCCATCGCAATCGCAGCGCGGCCGAAAACCTCGATCTTTTCGAGCGCATGCGCCAAGGCGAATTTCCCGATGGATCCCGCGTCCTGCGCGCCAAAATCGACATGGCCTCGCCCAACCTCAACCTCCGCGATCCCGTCATGTATCGCATCCTCCGCGCCGAGCATCATCGCACCGGAGATAAATGGTGCATCTATCCCATGTATGACTACGCTCACGGACAGTCCGATTCCATCGAGCACGTCACTCACTCCATCTGCACCCTCGAATTCGAAGATCATCGCCCGCTCTATAACTGGTTCATCCAGCAACTGGGGATTTTCCCGTCGCAACAGATGGAGTTCGATCGCCTCAGCCTCACCTACACCCTCCTCAGCAAGCGCAAACTGCTCACCCTCGTGCAGGAGAAGCGCGTTACCGGATGGAACGATCCCCGCATGCCCACGCTCTCCGGCATCCGCCGGCGCGGCTACACCCCCGAAGCCATCCGCAATTTCTGCGCCGCCATCGGAGTTTCGAAGACCAACGGCACCCTCGAACTCGCGATGCTCGAACACTTCGTCCGCGAAGACCTGAACAAGCGCGCTCCCCGAGTCATGGCCGTGCTCCGTCCGCTGAAAGTCGTGATCGATAACTATCCCGAAGGCCAGGTCGACGAGGTCGACGCCGTCAACAATCCCGAGGACGAAAGCGCCGGCAAACGCAAAGTCCCATTCTCCAAAGTCCTCTATATCGAGCACGACGATTTTCGCGAAGACCCGCCCAAGCAGTATTACCGCCTCTCCCCAGGCCGCGAAGTGCGCCTCCGCTATGGCTACTTCATCACCGCAAGATCGGTGATCAAGAACGACCAGGGAGAAGTAGTCGAGGTCCACTGCACCTACGATCCCGCCACCCGCGGCGGCAACGCTCCCGATGGACGCAAAGTGAAATCAACCATCCACTGGGTCTCGGCCGCCCACGCCATCGACGCCGAAGTCCGTATCTATGACAAGCTCTTCGCCAGACAAGATCCGAATCAGGTCGAAGAAGGCCAGGAGTTTACCGCCAATTTGAATCCCGCGTCGCTCGAAGTGATTACGAACGCCAAGCTGGAACCTTCGCTGGCCAATGCCCCCATCGAAGCCCGCTATCAGTTCGAACGCTTGGGATATTTCTGCGTGGACCCGGATTCCGAGCCCGGCCATCTCGTGTTCAACCGCACCGTGGCGCTAAAAGACACCTGGGCCAAAATCGAAAAGAAGTCGGGATCGTAGAAGAGTTTGCGAGCCGGATTATGCGAGCGGAGTTCGCATTTTGTGGACCTTGCACGAATGGTGACGGGGCTTTGCCCCAGTCCCTGCAGGCAAAGCCTCCACTTTCCACCAGCCTTCACAGCACCTGACAAGCCTCGTCAAACTCCAGCCGAGGATTGCGCGGATAAAGTTTGCTGCGATCGCCATACCCCAGATTGCACAGAAAATTGACCTTCCACTTCCCGTCCGGAAAGAACTCCGCATTCACCTTCGCCGCGTCAAAGCCCGACATCGGCCCGCAATCCAGCCCCACCGCCCGCGCCGCCAGTATGAAATAGCCGCCCTCCAATGAACTGTTGCGGAATGCTGTCTCCTCGATCAAAGCCGGCTTCCCCGCAAAAAAAGAACGCATGTCGGCGTGCGGAAATAACCGGGGCAGCTTCTCGTAAAACTCCGTGTCCCAAACGACAATAACTGTCACGGGAGCAGTTTTCGTCTTCTCCACATTCAGCGGAGCCAGAGCCGGCAGCAGACGAGCCTTCGCGGCTTCGGTTTCAAGAAACACAAAGCGCGCCGGACTTGCGTTCGCGCTGGTAGGCCCCAGTCGCGCCAGTTCATACGCTTCCCGCAACGCCGCGACCGGGACTCGCTTGGGCAGCCAGCCATTATACGTGCGCCCTTCGTGAAACAACCGGTCGAGAGCCTCGGCCCCCAATCTGGCGGGCTGGGTGGTATCAGATCGTGTACTCATCTTTCCTCCATCGTCGGTTCCCATTTGGTGTTAGGTATAATAGGGTAACCAACAATAGAATAGACACCGCCCACGGAGAACGCAAGAAGGCACATCCATGTCACCGAGTCACAAAACTGTTCCCCACGCCTCCTGCATCGCCATCCGCGAAGTATTGAATCGCGTCGGCGATAAATGGAGCGTGCTCATCGTCCAACTCCTCGCCGATGGCCCCAAACGCTTCAGCGAACTGCGCCGCGCCGTCGAAGGCATCTCCCAGCGCATGTTGACCCTCACCCTCAAAGGCCTGGAACGCGACGGCCTGGTGACCAGAACCGTCTATCCCACCTTGCCCCTGCGCGTCGAATACGAATTGACCAGCCTTGGCCGCACCCTGCGCAAGCCCATCCAGTCGCTAGCGAAGTGGGCGCAGCAGAACCGCGAGCGGATCCAGCAATCCAGAAATCGCTATGACGCGCAATCCTCTGCTCACAAGTCCCAGATCCTTCGCTGAAACGCCTTCCCCAGTGCTCCTCCGCGCCCTCAGTGGTTCAAGCTCTTGCCCGCCCACCGCGGAAGAAAACATCGCCCTGTAAGCCATCACTTCCAGGGCGCGCCCGTGTGTACCATCCACAAGTCCGTGTCCGCCGATGCCATCACCTCCAACGGCATCCAGAAATACCCCCGCTCTCCCCACCCGTCGCCCCAACTATTCTGAACCAGCGCCAGTCGCTTCGATAGGTCATAGCCCAGGCACAGCACTTCATGGCCACCCTGCTCCTCTTCGCCATCTGCCGGAATCGGCATCACGCCGCTCTCCGCCACTTGCTCCGTCATGAACGATTCATAAACTACGAATCCCACCAGAACCGGCCAGGGCGTCGCGTCCGCCAGGCAACTCAGTAAGTCGGGCACACTCCCGATGCGGTGATACGCTCCCGTCTTATACTTGAGCGCATTCTCCGCCTGCTCCACCGTCGGCGCCGTGAACTTACCCGCAACATATGGATACAACGCCGTTTCACAACACCCTTTCGCTGACAGTACCTGGCAAGCGGTGCGTGGCATCGCTCCTTCATCTTTGGGAAACGAGCCGTCCGCGATCAACTCCTCGACATACAAACATTGTGGACTGAGAACCGGCGACGTCTTCTCATACTTCCGCGCCATCCACTCCCGCGCAGACGAGAAGGCGTGACCCGTACAACTGCCTTCCTCGCCCTGATCCTTGATCGGCCCGCCCCACTCCCGCAAATCGACGGACTCCGGAACCGCCCGCCCCGCGCGCCCTGCCCGGTACATACGATCCCGCACATCGTGCACGTCCCGCAGTCCGCCAAACTTCCTGGTCATCCTTCACTCCCGCTTCCGCTTTCCGTCGGTCTACTCGATCACTTCGACCGTCTGGCATTGCACGCTAGTGTACGGACGTTTCTGGGTTGGTTGGTGCGTTAGGTGGCACTATCTGAGCGCTCACCTCCGGAGAGGGAGCGCTTTCGATGCCTCCCACCACCGACGTCACTGTGTAGTAATACATCGTGTTCACCGCGGCCGTAACGTCGTTAAATACTGGAGTCGTAATCCCGCTGGCCAGCGCCGGCTGCGTTTCCCCTCCTGAAACCGTGCTTCGGTAGACGTTGAAACTAGCGGTTCCATTCCCCGTCCACGTCCATGTCAGAGTTACACCGTGAGTTATCGTCTGGGACAGAGCGCCAACTCCACAAAGAACAATAAGGGCGCCTAAGATCAGCTTCGCAAACGCATGCACCTAACTCACCCTCCCAAACGTCGCAACACGCACAATCCGTGAGTGTCGATGCAACTTGAGTCTGGCCGTCAAAGCGTCCACCGCTGGGTTTCCAGTCGGTGCCACCAGGATGCTGTTGTAATGGGCGGCGAACGTGGATACGCTGTAAGGCGGCTGCGCTTTGAATCCTCCCGCCGCGTTTTGACACGATGGAATCATCGCCGTGATCGCATCCACCGTGCCCGCCACCAGGTTCGCCAGCAGCGTGATCTTCGTCTGCGTGTTAGGGTCGCTGACCTGCGCCGCCTGCAGCACCAGTTGCTGATCCGCCTGATATGCACTTACAGCCGCCCGTAACTGCCCGCAAACGCCGGGCGCCGCGCTGGACGAACCTGCGGCAAAGTCAGCGGCCAGTGTCTTGATCACCGTAGCATCGGCAGTGATCTTCGCTGCCAGTTGGCTGTTCACCGGCCGGCCCTCGGCGACAGCGACAATTTGCAGTATATTAATCAGCGCCGGCGCCGCCGCCGCCAGTATGGAATCGAGGGTCGCCACCCATGTCGTCGAACACGCGGTACATACCATGACCAGAGATAGTGCAGTGACAAGAGCTTTCTTCATGATTTCCTCTTTTGCATAGATTGATAAGCCTTCAGTTACATTGATTCCAAGGTTCCCGACCGTGACAGAACTAAGGGGACGTTCATCGGATCTTAGCTTGGCCGGGACGCTTCACTGTGCTGCGATCGCTCTTCCGTCACTTGTGCGAAGACGAGCGAAATGCGCCGTAACCTGCGCGGTTGCGGAGTTCCTGCAGTTCCGTTTGGATCAGTAGCAGTTGCCCTTGAATGCCCTTCACCGTCGCGTCATTACTGTTTCCCATAGCCTGCAGCGCCGCGATGGCAACGTCGCGCATCATCGCCTGGGCCCCATGATCTTTCTTCCACGCTTGGTCCGCGATTCTTTGCTCCTCGTGTTGGCCCGACAACTTCTGCGCCGCCCCATACGCCAACAGGCCATTGAGCACAAACCCCACCAGGGCAATCGCGGCGGCGCCATAAGTGCTCCAGAACGTGGTTATGACTTGACTTAGCACTGTCATGGCTTTCCGATGCCGTTGTGCGGAGACGCCGCTTGCGGCGACTCCGTTGTTACGCCCGCATACGGTGAAGGCAACCAATGCGCCACAATGACCGCAAGCGGAGACAAGATCGCTGCGACGCTCGCATGGTTCATCCAAAACGCGGCGATCGCCGGCGTCGCAACATTCGCGAGGGCAGCAAGTAACAGCATGACTGTCGGAATGTAAGTGGTATATTTCTTCACAAATCGAACCTCCTGTTACGATGTTTACTCAAGTGCGCAGAATTAGTTCCGGCAGCGTGATGCGGCTTTTGTCACGCTCGAATCCCGTTTTCATAGGCTGCGGATCTGGATCGCTTAGTCAGAGCTTCCCGGCGAGATGGCGATCCCTCCTGCGCCAGCCCGATGTGAACCCAGCCATACTCGAGAATTAGCTGGTCGTAATCGGCGAGATGCCTCAGAATTGTCGTCGCGACCTCGTAAGGAGTGCCAAACTCAGGGCAAACAAAATCGCAGGCTAGTCCCAAACAGTGTGCGCTAGTCGCCGTCCCTCCAACGGCTACGTTTACGGACAGAGCCCGGTAGCCGCTGTGGATCGCGATTCGTTTGCCGCCGAGCAGGGTCCTGATCTTCTCCATGAACGCCACCATCCGGTGCAGACTAGCGGTCACACTTGGGCTCGGCGTGTTATCGAGCCCAAGCCGCGCCCCTGCTTCGGAGAAACAAAGTTCCTCCAGCGTGAAGTGCTCTGACAGTTGCATACGTTCGCCATCCGCTTTCTTAGTGGGTTATTCTGAAGTCTTATGACCCGACAACTGGGGCCGGTTCTGCGATTGGTTATTGATGTGCCGTCGGCAGCGCCACCATAACCAGGTCGCCGCGCTGGCACGGCATTGCAGGCGACTGAGAGCACGGAGTCGCCACTGCCATTCCCGAGTCGCTGGCGTTGGCGAAGCCCCCATGTCCACCGGGTATACCCGTGCCCGTGAACGAGGGTGACGCGACCGATGTAACTATCAGCGGGGTTGTGCCATTAATCCACGACTCCGCCGTCCCGCTGAATGTAACTCGTTGCCCAACTACAAAGGTCACGGTCCCACTCGTAGTTATGGTCAGATAGGCGCCCGTGGAATCAACTGACACGCCAGCGACGGTCTCATTCGCCGGCGCGGTCGCCTGCACCGACGTAAGACACATGGTGGAACCATCGGTGCACCCAAACCCCAGTCCCCAATCCGTAGGCCAGACCGCCCAGTTGCCGTCTCGGCTAATAACTCCGATTGCATTCTGGTTGTTGAAATTCCAGTTCGTACCGGTATTGCCGGTATGCGCGAATCTGTAGTTACACGCCGCGCCGCCGCAGTGCTTTGCGTTGCCGTTGTTTGCGTAGTTCTCGGCCGCAACTACCTCGTCATACCACGCGCCTGTATACTCCGGATCGCACGCGTTCGCCCCTTGCCCGCTTGCCTGACCGCACACATTGGTACTTACTAGGAAGACCGGCGTCTGGTCATTAACCCCGTGATTCTGATACGTGCCATGCTGGTCCACTGGAAACGCCACCGGAAACAGCCGGCATTCACCGCTACCGTTCGGCCGCAGCGGGCTGCAATTCACTCCGTTCGCGTCCGACGACGGAACGCTATTCGGATTCGGAAACGTGTTCGCCGTGTAATACTTCCCCCGATAGTCGTCGGCGAAGCCGCGGGATTCATGTCCCTGGCAGGGCGAACTCTGGTCGCCCGTGCCGCACGGTTCCACCGTCAGATCGGCAATGTGCCAGTAATAGACGTTGCAGAAGGCCGCTCCGCCATTGATCCCGCACTGACAACTGTTCGAGGTCGCCGATGTAACTATGGCCTGCGGCGACGCCGGCTCCGTCAAGCTCGTATAACTGTTGTGTCCCGTCGTCCCGGTCTTGAACTGAGTGCCGTTGATAACTTCCGTCACCACCAGGTACGCTGAATTGATCCATGATTCCGTGGCATGGGTAAAGCCAACCGTCTGTCCGACGATAAACGACTGCGTGGACGTCGTAAAAGTCGGAATTCCGCTGCCATCGGTCGTGAACGACAGCAGGTTCACCGTCGGCGGCGCAGAGCATCCAGGCTGTGCGCCCGGCGCGAACGCTGCGTAATTTGCGTCCGGCAACTGTTCCCCTTCGTGCATGTCGAAATTGTCCGGCAACGGCTGGTTCACTACTCCCGTGATCACATTGGGCTGCCTGTTGATGGTTGTTCCGGTCGCGCCATAATCGCCCGTCACGGTTCCGGCGTAAGTGTCCATTACGCGGCAGCCCTTGTCGAGCGTCCAGTTCGCCAGCTTTACCGCGCCCAGACAGGATCCCGTCGAAGAGCCCGCGGTGCAATTCCCATGCCCCGGCTGCCCACCCTGTCCGTTGTCGGAAAACGATGTCGTCATCGATGTGTCATCGTCCGACACAATGAAAATCCCATTCCAGTCCGTAGCCCAGTTTGCCGGCAGACAGTTTGGCGAATCCGTCCCGACGTTATAACCGCTTGAATAACTCTGGTTCGCAGAAGCGGTCGGACAACTCGCTCCCTCGCAGTTCAAATCAAATACCTTCACCCGTGACTTGATTGCCAGTCCTCCCCCGGCGCAAAGCGGCATAGTCCCGCTGCTGCAGCCCAGAGTCAACTTATTAAGTTGGTTGACGTAGACACACCCCGCCGTCGAGCAGGTTGCTGGTGGAGATGTCAGTGCGCTCGCGGGTGAGTATTGCCCGCTCAGCAACTCCCACAAAATCGTGGGATTGCTCGCTGAAAAGGAATAGGCCGCGCCCGGCAGATTAGCGTTACCGTAAAGCGCAGTTAAAGACGATGTGACCGCTATGCTCGATCCCGCCCCACTGTAAGTCAACGCGAGAATAGCTTCCGCTCCATACGAACTTTGAGCCAGCAGCAGCGATGGTGGCGAATCGGCCGACAGCCGATGTGCGTCTCCATCCGAACCCAGGTTCCACGACAACCCCGCCCCATTAAAATGGGTGTAATCGGTAAGCCGGCAAATCCGCGAGCCAAAATCCGGATCGGTAACACAATGCGCCGATCCATCGCCCGCGCCCGATAGAGTGCCGAGCCCCGGCAACGTGTCGGTCGAGCGCCCCAGATAACTCAGCGGCGCCCCTTGCTGTCCGACCGTCGCCGATGAGTTGCATCCGTAAGGCCCCGATGCTTCCCCGCCAGTTTCACAGGTGTCGGTGCGCGCGGCATACGTCAGCGGCGCCCCGCCTGGGCCATATGCTGCTAGCCCAGAGGACTTGCCGTTCCCAACGTACGTTGCCTGCCCCAACCCAGGCAGACAAACAAGACACCACCCTGCAATCGCCAAACACCTCTTCATCGATCGTTCCTCCAAGCTTTCGCCTGCGGAGGAATGTGTTTTTCAAACTGTCCTGATTGCCCCCGCACGCTTCGCTCCCGTAGTCTCTTCCGGCTTCGCTATAATGTTGGTTTGTTCTTCCCGCGCCCTCGGCGCAGGCTTCATGGAAAGGGAACTATGCCGACCGATGTAGTAATGCCCCAAATGGGCGAGTCGATTTTCGAAGGAACCATCACCAAGTGGCTCAAAAAGCCCGGCGACAAGGTCCAACGCGACGAACCCCTTTTCGAAATTTCCACCGACAAGGTCGACGCTGAGATTCCCGCGCCCGCCAGCGGTGTCCTTCAGGAAATTAAGGTTTCCGAAGGCAACACCGTTCAGGTCAACACCGTCGTCGGTGTGATTGGCGAGGGCAACGGCGCGGCCGCGGCCGCCAAGGCTGCCGCTCCAACCTCAGCGCCCCCGGCTCCCGCTCCGGCACCTCCAAAAAAGGAAGCAGCCGTTCCTGCTGCGCCGCCTGTCGTCGGTGCTCCCCAGAATGACGACGAAGAGGATTCCGACGTTCGTTCTTCTCCGCTCGTCCGCAAACTCGCCCGCGAACACAATGTCGATCTCGCGAAGGTCGCCGGAACCGGCACCGGTGGCCGCGTCACCAAGCAGGATGTCCTCGATTTTGTCGACCGCCGCAGCGCCGCTCCCGTCGCTGCCCCATCCTCCGTTCCCCGCCAACCCGCGGCCCCGGCGCCCGCCGCCATTCCCGGCGACCTCGTGCCCATGTCGCAAATGCGCAAAATCATCGCCCAGCGCATGATCGAATCCCGCCGCACCAGCGCTCACGTTCACTGCATGTTCGAAGTCGACCTGACCCGCATCGTCAATCTGCGCAACAAACTCAAGAATGGATTCGAGCAACGCTACGGCGCCCGCCTCACCTTTATGCCCTTCTTTGTGCGCGCCGCTATCATCGCCCTGCAGCAATATCCCATCGTCAACAGTTCGCTCGAAGGCGACAGCGTCCGTTATCACAAACACGTTAACGCCGGTATCGCCGTCGCCCTCGATTGGGGACTCATCGTCCCCGTTCTCAAAAACGCCGACGAACTCAACTTCCTGGGATTGCAGCGCGGCATCACCGACCTCGGCGAGCGCGCCCGTTCCAAGAAGCTGATGCCCGCCGACGTCGAAGGCGCTACGTTTACCATCACCAACCCCGGCCAGTTCGGCGCCGTCTTTGGTCTGCCCATCATCAACCAGCCCAACGTCGCCATCATGGGCGTTGGCGGCATCACCAAACAGCCCATGGTCATCACCGACAAGGATGGATCCGATTCCATCGCCATCCGTTCCGTCGTCCACCTCACTCTCGGTTACGACCATCGCATCATCGACGGCGCTCTAGCCGACCAGTTCATGGTCGTAGTGAAGAAGACGCTGGAACATTGGAGCGAAGAAGTCGGCTAGCCAGGTGCCGGATGGAGAGCGCCGCCCCGCTCCGACTACACCGCGCCGCCTTACCGCCTCATCTTGACTCACAATGGATAGTCAACATGCAGCGCCGTCGAATACCTCGAATATTTCGGCGGCCCGCTGCCGTCATAACTCTTCAGAAAATAAGTTTGCGCGCGCGCGTAACGAGTCAAAGTAAAACTGCTGTTCGTGAACCGCCCCACCAGGTTGCCGTTGTAACCAATCCCCCAACCTGTGTCCGAGTACCGTACCTCGATCCCGCCCCCGGCCACGGGAGTGAACCCGACGTCCATCGTCACCGTCGTCGAAGTCACATCCGTCACCTCCGCATTGGTCAAATCCGCAAGATAATAGATTCCCACCCTGGTCACATCCATCGGTGTCAATACCTGAGTTTGCTTCACCAGAGCCGTCACAAAAGCAAAATCCAGCGAAGCGTCTCCCGCATCTACGAACCGCAGCGTGTAGCGACTGTTTTCGCCGCCAATGTCGACCATCTCTACATCCACTTCGCGCACAAGCGCCAGGAACGATGCCATCCGCGACGGAACATTCACCGCCAACCCGTCTCCCGGAAAAATGTCCGCCGCTCCTCCCGGCAGCGTCTGACTCCAAGCCTGGTACTCTCCAGCCCAACCTTGCCCTGCATCGTCCATTAACGCCTGCGCCGCAATCTCGCAGTCCGCCGAAGTTCGCGGAACTGGCATCCCAATCTCGCGCACGCTTCCCCGCACGCCATCGTCGCCTCCGCGCTGATGAGCGGCGATGCTAGCCGAGTTAATAACTCGCGCCACCGCATGCCCCTGCCCGCGATAACTAACTTCAATCAACTGGTTCGCCGCCGGTATGTACTCCGGGTAAAACTGCAGTGCCGGCTCGCTGGATACATAACACTCGGCCCCATCCAGCAGTGAACCCGACGGCACAGTTAACGTAGTCGCCCCAGGCAATGTGCTCCGCACCAGCGCATCCACTGGCAGCCATATATAAGTGAACGCAACTGAGCAGTGCATGTTGCCCGCATTGATCAGCGCATAAGTGCAACATCCAGGCGAGTTCGCAATCATGCCGTCATACAGCACCGCCGCGGGCGCCACCTGCGTGGCCGGATTCGTTGGATCGATATCCTGCACCTCCAGCACGATCCGCGTGTCGCCCGCAACCGCTCCGCCCCCTCGCGCCGCTCCACTCGGATGCGCCGAAGAGTGAAACACTTGCTGCATTCGATAAACTTCCGTCGGGTAAAGCTGAGTGGTAAAAACGTAATGATGTCCAGCCTGCGTGGCCAGCGCCGAGCCTGCCGTTGCCCCACCCACTAACGCCTGGATCGAACAGTTTGCCCCCGCCGGTGTTATGCGAAAGCCTGCCAGGCAACCCGCGATCGAAACTGCTCCCGCATAAAGCCCTCCAATCACACCATCCGAAGCCGCATTGAACACCACGTCTCCGTGCTCCAACACCGTGGCCCCGCCAAGTTCGATCTTCTCGATAAAGTCCAACAGCGTCTGCCCATCCGCCCCCGTCCCTCCCGCCACCTGCAACTGGCCGCCGCTCACCGACATCACGCCCAAAGGATCAGTCGCAATCCAATGCGTAGGGTCCAGTTCCGCATAAGTCTCATCGAGAATTGTGCGGTTATACAGTGCCACCTCACTGCTGCGCGTGAATGGCTTCTGCGACATATAGAACTTCGTCGTGTACCCGTCGCCGACAAAGTAGTCCTTCACATGCGCGGTCGGCTCCAGTGGTCCCAGAATTGTCAGGTCGTTCACCAGTCGGCTCACACTCTGCAATTGCAGATCACTCGGAGAGAACATGACTCCATCCTCAGTTAGCGCATAAGTGTTCGCCCCAAGCGGCGCAAATAATAGCGCCCCGTTGTCGTCACGATAACTGCAGCGCGCCGACCGCGCTATCTCTCCCGCCGATTCGGTCCACTTCTTTGCCGGATTAACGCTGTAATATGGAATCGGATCACCCGCCTGCACCCCGCTCACGTCAAACCATCCCGGCAAAGCTTCCGCCGTCAACTGCCGGAACGCGTCACCGGCGTTCCGATCGACAAAGGGAGGATGCGGAAGAGGCGCTTTCTGATCCATCAGCATTACATCGCTAAGTGCGACAACCTCGTACCTGTACACCAAACAGCAATCTGCCCACCCCAGATACTGATACGCAGGCGCCTGGACGATATAACCAGTGAATAAATAATTGCCGTTTGCCAGGGTCAGCGTCACTCGACCGCCAAGTGCAGGCACCGCCAAACTCCCCGCTCCAGTCAATAACCCTAATTTCAATTCCGCGGGAAGGTTAAGTTTGCGTGCCAGGATAGGACTCTTGCACGAATCCACGAACTCCGTGTAATCCTGAACTCCCAGACCATCCAGATTATCAATCAGTAGTTTCATGACTTATCGGCAGTCCTATGTGTGTGGTTGTGCCCGCTGGTAAGAGTCTCGCGTGAGCGAGACGGTGACGCCTTCGCAGATTACCTCAGCCGCGCCCTCAGTAGACCGCCGCCCCGCGGGCCGGAAAGTAACTCCGATAACAAAGCACCAACGCTCCATCGTTACCATCCACTGTCGGGAAAGCTGTGAACGAAGCCTGTAGCGCCAACTCCCCAATCGGTTTCTGAATCGGGATTAGGCTTTCGCGTTCAAACTCCGCCTTAACGCTGCACGGACTCAACAATGGATAGAAGAAACACACCCGTCCACCCGATTCTTCCTCTGCCATAAATAACCCCGACCACTGTTGCAGGAACGTCCCACCTTCCCGATCCACAAAAGCCATCACCTGCTGCACCGCCGCCCCCGCCGCAGGCACTCCCCCGGGCAACCCCTGCGTCAGCAACAACGAAGTCCCGGTCACCAACGCCACCCGACCCACGTTGAACGTAACTCGGCGCACATAGTTGGCATCCTGCCGCACATCAGCCGCATTCTTCACATAAGCCGCCGCGATCCCGGTGCCCACATAGCCAACTTGCTGCGCATAATCCACATCGCATGCGACCAGGTCTTCGGCTTCGAATCCCGCGATGCCGCCTGCTCCCAACACCAGTTCCCCGGCGTTTGACCCCGCCAGCAAAGGCACGGCCGCCAACGGAATTCCGCCCGCCCCCGCTCGCGATGCGCTCTCATCCGTGGCCAGCACATTCATGTGCTCCGAGCCTCCCGCCAAGGCCATCTGTAATTTTCCCCACTCGCGGAATTCGAAATCGACTCGCGCTCCCAGAGCGCGTCGCGCCTGCGCCGTCACCGCGCCCGCCGTACCGCCCGCCAGTCCGTCGATCTGCGATGTGCTGGTGCGCCGGAAGTTTTCAATCCATCCCAAGTCAATCCACGGAGCGGTTGGAGCATCCAGTTCGAATCCATAATCCTTCGAAGGATCGAAGATCGCCGTCGGCCCGTTCACTCTGTCCACGGGCGCAAAATACGCTCGCGTCTGCCTCGACACCGGTCGCAGCCCCGCCCGCGTCACGCGGCTACCTCAGGTAGAAAGAAATAGATCCTCAAGTCGGCGTAACGTTCCACTCGCGCCATGCCGGCGCTCCTTTGCTGCTTGTCGACCGAAACGTCACCCGGCATATTTCCCATGACCGGCACCGTCCAGAAAATGCCTGACCCCAAATCAACGCTCGGAACCTGGCTGTAGTCGAACATTTCCGTATGCGGCGGATTGCACATCCCGAGTAACTCGACGTCCATCTCCGCCAGCATGCGACCTCGATCCACTCCCGTACCGCCGCCACCTTCACTCGCATACCAGATATGGCAATCGAGTCCCAGCATCGGACGTGTACTCTCCGCAATCAGGATCTCCCCAAAGTCGATGTAAAACGCGCCCGGCTGCGCTTCCCCAAATCGCGGCTCCATATTTTCACGGACCACAATCGCCGGCACCGTTACGCCATCGATGACCATGGTCCGCGTCGGATTCAATGCCGTAAGCCGACCCCGCAGCGCCATATAGAAACTGTCTTTAGCAGCCTGCATGTCTCTCCTGTGTCCTTGTAAGTCGACAAGTTCCCCTAACTGATCGCTGCTAAGACACCGCCGCCACCCGGTAGAGATAAGTCACGCCTCCCAGTCGTTCAACCACGAAACCTTCAATGTGGAATACCTCGCCGCAATACACTAATCCCAGCGCCGTTTCGAACAGGACTTCCGCCGAAGCCACATTGCGCTGACTAACCTGCTCCGCCATCGCTGCATGCCCCGCCAGCAGCTCGATTCGCCGCCGCGGACCATTCGTCTCGGTTGTAAGTTCCACCACCACTACCGGAGCGATCACCACCTGCTCGACTCCCGGATCCACCAAGCCAAGTTGCGCCGCCGCATCAGCGGGCATGCCCGCCGCCGCAAATAGCAGAATCACTTCCGTGCCGCCCAGAGTCTGTAACATCGCATCCGCCGCGCGCGCCGCCGCTGCCCCAGAAATCCCCGTCATCCTCAGCCCACTTTCTGCGCCACGTAAGGCGCCAGCAGCGACTGCACCGTCTCATCCAGAAGTGAATCCGAAAAATACATCAGCTGCATCCTGTCCGGCAGCACGTTCCTCTTCACATTCAACGCCGGTGTTGCCTGCGCATTCTTCACCAGCTGCGCACACGCCACCTTCACCGCGTCCGGAAACGGATTCAGCCCAGCCGTATACGCAATCTCGACTTCCGTGAACGTCCACCCCAGCGCATTCACCGGAAGCGTCACTTCCCCCGTCTCCAGAAACACGTCCAGATCCGCCACGTTCAAATCCACCCACGTTCCCGGAATCCCGAACGCCATGGCCGCATCCCACATCACCTCCTCGTACTCCAGTTCCCCCCGCCGCGGGGTCGCATACCGAGCCCGCGCCGAAACAATCGCCGACGTTGCCGGGGCCACTGGATTCAGCGGCAAGTAAGTAAGCCGCACCGGCCTTCGCCCGTTTTCGGTTCGCATGCGCTCCGTATATTGATTGACGGCCAGCGTGACTCTTCGACAGTGCGCATCCACGATCGCCGACGCCGCCGTAACCCAGGACAGAGCAGTCGTCGCTTCCAGTCCATATAACTCATACTCCGCCGGTTGTAAGTAGTTCATGTGTGTTGTCCGTTCTCCCAGGTAAGCCGGGATTCCCACCCATTCACAATCCGGGAATAGGTGGGTCTCCCCGCGTACTCCTACCGGTTCACTTTCACTTCGTAGTGCGCGTAGTTCGCGCCTTTCACCACCATGGCGCCGAACTTCACCACCACGCTCTGCGTCATCAGTGTGCTGGGCAGTCCCAGTGCAAATACTCGTGGATTCGGATCCGTCAGCCAGTGATACTCGATCAGATCCTCGGTCACGATGTAAGCCGGCAGCACCGCCGTGCCGCTCCCCGGTGTGCCTGTGTAAGGAAGCGCCCACTCCGGAATCAACGGCAAATCCCCAGCCTGCGTACTCAGGGTCTTTACCGTCAACCCGCCCGTGATCTGCGCCGTCGCAAGCACCACGTTGTATTCCGCCTTCATTTCGCGGTCGATCAGGTCAAGCAGCACCGGGTTCGCATAGATCGCCGTCGGCCGCACGTCGAACGACGAACTCGACACCATCTCCGCGATCGTGCTCTTCAGTCCGTCCACGATGCTGGCTCCGATTGCGATCGTAGTGCTGTTGCCTCCCGCCTCGATCTGTCCGATAGCGCCGAAATACTGCGCCGTTGTTGGCGTGCTCAGCGAAGTGTCGTTGCCATTCCACAGAGCAACGTCATGAGTCCGCAGAACTCCAACCACCGAATCCGCCAGATCCTTCGCCTGCAGATAGGCAAACTGGCTCTGCTGGTTTCCTACCTCCATGTCAAACAGGTTGTAGTTGATCTGCGAGACCAGTGCCTTGAGCGGGACGCTCCGTTCCACTCGCGTCGGCGTTTGCAGTGTCGGCACGATGTTGCGCGGATCCACAAACGCCTGCGCCGCCGTGGGCGAAGGGATTGCCGTCTCTTCAAAAAATCGCGAGGGATGTCCCGTCGCCGGCACCTGCTTCATCCGCTGTCCAAATACTCCGCGCCGCCGCACGATGTCCGTAATCTCGGTCTGGTAGCGTTCGATTTCGATCGCGCCCGGCCCCAGAAAATCCGCTGCCGCATGCAAATCCAGAAAATTCGCCTTCATGTGCTCTCCTCGAATTGAGTTTCCCTGCCTCGAAGTCTTACCCACTCGCACGCTTCCTGAGTAAGTGCGTTCTATCCACCCTGAAAGAAAAGGGGCGCGCTCTAACTCGCACCCCGTCGATCAACACCTGGCA
>PLBE01000098.1 GCA_003134435.1 Acidobacteriaceae bacterium
TCTCGCCACCGGCCGTCCCCGACAAACAGATCTTTAAGGTCTCGCCACCTTCCGTCCCCGACAAACAGATCTTCAAGGTCTCGCCACCGGCCGTCCCCGAGCAGCAGGTCTTCAGAGTCCAGGGGAATCCTTCGACCAACCACTTCCACAACCACGCTGGTATCGGCAGCGAAAGCGATGAGTCGAATCCCCTGCTCCAAGATTTCAACGAGGCGGCGCAGAACTCCACCGCGGGCGCTCTATCCCCCGTGCAACAGGCCTACGCTACATTGCAGCAGGATTTGCAGCCTTTTGCTCTCGGGAGCAACTTCACTTCGGGGTCGAGCGCCCTGTTGACGCCACCCGTTTCCCTGGAAGCCTGATCCACCTGTGAGGCGCGGACAATCTGTCCGCGCCTCTCACTCTGCCGATGTCCAAAAGTTGGTTCTTCGCTGCAAAACATCCTTGCCCTCGTGCCCGCCGGATATCCGACTCGGATTGTTGACTTTTCGTTTATTGATTGGCACTGAAGTCCGATTCGCGATGATTTCAGGAAGGGTCCGAGTGACACTCGCGCGGTTAAGAGCTGAAAATTGTGCTCTTTTCACGCCTCCGGTGAGCGCTTAGCAGGCGCGACGGCTTTTCCACAGGCTGAAAGCAAAGCGAGTTCTTGGCCTGGATGCGTGTTTTACGCCAACTGCTTGCGTAGTGAACTACTTCAGATAGTTCAGTAAGCTCTGAGGTATCACTTGCGCAAGTGCTGCCAGCGTCGCGCTCCGCTGCGTCTCCGCCTGTGACAAGTCGGTCGCCGCGGTGGCGAGGTCGGCCCCCACCAGAGTGCTCTCTTGCGACTGTAGATTGACTTGCTCTGTTTGGAGCGACGACTGGTTGGAATTGAGCTGATCGACTGCATTGCCGTAATAAACCCGCTGCTGCGACAGATAACTGAGCGCCGTGCCCACTTGGGTCGTGGCTGCGCCAATGCTGGATGAGTTGCCGCTTTGCAAGGCGGTAACCAGCTGCTGCAGAGAACCCATCACGCTCGCCGTTGTGCTCATGAAGAGCTGGCTTCCGGGTACATTTGTTTGTATGCTTCTTCCCTGTGCAATCTCGACGCTGTTGACCCCGGTGTTTCCGTTATAAGCGACTCCCGAGGGCTGCGTTGAGTCAAGCGCAAACGGAGCCGATTGTGTCGCTGTCCCGCCAAACAGGTAACTCCCTTGATAAGAAGTGTTGGCTAACTGGACGATCTGACTCTGGATGGCCTGCACTTGTTGCGCAATCGCCTGCTGCGCGGACGCGGACACGCCACCATTCGCTCCCTGAGTTCCCAGGGAAACTGCCTGGTTGAGCGCAGTTACGACCAGGCTGAGTGCGGAATCGGCGGTCTGGAACATACCCTCCAGACTGCTAGTGTTCTGGAGATACTGATCATTCTGACTCTGGAGCGCCTGGTTTTGCACGTCCGCAGCCGCGGCTGACGGGTCATCGGAGGGCAGGTTTACCCGTCTCCCCGTCGCGAGTTGCTCAATATAAGTCTGCTCGAGTGTCTGCGACTGCGACAGATCGTTGAGAATGTCTGGTGTGAAATTTGGATTTACGCGCATAAGTTTACGGCGCACCCGTTACGCCTGATCCCATATCCAAAACGGACTGGGTTAGTTCGTCCACCGTGGTTACCACGCGCGCGGCCGCTTCATACGCGCGCTGGTAGTTCATAAGGTTGGTCGTCTCCTCATCGAGATTGACTCCAGAGACCGCGCCTAATTGGTTGTTGAGCTGATTCAGACTGCCCGTGCTGGCAGTTACTTCGGCTTGAGCCTGAGCCGTGAGGCTTCCGCTTTGAGCCACCAGATTCGAATATGTGTTGAGCGGAGTGTCACCGGATGGCAACTTCTGGTTCTGCACCGCCAGCAGATTCGCGACATTGCCGTTGCTCCCCGCGGTTCCGTCAGAGCTGGCCGCGATCAGGCTCGGGTCGGTGATGGCAACCGTCAGATTGCTGGCGGCTCCGGCTCCGGAGGTATCGGTGAAAAGCGGTTGTCCAGCATTCCCGTTCAGGTCGTATCCCGATGCCTGCGCGGCATTGATACTGCTCGAGAACTGGCTGGCGAGGTTATCGATCTGACTGAGCAGGCCGGGAACCACATTATCTCGAATCTGGAGGTTGCCTCCCAATTGGCCGCCCTTGAGTGTACTGGTGATGTCCTGGCCTTGCGAAGACACATTCGTCATCCCCGAAGGCCCGGTCGTGGTCTGGAGCGCGAAGCTCTGACCCCCAACTACCAGCGGCGCCCCATTCCCAGTGGTCAGCGTCAGGCCGTTTTCGGTCTGGATCTGGTTCACGGTGGTCAACTGCGAGAGCTGCTGAATGAGCTGGGTTTCCTGGTCCCCAAGGCTGCCCGGATCCTGCCCCAACTTCTGCATCTCTCCAACCTGAACGTTGAGCTGCGCGATCTGCTGCGTCAACGTGTTGATCTGGGTCACGTTCTGCTGCACCGACTGATTCAGGCCAGACTGAACCGTGTCCAGACTCTGTTCGGTAGAATGGAAATCACTGGCCAGGTTCTGAGCCGCGGTAAGCACCGCCTGACGATCCGGGACACTTGCCGGGTCAGTCGAGAGCTGGCTGATACTGTTGAAAAATGCCGTAAAGTCCGCCCCAATACCTTGTGTGGGATTGGAGAACAGACTCTGCACCTGTTGCAAAGCCGTGTATTGCGCCTGCGAACTGCCTTGTTGCTGATTCTGATCCGAAATTTGAATTTGCAGTACCTGGTCGCGCACACTCTGGATCTGCTGCAACTCCACGCCGTTGCCATAGGTCACGCTTCCGTCCACCGAAGGTGTCGCTTCCGTAAGGACGGCTACCTCCCGGCTGTAGCCCGGAGTGTTCTGATTGGCGATGTTGTTGGACGTCGCATCGATCGCGCCCTGATCGGCCCCCAGAGCCTGCGATGCCATAAACAATATGGAGGATAACGATCCCATGCTGCTATACCTCGATGCTTACTTGGCCGGGCCAAGATTGACGTTGTGACAGAGCGGAAGAACCCCGGTCGTAACCTGCTCCCTGGCTGCGATAGAGAGCAGCAATCAATGCGGCGGACTTGCGCACACGCTTCAGCAACGCGGCATAGGCGCGGTTGACCTGCGCGAGCCCCGTGTAGGCCTGGCGAATTTCCTGCAGCAATTGTCGATCCGAGCTATCGTCTGCTACCGTGTTTGGTCTGGCCGTTGAATTCGTTGTTGCGTGTAGCGCGGCCTTGGAACCTGCAAGCAGCGTGCAAGTCGCTTCCTGCAAGTACAAATTGGTCTCTAACTGCTGCAGATCGTTCTTCTCGATCGCCGAGATCGCGGACGCAATCGCCCGCGACAAGGCATGCACCTGAGCAAGATGCTCAAGTTGCGCCCCTCTGCGGGTTGCATCTGATTTCGCCATGGTCGAGCTCAGTCGATCCCTGTACTGTTGCTCTTTCGACTACCGGCCGAGGATCGCGTCGGCGATCTCGCTGGGATCGAGTTTGTACTGTCCACTGCCGATGCTCTCCCGCAAGCTGTCTACCTGACTCTGGCGCACTTCCGGCTGCGCAAGCGCTTGCGTCGCCAGACTGCTCAGGGTGACGGTGTCCTGCGTCAAACTCGTCTTATCGCTGGCCGCCGCCGACCCGGTCTGCCCCACCGGAGTCGTAGAGGACTTCGACGCCTGTTCGGCTGAGATGGACTGCGGATCTGGTGTGTTGAGTTGTATTCTCATATCGAACTCTCCAATTCACTGGCCCACTCTTATCGGCTCTTCAGGCGATAAACTTCAGTCGCCCTTGACCCGTTTCACGTTACCCATGTAACTACTTATTATTCTCAAACTTAGCGGCAGTAGTCGATGACAATTTGGTCGCGTCTACCTTCGAAGCGCCGTCCGAGGGCTGATTTGCTTCCGTGGCCGTCAGGTGCTTGGTAATCATCGCGGCAATGCCGAAACCGCCGTTCTTGCTTAGCCCCTGCGCCATGTATTGACAAGCGATGCTCTGAAACTGATCATGACCCGAATCGTTGCTCTGGTCAGGGTCGGTGCCGGGAACCGTCGCAAACGACTTCTCCGCTTTTTCCAGCCACTGGCCTACCAGGATGCTCTCAAAATCATGAGCCGCCTTGTCAATCTTCGCCTTTCGGTCCTTGGCGGTGTTGTTCCGCAGTTGCTGAACGGCCAGGTCCCCCTGCGCTTGGGTGAGGCTCGAAACACTGGTGCCGGGATTGGCGATACGCAAATCACCCATGACTTAGAGAACCTCCAACTCAGCCTGCAACCCGCCCGCAGCTTTGATCGCCTGCAAGATGGCAACGATGTCCCGGGCGGTCGCTCCCATGGCGTGCAGGCCGTTAATCAACTCCTCGACGTTCGCTCCTTCTTTCAACTGGAACGAACGCGCCGGCTTGTCGCTTGCCTTTACTTCGGTTTCGGGTACCACTTCCGTCTTTCCCTTGGACAGCGGCCCTGGCTGAGAGACATCGAATGTCGTGGTAACCTCAACTGTGAGATCGCCGTGCAGCACCGAAACGGGAGAGAGTTTCACGTCGCCTCCCATCACGATCGTCCCGGTCCGCTCGTTCATGACTACCTTCGCTGGAGGATGAATGGCAATGCTCAAATTCTGAACTTGTGCGATCAAGGTTGGGACCGTGGCGACTCCCGCCTGGTCAATATTGATGTCCACGCGGCGACTGTCCAGCGCTGATGCCAGTTCCTTCCCAAACTCCTTATTGATGGCGTCGGCAACGTCGCGAGCAGCCGTAAAATCCGGTTCACGCAAGGCAAGCGACAAAGTCTTGAGATGCTTTAAATCGATCGAGGTATCGCGTTCCACAATTCCGCCCGATGGCACTCGCCCGACCGTCACATGGTTCACTTCTTTGGAGTTACCGCCGCCGCCAACTGTGTAGCCACCCAGAGTAAGTGGGCCCTGGGCCTGCGCATACACCTGTCCATCCGCGCCATGCAACGAAGTGAGCAGCAGCACACCTCCCTCCAGGCTTTTGGCGTCACCAAGCGAAGATACGGTTACGTCGAGTGCAGTCCCGGGCCGCGCAAACGGAGGCAGGGAGGCAGTGACCATCACGGCGGCGACGTTCCGAACTTGAATCGATGCCGCGGTAATCTGGGCACCCAGTCGTTGCAGCACATTGGCCAGAGCCTGGGTGGTGAATTGGGTTTGCTGGCTGTCCCCAGTGCGCTTCAGGCCCACTACAATGCTGTAGCCGATCAGGGGATTGTCCCGTATGCCTTCGATGGTCGTGATATCTCGCAGCAAAACACGACGACTGTCCTGCGCCGCCGCCGGACGCTGCCCGGCGACAATTAGAGAAGTAAGAAACACACCGACGACAAGCCACGGAGACGGCAGGCGCAGCCACAACCAGAGCCAGAGCAATCGGTGTCTCGCATCTACCAGGTGAGTAGCCATAGCAACCCCCTGATGATCGGATTTTGCCGGCCAATATAATCGTTCACGACCCCTTTTCCCTTGAGTTCGATTTCCAGGTCGGCCAGGGCCGTGGCAGGAGCAGAGTTGTTGGGGCCAACATCGCCGGGACGCAGCACGCCGCGCACGATCAGGTCTTCATGCTGGCTATTGATCTGGATTTTCCGCTCCGCCTCCACAATCATGCTTCCGTCAGTCAACAGCGCAATCACGCGAGCGGACACGGTCGCCGTCACACTGGAACCCGCCGACGTTTCTCCTTGCCCCTTTAACGTCTTCGACGATGTCATGCCCAGCAGTGGGTTGGCCGGGTTTGACTGGAATCCGGGCAGGCTGGTGATGGCCGAGCTTGCCTGGAATGTTCTTGAGTTATTCACATCGCCGGTGGATGACGCAGCCGTCGTCTCGGACACCAACAGAGTAACGACATCGCCTACACGGCGCGCCTTATAGTCCGCGCTCATGTCAGTGTAAGCGCCATTCGGAATATAAAGGCTGCCTAACGTCGTGGCGCCCGGTGCGGCGGGCTGCAACTGCATTCGAGCGATATAATCGGAACGCAGCTTTTGCGAATCTTGTTTTGATTTCGCATTGGCCAGCGCGCAAGGCAGGGCAGGCAGCAGGCCGAGGGCGACTGACAAGATAACTGCCCACCTGCTTCCATGTCGCACTCTCATAGGCTTCAGATGACTCAAAGGGTACCCTTCAGTATTCCAGCCGCAACTACTTCCGCATCGTAGAATCGCTTCCGATCCAGGCTGGTTACACGGATCCTTTGCCCGCGACCTCCACTGTGCAAGCAAATCACGGGAAAACTCATTCGAGAATCCTTGGTTTCAACAATCAACATTGCATGATCGCCGTCACGAACCACGTTCTCGATCGTACTAGTCGTAACTGCCGGCGCCGGGCGCATTGCGAGTTCGCTCCCGGTCAACCCATCGAAGCCGTGCACCAGGACGTAGAACGGTAAGCACTCGCGATTATCGCGGCACCGCAACTTCGCTTTAACCGTCCCTGCCGTCCCCTTGCTCACGCTCACCACGCGCATGGTCGCACTTGGGCTGATATTGTCGAGGCTGGAGAGTATCTCTATCTGATCCGGACCCGCGACAATGCCCGCAAAACCCATGGCATCAGCGATGCGCTGATTCGAGATGTCGCTTCGAGACACGGCCGCGTGGCTTACGGCGAACGGCATGGCCGTTACAATTAGAACCGACACGACGAATTTGCGGGCGCCATTTAGCATTGCTGTGCCGTCTTACCGGCCGATGCTGGCAAGATCTTGCAACATCTGATCTGCTGATGTAACAACTCGTGAATTCGCTTCGTACGAACGCTGCGCCACGATCATGTTGACAAACTCCGCCACCACATCCACGTTCGACTGTTCCAACATCCCCTGCTGCAGGGTCCCCATCCCTTCGGCTGATCCAGGAGCGCCTACGATAGGATCGCCCGATGCCGTGGTCGCGAGATACAAATTGTTGCCGATGCTGTTCAACCCGCCAGGATTCGGGAACATCGCCAACTGAATGCTCCCCACCTGCTGCGCGGCGGTCTGCCCCGCCTGGGTTACGGAGATCGTGCCATCGGAGCCGATCGTGACCGTAGTCGAGTTCGCTGGGACAGTGATGCTCGGTTGCAGTGGAGTCCCGTTGGCAGTGACGATGTTCCCCGTCGAGTCCAGATGGAACGAACCGGCTCTCGTATACGCGATAGAACCGTCCGGCAAGGTTACTTGAAAGAAACCGAGCCCCTGAATCGCGATATCCAAAGGATTGCCGGTCGAACTGAAGTTGCCCTGCGTCTGCATAATCTCTGAGGCGGCGCCCATCGTACCCAGTCCGACCTGGAGTCCCGCGGCGATGGTAGTCTGTTGTGTCGCCGCGGCGCCTGGCATGATCACATTCTGGTATACCAGATCGGAAAATTGCAGGCGGCGTGAGTAAAAGCCGGCGGTGCTAGAGTTAGCAAGGTTGTTGGCGATGTTATCGAGGTTCAATTGCTGCGCCGACATCCCGCTGGCCGCTGTATAGAGTGCACGAAGCATTTCTCGCTCCTTTAAGAATTATTGGGAACTCGTGGCAGGTCTTGAGTCGCAACCTGGTTCATCTCCGTATGGAACATGGTCAGCGCCCGCTGCATCAGTTCCGCGTATCGTTGTACCGTAATCAATTCGATAGAACTGGCAACGGCGTTTACATTGGAACTTTCCAGCATTCCCTGCTGGATGCTGGCCTGGGTCGCCGGGACGGCGCTCTTGTCGGGCGCTGAGTAATAGTTCTTCCCAACGCTTTCCAAAGGTGTTCCGGCCGGGAAATCGACCATCTTCACTTGGCCCGCCAAGGCTCCATTGACCGAAATCGTCCCGTCCGCACTCACCGACACCGGCGCTCCCACGATCGGTATGGGACGGTTGTCGCCTCCAAGAACCAAGTCGCCTTCGGACGTTACCAATTCGCCCTTTGCCGACACGTGGAAATTTCCATCGCGGGTATAGAGCTGACCGTTCGCTGTCTTTATCGCAAAAAAGCCGCTGCCCTGTATGCCCAGATCGAGATCGTTGCCCGTCTTCTCCAGATTTCCTTGCGAAAGGTCGAGTTGGCCGCCGCCCTGAACCGAATAGTCGTTTACCGCCTGATTTAAGCCTGAAAGAGCTGTGCCGGCGGACGTGGCCAACACGGAACGAAATGAATCGTGCCGCGCCCGATATCCCGGTGTACTTACGTTGGCGAGGTTGTTGGCAACCAGATCCAGTGTCTCGCTGCGCGCCATCAATGCCGTGCAAGCCGCGTAGAACCCGCTATCCATGGAGACTCCCGTAGGAGAACAAGCACGGGTGGGGCCACACTAACCTTGCGGCGTCGGTTGCAAGTGATTGACGATTCGTGGATGGCCGGTGGACCAAATGAGAGGACGATTAAATGGAACCGCTATAAGATAGCGCCGAACTCGGCTGCATTGGTATCTCTAACCAACCCCGCGCGCTCTTACATCACGGAGGTCTCAGACTTCATCGCGCCACGAGCCGACAGCAATTCGAAGCGTGAGGCCCAATTGTCGGCGGACTCCGCTAGTTCGAGCAGCTTGCGCGAATCGTCAGTGCGGCCAATTTCGCCATAACCACCGATCACATCTGCCAGGCCACGAGGGAATTCCCATGCCTTTGCCATTTGATAGCCGATATGGTGGAAATCCGTGCCGCCTGAACCTGTGGTGGTCCATCCCAGCACTGAGGGAAGGTCGCCGACACGGTATAAGAGGCCCGCCACGTATGCCTCTTCCGGGCTGACCTCCCAGGACCGGCTGGCGAGTTCTTCAGCAATCAGGGCCGACAACCTGGCGTGCGTCCAAAACCGCACGCATCGACTCGCTCCCACCTGGCCTCTGAAATAGTCCGGCAGAGGCTTGGTTTGGGTTGCCAGTTCTCCCAGTCGAACCACTCCAAGCTGGATCGCGATCTCGCTAACAGCGTGGATCTTTCCCGTCGGACTCTCTGCCTCCCGGGCCGCGAGTCGCAATATCTGCACCATGAGTCCGACGTCGCTTCGTATGATGTTAGTAATATCTTGCAGATCAACTACGTATGCGGACAAGCACAATTCCAGCTGCAGTAGCGCATGGGGCATGGCTGGAGGGCCGGGAAACTGTGCTTCGCCCGGCAGGGGATATGGCGCGGGGCGTCCGCTTCCAACCGGAGATTGTTGGCCGACGGCCACTAGCTGGAGTTTTGGATTTGTCCGGTTCGGAAACATCGAGACCACCCTGCCTGCTATCTATCGGCAGTGGATGGTCCGAGCATTAGCACGCTCACAATCTCCTAATCGCTTCCCACCCTGAACAGCAAATCCATTTCCTGCTTCTTTCCCCAGATCCGCGTCCACACATAGTCGCGACACTTCCCAATCCGCATCCGTTCTGCCCCAAGCTGAACCACGTAGTTGGTCGTGAGACGCGCCATCTCGGCGCTCTCGAGAATCTCGTCGACAGCCAGCTCGTAGTCACGAGGACATGGGGTAAGTGAAGACTTCAGCTGTGACTCGTATTCGCGCATAGTTATGAAACACGGTACGACAGTACACGACGTTATGTGCCCGATCGTAGAAAGAATCTGATGCTGGACACCGCTAACAAAACCGATTAGAAGCCGCCGCTCATTCTCGGTATAGTGAACGGGGAGCATTTTATACAAATTCAGTAGTTGCCGCGGAATTCGGATCTTAACATCCAGCGGACGGTCTCCCAACGGAAAGACAGGACAAGCCCATTGCGCGGCCACCGCTGCGGTCACCTGCTCCTGGGTGGCAAAACCAAGCTGTTGCACGGCATCCCCAAAGTTCACCGCGTTCAAGCGCTGGTAATCGAGTGCCGCCTTAAGTTGCTCCGAGGTCAGAATTCCTCGCGACAGGAGCAGCAATCCCATGGGAACCCGCGAACCGCGCGCTTTTGCCGGCGGGTTCTGAGAAGCCAGCAATTCCTCGATCTTCCCCTTGACCACCTGCTCAAAGCAATTCGTGTCACAATACCATTCGCCTTCGACTCTCATTCCGCGGTGGCTATGAGTAAAAGCTTGCAGCCAGGACTTCTTCGAGCATGTCGGATTGCCGCACTTCGCCACCCAGTCTCTCCAGACCGATTGGACCTTCGCGCCGGAGTGCCTGAAGAGCACGTTCGTTCCTGCCCCAGACCTTTTCACGCCAACGCTTCCTGCAGAGCCGGGTCCGGGAAAGTAGCCCGAAGCTTAGATAGAGCCAGGCTGTGGATTTGAGAGATGCGCGACTCGCCAAGTTGCATCACCTCGGCGATCTCCTTCATCGTCAGCTCTTCTTTGTAATACAGAGAGATCACCATTTGCTCTTTTTCGGACAGCGTCGCGATAGCCTTCGCGAGCTTCTCCCTGACTTCCGACTTCATGCACAAATCAAATGGATTCGCATCGCGGCTTGGCGCTGACTCAATAAGGTCGTGCTGGCCTGAACGGTCGTATACAGAACTAACCTGTTGGCCGACCAGAATCGCTCCGTCGATGCTGTGGGCGATGGCATACAATTCGTCCAGGGGAATGCCCATTTCGGCGGCAATTTCCTGTTCCTCTGGCTGCCGGCCCAGCTTCTTTGACAGCTGTGACACTACCTCGTCAATCTGCCGTCCTTTATGACGAAGCCGTCGCGAGCCCCAGTCAAGTTCCCGTATGCTGTCGAGTATGGCTCCGCGAATACGGAACTTGGCGTACGACTTCAATGGAACTGACTTCGTTGGGTCGTAGCTCCCAAATGCCTCAATTAGTCCGATGACCCCAGCGTTTACCAGGTCCTCGAAGGGCACCTGCTGAGGCAAACGCTCATGAATCCGCCGGGCAATGTAATAGACTTGCGGCAGGTTGCTCATGATAAGTTTGTCGCGGTCTTCTTTTTCGTCTACCTGCTGTTCTTTATATGCGGTTTGTGCCTGTAGCATGGGGCCCTCAACTTGTCTATCCTGCAACTGATTTACAGCTACCTTAAAGCTCCAATCGATTGAACCGACGTAAACGGGGGAATCTCCGCCGGCGCAAGTACGATTACTTTGGGCAGAAACGGCTCCAGCAAGCGCCGCAGTTGGAAGCGTGCCGGAGATTGACACAGCAAAATTGGTGGCGCCGTTACTACCTGTTCGCCAAAGAGCGCCCGCAAGCCATCGCACACCCGCCTCGCGGTATTTGGCTGTAATGCTCCCTGGCTGGCGGTGGCTGGCTGCGGATTCAAGCTGCGCGCGCATTCTTCTTCAATGCTGCGATCCACCGTAACCACCTTGAGATCTCCATGCTCATCCAGTAACGGTCGGACTAACGCCCGCCCGAGGGTCTGTCGTACCGCTTCGACCAGAATGATTGGGTTTTTATTAATCGGCGCACTTTCCACCAGCGTCTCCAGGATCGATCCCAGATCGCGGATCGAGACTTGCTCGCGCAATAACTGTTGGAGCACTTTTTGCACCTCGCCCAAGGTCATCAGCTTCGGAACAAGCTCCTCCACCAGTTTGGGATGAGAATCGGCCATACGGTCCACGAGGCGCTTGGTTTCGTGGCGGGTCAGCAGTAGGTGCGCGTTCTGCTTCACCACTTCGCTCAAGTGCGTGGCGAGCGCCGAGGTATGATCGACGACCACATAGCCGGCGGCTACCGCCTGGGGTTGTAAGTCGGGCGTGATCCACTTCGCCGCAGCATTGAATGCCGGCTCACGAGTGTCCTGACCCGGCAACGATGGCGGCGAGGATTGGGAACTGATCGCGAGGAGGCAATCACGCCGCATCTCCCAGCGTGCAATTTCGACTCCGCGCAGATAGATGACGTACTCCCGTTCCTTCAATGTAAGGTTGTCGGTAATGTGGATTGATGGCACCAGGAATCCAAGTTGCTGCGCCAGTTGCTTGCGTAACGAGCGCACCTTGCCGAGCAACTGCCCGCCCTGTTTGCTGTCGACCAGTGGCACCAGCCCCAATCCAACTTCCAGCATGAGTTCATCCAGTTTGAGAACCGAGTCCAGGGGCTCGGACGCCGGCGCAACCGCCGACTGCGGCTTGGCGGCGTCGGTCGTCGCCAACGCGTCCGCCACTTCCGGTCCGGCCCGGCGCGCCAGGTAGATGAGCAGCGATGCCATCAGAACAAACGAAAACTTTGGCAAACCCGGAATGATTGCGAGTCCACCCATGACACATGCGGCGATCCACAGCGGGCGACTCTTGCGAAACAATTGCCGGCCTAAGTCCGTCCCCAGCGTGCTGTCGGAAGACGCTCTGGTAAGAACGATCGCTCCCGCAACCGAAACCAGCAGAGACGGAATCATGGTTACTAAGCCGTCCCCCACGGTCAGCACAGTGTAGGTTTTCAAAGCCTCCATGAAAGGAATGCCGTGCTGAAACACGCCAATCAGGAAGCCAGCGATGATGTTGATGGCGGTGATCAGAATGGTTGCCAGGGAGTCGCGCTGGCTGAATCGCGCGGCGCCGTCCATGGCTCCGTAAAATTCCGCCTCCCGCGCAATCTGCTCCCGGCGGGCGCGGGCCTGTTTTTCGTCAATCAACCCGGCATTCATGTCCGCGTCGATTGCCATTTGCTTGCCTGGCATTGCGTCCAAAGTGAAGCGCGCCGTAACCTCAGCCGTGCGCACCGCACCGTGGCTGACCACCATGTACTGAATCGCGATCAATGCCAGAAACAGGACAAAGCCGACGACATAATTACCGCCAACGACGAACTGTCCAAAAGACTCGATAACTCGACCCGCCGCTGACGCACCTTCGCTACCGTGTAACAGGATCCGGCGGCTGCTAGCCAGGCCAAGCGACAGACGAAATAAAGTTAATAAGAGTAACAAGCTTGGAAACACTGAAAACTGCACCGGCTTAAGAATCTGAATGGCGACAAGCATTACCAGGACGGATGCAGTAATACTCACCGCGAGCAACAAGTCAACCACCAATGCGGACAACGGAATCAGCATGACGAAGACCATGCTCACCGCCAGCGCCGGAACAATCCAGTCCCCGGCGCTTCCAGCAACGGAATTCAGGAATTTTGGCTTAGCTGCCATTTGTGATCCACCGCCCTGCCTGCGTTTTCATAAGGCCGGGCCTGTCCTTGCCTGCTGCCGGGCTTGAGCTTGCGCGCGGAACACAAACGCGAGGATCTCGGCTACTGCAGCATAGAGTGCCCCCGGAATGGGATGTCCAACCTCGACCGTGCGGTACAGCGCTTGCGCCAGAGGCGGATTCTCGAGAATCGGGATGTCATGCCAACGCGCCACTTCCTTAATTTCCTGCGCTAGAAAGTCTCGCCCTTTCGCGATCACAATGGGGGCGTCCATCGTGACTTCATAGCGCAGCGCGACCGCAAAGTGCGTGGGGTTCGTTATCACAACACTGGCCTTCTGCGTGTCGCGAAGCATCTGGCGTCTTCGCAGGCTGCGCTGCAGGCGTCGAATTCTGCCCTTGTTCGTGGGGTTACCTTCCGTTTGCTTCGCCTCATCTCGCAGGTCCTGACGACTCATCTTGAGGTCGCCTTCGAGTTTCTGCCGCACCAGCAGATAATCGATGCCGGACCAGGCCACCATCACCAACCCGGACTTCCAAACCAGTTCCCCGATCACTCCGATCAGGAAACCTGCATAGGCCCGCACTCCCAGTTCAGAGGCGCGAACCACCGTTTGCCAATGCTTGGTAATGGTCGAGATGCCAATCCACACAATCACGCTGAAGGGCAGCAGCGACTTAAGCAATCCGCTGAGCCCAGCCAGGGAAAACATCTGTTTGAGTTTCGCCGCTGGACTCATCCTTTCCGGTTTGAGCGACAAGGCCTCGGGAGCAAATACCAATCCGCCCTGCGCCACGCCCGCCGACACCGAAAGCATCCAAGCGGTCGCTACCACGGGTACAATCCAACGCATTACGCTGCCTGCCATCCAGAATAAAATCGGTCCCCCTGGCCGGAGCGGTTCGCGGATCGAAAGATCCAAGGCGTTCTGAAACAGACCTCGCCATAGTCGCGGCACATCGGAAACCTGCCATGCGATCACTGCCAGCGCGCCGCCCCACGCCAAAGAACTGGAGAGTTCCCTGGTCCGCGCAACTTGCCCTTGTTCGCGGGCTTTCTTGCGTCTTTGCGGTGTCGCTTTTTCCGATTTGCTCGAATCAGCCATGTTCTTCTAGCGCGCCAGGTGCAACAAATGCTCGGTATAAACAATCGATTCGGAAAAGTATTTTTCGAATAAGTGGGGCCAGTAACGCATCGTCCCCGCCAGAACCATGACTCCCAACATGCTTTTCACGGCGGGTCCCATCAGCATGAGTGGCATTTGCGGCGACGCTTTCCCCAACAAGCCCAACACCATGTCCGTCAGCAGCGTTGCGGATAACACCGGTGCGGCGATCTGAATTCCAAGCTCCATCACGATTGCGCCCTCATGCAGCAATGCTTGGACAAACATCGGGTTCAGAGTGGCGGAGCCGGGGGGAAGATATTCAAAACTATGCGCGACCGCGCGTAAGATCCAGTGGTGAACATCCAGTCCGAGAAAGATCAGCAAAGCCAGACTCTGGTGCAGGAAAGCAACCACCGTGCTGTCGACCTGCGTATTGGGGTCGAGGATGTTCACCAGCGAATATCCCATTTGCACGCTCAACACCTGACCCGCCATTTGTGCCGCCTCAAACACGATATTGGTTGCCACTCCTAGGGCCACCCCGACTACGGTTTCGCTGGCCACCAACAAAGGCCAATTGGATATGGCCACCGCCGGCAAATGCGGCGAATAAACCGGATACAAAACCGTCGTAATCGCGATCACCAGCACCGCCTTGATTCTCGGCGGAATCGAGGCATTGCTGAAGAAGGGAGCAAACAACATCAGCCCCGAGACCCGCAGTCCAATTACCAGGATCGAACTTATAATGTGCGCGAATGATATTTCCATGTCGTATCAACGCAAGTACGGGTGCAAATCACCCAGAAGTTGCACCGTGAACTGGCTCAGTTGTCTCCACATCCAGGGCATCAGAAAAAACACGGCGGAGGAAACGGCCAGCAGCCGCGGCACCGCCGAGATGGTTGTCTCCTGCAACGACGTCAGCACCTGAATGATGTTGATCGTCAAACTGACTACAACCGCGATCACCAGAATCGGACTGGCCAGTAGAAATACTTCCTTCATGGTCATGCGGCCTAGGTCGGTCACTAACTCGACGGGCATCAACTGAAACTCCTCATCAGAGATCCGACTACAAGATTCCAGCCATCCACCATTACGAACAACATCAGCTTCAGGGGTGTTGAAATAACGACGGGCGGCAACTGCAGCATTCCGACCGATGTAGTAATCGAAGCAACAACCATATCGATCACCAGAAACGGCAGAAACAAGACGGTACCAATCTGAAATCCCATTCGCAGTTCGGAAAGCACGTAGGCCGGAGCGATCACTCGAAGCGACAGATCATCCGAATTTCGAGGCCGTGGTTCTTTGGATAACTCGACAAAGAGAGCAACATCCTTTTCGCGCACAAAGTGCAGCATAAACTTTCGCACGGGAACCGAACCTCGAGCGAGCGCGTCCATGGCGTTGATTCGTCCTTCTTCCAGGGGCAGCACCGAGGTCTGATAGATGTTGGCGCCTACAGGTTGCATCAGGAAGAAAGTAAGCACCAGGGACAGGCCAATCAAGGTCTGGTTAGTTGGAGTGGTTTGCAGTCCAAGCGCCTGGCGCAGGAAGTGGAACACAATCAGCAAGCGCGCGAACGGCGTCATGCACAGCAACAGTGAAGGGATCAGCGTCAGGAACGTTAACAAAACGATGATCGTCCACGAAGTCGATCCTTTTCCAACCCCCGTGATGCGAATTTCGTTGGGATCGATTTGCGCGGGAGCGTTCGTCTGCGCGAGCGACGAGGATTGTGCGGAACTCGACTGCGACGCGCCGCCCGAAGGCTGATAAGGCACTGCGGCCCGCAGCAAGGGCACGTTCATCATCAATACGAGCAGCGCTACGATCGTGCTTAGGATGCTCACGCCTCGAAATGAAAATGGATTGGCCATCATGCCTGAACTGGATCCTGCGACCATCTCCGTTTCAACACTTCCGCGAATTGCCTAGCAGGTTCGAGACGGGCCAGCGTCGCCACCGAACTGGAGGCTCCGCCGACGAGAAACTGCTCTCCGTCAACTTCGATGACTGCCACAAAGCGCTTTTCTCCCAGCGAAACGCTTTCGCATACCCGCAGCCGCTTTCTGGTCTGGCTCGATCGCAGCTGTTTACAAACCCAATTCCATACTCCCGCGAGCCAATGCACGGAGGTTTTCCTCCGCGCACTTGTCGATTGTCCCGTCTCATCCAGTTCCGGCGAGGCAGCCGTCTCTTGCGCGGGGCCACCGATCGCTTCGACTCCGAAGGTGGTAGGGGGCAACATTTCCGATGGGCAAGCAGTGTCGCTGGTTGAGCTCGGCCACACCTTTCGACTTACTTCCACAGCTGCACTTATGTCTTCATTGGTTACGACCTTGTCAGCGAACTTACTCTCCTTTCTTGTCTCCTTCGGTTTAACCAGCTGGCAATTGTCCACCGCTCTAGTCCTCGCCTGCGCCTTGCTTGTTTTCTTGGACTTGGTTGTACGGGCCATGCCTCTGGCATTCGCGCTGAACGGCGTCTCTTTGCGTGCGGCTCTTTTGGTTAGCCGCTTGCTCTTTTTCGTATCGCTGTGCTTCTTGTTGACGACCGCTGCGGCGGCTACAGATGCGGCGGGATCGCTTCCGAGTGCGATTGGGTTTTCCAAGTCTATCTCCTCTGTCTTCTTGCTCAAGCGAGCTCCGTGATGCGCAGCGCCAGGCGGTTGCCGATGACTTCGAACTCGCTCCAGGCGACCAGCAGTCCGTTTACTCTGACTGGAATATCACTTGTGGAAGGGCAACCGGTTTCCACGATCGAATCCTTGCCCAGACGGATTAAGTCTCCGACGGTAAAATCAACAATTGGGATCTGCAGCGACAAATGGCAAGGAAGCCAGCCGAATCGTTCTGCCAGATCGTTCCCCACCTCGACTGCGGGTGGGGACTGCGGCTCCCGGGCGACCTGTACAGCTGCATCCATGCAAACGTAGCTAGACCTCAAGCCCACAGGTGCAAGTGGCGTACCAAGCAGGCACCGCAGTTCCGCTCCTTCGCTTCGGAGGCTTAGTCGACAAAGAATGTGCGTTGACAATAACTTGGAAGCCGCGAACACGGGAGTACATGTACGCCCACGGCCCGAACCAATTAGAGATGGAGTAGAAGAAAAGGATGCGCGGCGCGGCCTGAGCAGCCGCGCCTTCGCGCCCTCTAATTACGCGTTAATTCCCCGGGCTAGCCTGTAGGTTAATCGTCTGACTGCTGACGGAATCGAACGTCGTCACCACGCGAGAGTCCGCCTCAAAGGCGCGCTGCACCACAATCAGGTTCGTGAACTCTGTGGAGATGTCTACGTTCGACAACTCCACCGATCCTCCCGTGAGGGTTCCTCGTCCCCCGCTGCCCGCAGTCCCGACCACCGCTGCTCCCGAGGCCAGCGTGGCCTGGTAGCTGTTGCCCCCGGCCAACTGCAAGCCCTGGTTATTCGCGAAACTCGCCAGGGCGATCTGCCCGATTGGCTGCGTCTCGCCATTGCTGAACTGGCCCTGGATAGTCCCGTCCTGCATGATCGAATAACCCTGCAGAGTGCCAGCGGCATAGCCGTTCTGGTTGGTGGTGGCGGTTGTGCTCGGCGATGCCACTTGCGTGATCAGCGAGTTGCCGGTGGGACCGGTAAGGTTCCACGCGACACTCATGTTCGCCGCACCGTCCGCCAGTCCCGTAATGTTTACCGCGATCGGGCCGGTCGGCGATGTCAAATTGCCACTGCTGTCGAAATTCATGGTGCCACTGGCGAGCACGGTCGGAGCGCCCGTACCTCCCGTATCGGCGGCGGGCAACGTGACCTGGTAAGTCCACGTATTGGGAGCGGTCATCGTGTAGTCGAAAGTCAGCACATGAGGTTCGCCCAGCGAATCATTGGTCGCAAGTGTCGTGGAGTAGCTTGTGCCTACGGTTGCCGCCGCGTCTAAGTTGGTCTGTTGTTGCATAGTTGTGGTTGCCGACGGAGGGTTGGTTTCTCCCGGCCCAACTTGGAGGGGCGATAAGGCTGCCCCCGCGTTGATGACACCGTTCACCGCAGGGTAGCCCATGACCAGCTGGCCGTTCGAGGCTACCAAATCTCCTGCGGAGTTAACCGTAAAGTCTCCGGCGCGCGTGTATTCAATGGCGCCGTTGGCCTGTTCTGTAATGAAGAAGCCGTTGCCGGTTATCGCCGCGTTTGAACTCACTCCCGTACTCTGCAGGGTTCCATTGCTCTGGTTGGTAGCGACCGAACCTACCGATGATCCCGCGCCGACTTGAATCGGATCGCCAGCACCATCGCTGCCATAGTTCTGATAGAACAGATCCTGAAAATTGGCCGTCTGATCCTTGTAGCCGACCGTATTCATGTTGGCAAGGTTATTCGAAATGATATCCAGCGCCTCAGTACTGGCCGCCAGACCGGAAAGGGGAATCGAAAATGAAGCCATTAGTTTACTCCTGTCAGTAATTGCTGCGCATACGAAACCGAAGCCTGCGTGGGTTTGGTTGCGGCGTTTGCCAGCGTAGCGCCGAGGACGGTTGGCGCCGCTGTCGCCGATGAAGCGCTGCTGCTGGAGGAGGAGGAGGGGGCTCCGCCCAAGGCATTTGAGAGCGTCTGATTGATGTCAATCAACTGCTGCAGTTGATTCATGGAGAACATTTGTCCCACCATGGTCGTCGGATCCATTGGCGAAGTGGGATCCTGGGATTGCAGTTCGGTCACCAACAACTGAATGAAGGTCTGCTCCGCGCTGTTTGAGTTTAGTGTTGCCCCTCCGCTGGTTGAAGTGTTGGCACTCACGGAACTCGTGGGGGCGGTAGCCAATCCCGTGCTCGGTAGTCCTTGGATGTTCATTGCTTTTCCTCCTTGCTGCTGGTCGATCAACTCTGCTTTCGATAACCACTTACATGTGAATATCAAGTCGTGATGCCGGCTCGGTTACTTCTAAAGCGGCGAACGCGGGTATCACGCTTTCGTCGCGCCCGCTTGCGGGAGTCGTTGCGTAAACCTGTCGTCCGTCGTTCGATTTCTGTTGCTCGGATGCAGTAGAGTGGCTGTCACTGTGATTTTGCAGGGTAATATTCGCCACTGCTACCCGTTGTTCCGTGAGGCGGCTCTGCAAGCTGGGAAGTTCCGCCGCCAAGGCCCGTCCGAGTTCTCCGTGCTCAGTGGAAATCTCGGCGGTGAACTGGCTGTGAATCATCGATGTCCGTATATCAACACTGCCGAATTCACCAGCCCGGATTCCGAGCCGCAATTCGGACTCTCCCATGCGCTCGACCAGCCTTGCTGAGTTGACTAACGATGTGGGATAGGCGACTGGACTCTCCACTTGTGCCTGACTCTGCGTAGCGCCCATCGAATCCTGGCTCAGGTGGCTGGCTTGCCGGTCACTGGCGTCCGAGGACGAGCCGAGGCTCACGTTCTTGCCGTCAGCGCCTGTCGCTGACGGTTGCGTCCCTGCCAGAGAAAAGGCCGCGGCAAAAGATGGAGAAGCATCGGTGGGTTTTGCTGGAGCAATGCCGCCACCCTGGTCCGCAGCCGAAGAACTCGTCGACGAGGTCGAGTCATCCCTGCGAGACTGAGCCTTTGCTCCCCCGCTGGCATCCACATTTTTCCGCGTCGTTCCCGTCACGTCGTCTGTCGAGTTACCTCGCGGTGCGTCCAATCCAGGCTTTCCCTGGGTTCCTTGTGCATTGCCGATTTCCAGGTTCCAGGGAGTCGGAACCAGGGGAGCTGGCGCCGGGGAAAGCAGTGTCGCGGCAACACCACTGAGTGGCACGGCCAGCGGATCGGAATCAACCTTTGCCCCGGACTGAGCCTCGCGATCGTCGCTGATATCGGCGCGACCGTGCGAACTGTCATGCGGTTGTGTCGCACCACCGGGCTGTGGTTTCGAATCGGAGGTCGGCAGTTCCGTCAATGCGGAACTGGAAACGGCACTCTTGGTTACGGTGGGCAAGGTTGAATCTTCAACACCATCCCGTTGGGCTGTTCCGTCTGCCGCAGTTGGACCTGTGGACCCGGTCGAATCGACCTGAAAAGCATTCTCCTGCTGCGTAGCCCCTGCCAAAGAACCTGCGGCTTCGACCCCGCTGGTTGAATCGATCGCTGCATTGGCCGAGGAGGTTGTATCACCCTTCAGGTCTTTGCCCGCATTCCAAGAGAGAGCTGGCGGCGCTACCGCTACCGGAACAATCTTGTCCGATGCGACCGGGCTGGGTAAGGGCTTTTCGCCCGAGATGCTGGATCGACCCTTGCCATCGCTGGCTCTGGAGTCTGAGGACTTCGCTTCGCGCCTGGTCGTCCCATGAACCGCAGGGCCATCTCCTCTCGAGGTTCCCTGACTCTCGTCCGCCTGAATTCCCGCTGACTGTCGCGGCGATGAAGCTTTCTCCAGCACGGCCGAAAATGTCTGCACGCCCTCGGGGTTCGCGGTCGAGGCTGAGGCCACGGGAGGCGCTGCGGGCATCGGACTAGGAGCGGCTTGGGGCATGATTGCGATCACAATACTAGTTATCTCGTACAGAACAATTGCAAATTGGAGTCCAACAATTCCGCATTAGAGACTGATTCCGGATGTGGCACCGGGCCTTAGGGAAACTAAAGAGTTTCAGGGATTATGCCGATTAGAGTTGAACGAGGTTTGTCGGGAAACCGATGAACTGGGTAACGATTGCCTAGACCGCGCTAGGCAAAGTCTGCCTACTTGCCGCGTCCACGCCGCGACAGAAAGATGTCATCGATCACAGCCTGTTCCCGCTTGGCTTGCTCCCGAGTGTACGCATCGAGTTGCTTTTCGCGGAGTTTTCCCAGAGTCTCGCGGTTGCGTCGAGCCCGCTCGTAGGACAAAAGTTGCTCCCGCCACTTCACCTTTAGCTCCAGCAACAGAGCTTGCAGCGCCTCGATCTGTTGTTCGAGAGCTTTCTGGTATTCATATGCGGATTGCACCGACGCGGCGCGCATGCCGCGGGCAAGTTCCTCGCTTCGATGTTGGCTGGCCAGAGAAACTTCGCTTTCGATTTGAGCAATCGTCAGTTCAACGCGAACAATGTCCTGCTGGATCTTTTCCAGAGCAAAATACTCGCGCTGCTCGATGCTTTCCCGGTATCGCAGGACCGCCGCCAAAGGAAAGTGAAAAGCCATAACTAACTGGGAAGAGCAAGCAATTGTTCTATGTTCGCAGCCAACGCAGCCGGTTCATCGGGCTTCTGCTGCAGATACTTCTCGATTTGCGGCAAGGCTGCCAGCGCTTTGTCGAGTGTTGCATCCGTACCCCTCTGGTAGGCCCCAATGCGAACCAGGTCTTCGGCCCGGGCGTAGGCTGCCAGCAACATGCGCAAGGCACCCGCTTTCTGCATGTGCTCGGGCGAGCTAACGCTCGGCATCAACCGGCTCAGGCTGTCTAACACTGAAATTGGAGGATAGTGATTGCGCAGCGCCATTCGGCGATCGAGAACGATGTGGCCATCCAACAAAGAACGAACTGTATCGACAATCGGATCCTGCTGATCGTCGCCTTCCATCAGCACCGTGTAGAACGCCGTGATACTACCCTGGGAAAAGCGCCCCACTCTTTCCACCAGCCGCGCCAGCATGGAAAGCACGGACGGAGTGTAGCCCTTGGCGGTCGGAGGTTCTCCGGCCGCCAAGCCAATTTCTCTTTGCGCCATGGCGAATCGAGTCAGGGAATCCACCACCAGCAAAACATTCTTTCCGTGGGCGCAGAAATACTCGGCAATCGCTGTGGCCGCTAATGCAGCCCGTATCCTCAGCAACGGCGATTGGTCGGACGTCGATACCACAACTACCGAACGCCTGCGACCCTCGGGCCCCAGAGTCTCCAGAAACTCTCCGACTTCCCGGCCCCGTTCTCCAATCAGCGCCAGCACGGTCATATCCGCCGCGGTGCCCCGCGCCATCATGCCGATCAGCGTGCTCTTGCCAACTCCGCTGCCGCCAAAGATTCCCATCCGTTGGCCGCGCCCGCAAGTCAGAAAACCATCTACGGCCCGCACTCCGCAACCAATTGGTTCACTGATCAGCGTCCGGTCCAGCGCTTGCGGCGCCGCCCCGTCGATCAGGCGCGATCTCGTAGCGCGATACTCCCCAAGTGAGTCCAATGGCTGGCCAGCCGCATCGATCACTCTGCCCAGCATTTCCGGCCCCACCCGAAGCGACGGCCGCGCACCCCAGGTAACAATCTGGTCCCCAAACCGAATTCCTTGCGGCGTCTCCAGGATCATCGAGAGCACCTTGGAACCTCGGAATCCAACAATCTCACCCGGAAATCTCAGGCCCGCCGAATCGATGATTTCGCACGATTCGCCTACCGAACAAAACGGGCCGGAAGATTCGACCAGATTGCCTACGACCTCGGTCACACGCCCCGTCCAGCGGATGGTCGAACTACTCCGCAGCCAGTTCACGTAAGGATCAAGGGCAGGATTCATTTGGGATCTGGTCTTTGCGCCAGAAGGTCGAAAAAGCCCTGTTCGACCTCTTTCAGTTGGGCGTCCAACGCCATATTGGCAACTCCCAGATCGGTCTCAAGCAGGCACGCTTTTGGTTCCAGCGCGGGGTCGGTTACCACTTGCACGTTGCTTTGATCGCGGAAGTAAAGCGTCCAGCGTTCCCCATCTTCCGGTCGCACTCGTACGACTACTTTTGTGTTTTGTTGAAATCTCTCCAACATCACCTTTACCAGTCCCGCGACTACCATGCCATCCACTTGCGACTCGCGATGCAGAATCTTGGCGGCAATCGCCAGCGCGAGGTGAACTAACTCGATCTCGACTTTGGAGTAGTAATCGGCTCGCTCGCGCTGAAACTCGCGCACCAGTTCGGTCACGCGTTTGCGCTCCTGCGCCAACTCCTCCTCAAAACGGGCAGCCGATTGGCGAGCCCCCTCGGCTCGAGCTTCCGCTAATAGGCGCGTCATTTCTTCCGGCGCAACACGCGACGAGTTGTCCGGACGCGCGCCTTCTCCACTGGCTTGCTCTCCCGGCCCCGGTTCGCCCGGATTCCCTGACGGAGTGTCCGAGTCCGATCGCGGTCCGAATGTATCGTGGTAGCGGAATGCTTCCACCACCGGGATCAGGCTTTCGGCAGTTTGGTCATACAACGAACTCATCGTCTCCCTCAGCAGTTAAGGTCACTTTGCCTTCGGCTTCCAGCTTGCGCAATAGTGCCACCGACTCCTGCTGCGCCTTGGTTACATCCTTGGCGCGCACCGGACCCAGCGCTTCCATATCTTCTTTCAGCATTTCAACCGCGCGTGACGACATGGCTCTGAAAATGTGGTCTTTCAGATCCGCACTCGCGCCCTTAAGTGCCAGCGCCAGTGTCTTCTTGTCCATCGACCCTTGCCACTCGCGGACCGAAACATCGGCGACTCCCAGTAGATCCTCGAACGTGAACATCAAGTTGCGGATGCTGATGGCAGCTTTGGGATCCTCTTGTTCGATAGTTTCGAGAATTGTCTTGGCGGCAGCCGGATCGAGCCGGTTCATCACCTCGGCAACGCCTTTAAAGCCGGCATAGGTTTTCCGGCTTTGCTCGCCCAACGAAAGCAACCGCCGGTTCAGAACCACCGAGACTTTCTCGGCAATCTCCGGCGAAAACTGCCGCAATTGCGCCAGGCGCTTGACCGACTCGGCTCGAACCTGCTCGGGCAGTTTCATCAGTAGCGCTGACGCCTGCTTGCCGTCGAAGTGTGCCAGAATAAGCGCGATGGTTTGAGGATGCTCGCCTTCCAGAAATTTCGCCAGCTGCTGCGGATCAGCTTTTTGCAGAGAGTCTAACTGAGCGGAGCTGAGTTGCTGTAGCCGCACCACTTTTTGCAGCAAGTTGTTCGCAGTATCTTTCCCAAAGGCCTTCACCAGCAGGCGAGTGGCAATTTCGAGCCCGCCTTCCGTCAAGTAATCCTGGGTTAGAGCCAGCTGGCTGTATTCCTCCAAAACCCCGTGCACAACCTCGGGCGGCACTTTGCCCAACTCCGCTAGTTCTTTGGTGACCGCTTCGACCTCTTTCTCCGCAAGAGTCCGATATACCGCACTGGCCGCTTCTTCTCCCATCACTGCCAATAGAATCGCTGCCTTGCGGGCACCGTTTATATGCGTAGGGGCGCTGCTCGTCATTGCGCTCCCTCATTCAGCCAGGATTGTATGAGTTTTCCCGTCGCCGCCGGTTCACTCTTCACTTTTTCGACAAGCTGCTTCTTGATGGCAGCGGCACGCTGCTGCTCCTCCGACAACACTCCCTGATTTTGCCCGGGACTAAGTTCCGCGCCAGCGCCCGACTTCTGGTTGGCGAGGCGCGCCGGCAGCTCTTTGAAGGTGGTTAGCAACTGTTTTTTCATCGGCCGGAGCAGCAGGACATACGCCAGCAAGAACAACAGGATCAATGCCGCATACCGAACCATGCTCGACCAGTCGTTCAGAGTGACTCGTATGCGCTCAGCCGCGCTAGGCTTAGCCGGTGTCTCCACCGGCGTTTGTTCAAAAGAAAGATTCTCGATGGTCAGGCTGTCTCCGCGACTGACATCGACTCCGATCGCCGCTTTGGCCAGATCTTCAATTTGCTTCAGTTCATCCGGCGTGCGCTTGCGGCGGGACTCGGTTCGTTTCCCGTTCTCCTGCTTTACGTCGATCGCATCGTCCACCAGCAATGCGGCTGAGATCTTTCGGATTCGACCGGCAGGTTCCACTGTATGCCGGACCACCTTGTTAACCGCGAAGGTATTGCTCTCGCTGCTGGAAAGTTGCGCCCCGTCTCCACCATCAACCGTCGCCGTTTTGGCGCCGCCGTTCCCGCCCGGGACATTACTGGATGTCCCCGGAACGCCGCCGGCCATGCTGCCGCCAACCTGTTCTTCCGATTTTTGGGTAGCCACGGCAACCGCGCTTTTCGGATCGTACGTCTCTTGACTCTCCTCGCTGCTGCTGGGGTCATACTCTACATTTACGCTCGCCCGCACATGCTGTGGACCCACCACCGGCTCGAGCGTCTGCAGCAGTCTGGCGGTGTATTCCTCTTCCAGGCTGCCATCCGCCGAAAACGAGCCGTGCCTCGGGCCGCCCAAAGGCCGGTTTGTATCGGAATCGATCACCGTGACGTTCTCCGGACTGAGCTTGTCGACCGCCCCGGAAACCAGTCGCGCAATTCCAATCTGCGTCTCCTGCGAAAGCCGCCCGGAACGCAACTTGAGAATGACCGACGCTTTGGCTGGACGCTCCCGGTCCAGAAACACGGAATCCGTGGACATGACAAGGTGGACGCGCGCACTTTCGACATCTCTGAGCGTCTGAATCGAACGCTCCAACTCGCCTTCCAAAGCGCGTTGGTAGTTCACCTTCTCGTCGAACTCGGTTTGCCCCCAGTTGAGCTTGTCGAACAACTCAAATCCCAGTCGACCGCTGTGCGGCATCCCGTCCGAAGCGACTTCCATGCGACTCGAATCAAGTTTGTCGCTCGGCACGTTGACACCTTTGCCATCCGTCGAAATCTGGTAAGCGATATTTTTTGCCGCCAGCTTCGCGCCCAGAGCTTGAGCATCGGCTGGCTCCATGCCCGTCATCAGAGGAACATAGTCCGGTGTGGAGATCAGATGCGCAAAGGCAGCCAGGATCCCAATCGTCAGCACCACGGCGCCAGCCAGCAACAATCGCTGCTTACCAGTGAGTCCGACGACAAAATCGGTCAGTTGCTTCTGTACCTGGTTCAGTGACGGCATACTTTCAATTTCGACACACTAGAATGCAACTAGAACTGCAACTTGGACACTTCCTGGTACGCGTTCACGATCTTGTTGCGTACCTGCATCATGAGTTGAAAAGCGATGTCCGCTTTCTCTACCGCAATCATGACATTGTGAACATCCTGCCGGTCGCCCTGTACTAATTCCGTGACTTTCTGATCTGAGTTATCGCTGAGGTCGTTCACCTGACGGATCGCGTCTTTCAATGTGTCCCCAAAGCCGCCGCCAGTTCCCGAACTCGACGGTGTCGTTGGGTTAGTCGGCGAAGTTCCGGGAAAAGCCGGCAGACCGGGAGTAATTGTGTTGTTCATCTGCGTTATCCTTGAAGAACCCTATTTCAACAATTCGATCGATTGCTGGATCATCTGCTTGGACGCCGTGATGGCGGAAGCATTAAGCTGGTAGGAGCGCACCGCTCCCATCAAGTCCACCATCTCCTGAATCGGGTTGATCGCTGGGTACGCCACATATCCCTCTTTGTTAGCATCCGGATGTCCAGGGTCATACCGCATCAACGACGGTGTAGGATCGTCCACGACACGTTGCACTCGCACGGCGGGCTGAGCGTTGCCAAGCGTCGGATGGAACCCAGCCAGCATCATCCGGAAAGGCAGATTCCCCGAGGTTGAGAATACGACCTCTTTCCGGCGGTAGGGACCGCCCGCCGGAGTGTGCGTGGTTTCCGCATTGGCCATGTTCGCAGCCACGACCTCGGCCCGCTGCCTTTCCGCAGCTAATGCCGATCCACTGATCTCAAGCGTCGAAAACATGCTCATACCTTGCCTCCCTCATTGATCGCACTTAGTAGGTTGTGAAACTCATGCTGCAGTAGCTGAATACCTAGGCCAAACTGCATCTGCGTTTCCGCCAGCAGCAACCCTTCGCGGTCCAGGCTGACGTTATTTCCGTCCGGCCGTTCCAGAAGCCCGGGAACCGAGCGCGCCACCGGCAGGAAAGTGTCGTCGCCGCCTGCCGACGCCGCCCGTTTCAACTCGCTGCGAAAATCCAGATCCTTGGCGTGGTATCCCGGAGTGTCGATATTCGCCATATTTGCAATCACCAGTTTGTGGCGCTGCGAAGTTACATCCAGCGCCTTCTCCAGCAGGTTCATCATGGGAGTCGATACGTCGTTCATGCATACCTCCTCGGTGGCAGACCATGTTCGCGAATCTTGTTGCGGATCGTCCGCAGACTTACACCCAGCATCTCGGCGGTGCGCGTACGGTTGCCGCCGGTAGACTGCAGAGTTGCTTCCAACAAACGGCGCTCGACTTCGCGCATCGAAGATCCGGGCGGAGGCAGTGCCGCCGAAACCAGGGGCTTGGTCCGCGAACCCGCCACACCCGGGAGCTCGCTCTCCAGATATTCCGGGCCAATCTCACGACTGTCGCTTAAGGTGATCACCCGGCGCACGAAGTTTCCCAACTCCCGCACGTTTCCGGGCCAGTTGTGCGCTTGCAGGCCGGCTACGAACTCAGGATGCAGGAGCGGCACAGGCCGTCCAGCTTCGCGGGCGAACTTTCGCGCGAAGAAATCCGCCAGCTCAGGTATATCCTCCCGGCGCTCGCGCAGCGGCGGCAACGACAGTGGAATTACGTTCAGGCGATAGTAAAGATCGGCGCGAAATTTTCCCTGTTCGATCATGCCTGGCAGCGAAACATTGGTCGTGGCAACGATGCGGATGTTCACATGCGTGGTACGCGTATCTCCAAGCCGTTCAAACTCGCGCTCCTGCAGGGCCCGCAGCAACTTCGGCTGCAGCTGAAGTGGCATTTCGCCGATCTCATCCAGCAGCAAGGTCCCGCCGTCGGCTAACTCGAATTTGCCCGCCTTGGAAGCCGTGGCACCGGTGAACGCCCCGCGCATGTGGCCGAAGAGTTCGCTTTCAAGGAGATGCTCCGGCACCGCAGCACAATTCACCGCGATGAACGGCCGGTCCCGCCGGTCGCTATTCTCGCAGATATAGCGCGCAAAGAGCTCTTTCCCCGTGCCGCTCTCAGCCTCGATCAGAACGTCGGCGTCGGTTCGAGCAGCGTGGCGTGCGCGCTCCAATGCCCTTAACAGGTTGGCGGAACTGCCGATAATCGCTCCCGACGGAATCGCTCCGTCTGTTTGCCCCCCCGAGTAACTGACTGCGCGCCGCATAACTCGTTCAACAGCCGACTCCAACTCTTCAAACGAAATTGGCTTGGTCAAGTAATCGCAAGCGCCGCCGCGCATCGCTTGCACTGCTTCCGGAACACTGCCAAAGGCGGTTAGTACGATGACGGCAGTCGATGGGCTGGAAGACTGCAGCGAGCGCATCAACTGTAAGCCATCCCCATCCGGCATGCGTACGTCTGTGACCACCAGCGGAAAGCGCCGAGATTCCAGCTTGCGCAAGGCCTCTGTACTTCCCCCGGCAACCTCCACATCCCAACCCGCGCGCTGGAAATTTGTGCGCAGCGCCATGCGCATGCCGGGCTCATCGTCCACCACCAAGACGGACTTCGCGGTTTGGCCGATCCCTTGCCTGTTCACCAGTTCCGTCATAGGACCGGAAACTCCATACGGAACGTCGTGCCGCGTCCCAATCGGCTTTGCACCTTGATAGTGCCGCGGTGTTGCTCCACAATTCGCTGGCAGACCGCAAGACCCAGGCCGGGAGTCTGCCCGGTGGTAGTGAATCCCATCTCGAAAATATGCGGCAGATTCTTCGGCTCAATCCCACAGCCTGTGTCAGCAAACTCGATCACGGCGCTTCGCCCGATCTCCCCTACTTCGATCCCAGCCGAAATGTCTATTTGGCCACCCAGCGGTGTATGTCGTAACGCATTGCAAGCCAGGTTGAGTAAGATTTGTCTCAAGCCACTGAAATTGCCGGCAATCTGCGCGTCCTGCAGAGTTTCTCGTAAGCGGAGCTGCACCCCTTTTTGCTGGGCCAAAGGAAGGATAAATTCCACCGCGCCCCGAAGCGCCGAGCCAAGTTCCAAAGGTCCCATTTCCTGGGCCGCAGGATTGTGGAAGCACAGTACGTTATTCACAGTGGCGGAAAGCGACCGCACTCCGGCTCTAAGGTGCTGCACGCACCGCTTCGAATCGTCACCCAGCCCCGGATCGCCCGCCAGGCAACCGGTCAACAACTCCAGGCTTCCCAACGGATTGCGGATCTCATGGGCGAGAACAGTTGCCATTTCAGCGAGCGCCACTACGTTCCGTGAGTTTTCGCGCTGCCGCTCCATGTCTTTCTGCGCCGTCACATCACCGATGATCAGAACCAGACACGAAGACTCGGCCTTACTGTTTCTTCTCCCAGAGTCCCTGACGGGGCTCGTCATTCTGCTATAGCGAATCGACAGACACAGTCTTCGTCCGTCGTTATCGACCGTGACTTCCTGTTCATAGTGCTCCCACGGTTCGCGACAGATATTCTTCACCGCGGCTTGCACGCACCCGGGAAGGCTGCCCCATTCGGCCGGTTCCGCGGCATTGAACAAGCGTCGCGCCTCCGGATTCAACAGAATCACTTCCTCGTTTTCGGTCTCAAGTACGGCCACGCCACAAGGCGAGGCATCCAGAATTTGTCGCAGCATAGCCCGCATGCGTTCGGTTTCCGCTACGCTGGAGGCAAGTGCGCGATTCCGCTCCTCGAGTTGCCGGCGCAACTCCGCCACCTCTTCGTGTAACTGCCGATGAGAATCCTCCAGCCGGTTCGCCGCCCCAATGAACGCGGTAAACGCATCCGCGAGCTGACTCTCCTCGATTTGTGGCGTCTGCCTCGTGACTTGCATTGGATTCTCGTGAGAACTAGGCAACATCTGCCTAGTCGATATGCAACAGCTCTGCCAAAACACTGCAACTGCCGCAGGGCAATGTCGAACGTAACGCGAGGCGTGAGAAAAACCCGCCAGTGGAAGTGAGGATAACGCTTCTAAATGCCGATGGTAGCCAGGACATGTCGTCAGAGATCGTTAGAGGTCGTTAGAGATCATTGAGCTGACCCATTGCTTGTTAGTTGGAAATGAGAGCGCCGACGTGGTTCCTGTTTGGAAATAGTCGTGCTACTAAGATGAATCTACTTATGGAGAGCAAGCCAAGAGTGACGGACAAAATATACAACTACGGTTACAGGACGCCGCGTTTCCCCATGGATTTCAGCCTACTGCTGCAGACTAACGATCGGCTTCCTGCGCTCTTGGAAGCGCACTGCTCAGATCTTAGCGAGGATGGGTTGGCAGCTGAGATCGCGGCTCCTCTCGAGATCGGCGCTAAGGTGACACTCATACTGACGTTGCCTGGAAATCCTACTGCTATCAGACTCAGCGCGACCGTGACCAATCAGAACCCCGGCGGATACGGCTTCGCTTTCATCTTCTCTTCTCCAAGCCAGCGTAACTATATTTCTGACTATCTCGCAGCCGAGCGCTAGCGCTTGTTTGTTCAGCGGAAGCGTCTCAAGGCCATCGTCCGAAATAAGCCGGTTACCCAATCTTCTCTTCCACTTTGGCAAGTCCCGTGCATCGCAGCTAGGCAGATGTTGCCTAGCGCTCATGCTGGTCTAATGAAAATCCTAGGGATGAGGTATCGGGTGCCACCGTTCAACGCCACCCAACTCGGAACGGCAATGACTCTCTCCGGCCAGCAAAGGAAGCAATAACATGGCCACCATTACTCCGGGAACGCCGCCGTACATTCTGGTGGAATCTCTTCGGCAGGCAACCAGCGACCGATTCTCCCAGACTATGGGCACGAATTGGACCGTCGAGATCGATGCCAGCGCTGTTCTCCCACCTGGGGAGGATACCGTTCTATGCTTTCAGCTGTCGACCTCCGGAGAACTTGAAGGCAATGCCTTTATCAAGATTGGAACCACGGACGCAATCTACTTGGCTCAAAAATTACTTGCGGAACCGGTCGATCCGTCTGCGGGATTGAATCAGGATCGAAAAGAAGCGCTTCGGAAACTGCTGGGGCAGGTCGCAAACCAGGCCGCTAACAGCCTGGGTATTCGGTTCGGTGAGGCCAAGATAGAAGTAGAAGTAAGCGCGATCGAGCCTCCCCTGTCACAGGGTACGAGCATCGCAATGCTGGCCGCGGAAGCCTCGTCCAAGGTGACCATGTACTTGGAGCTGAGTCCGGAACTCCTAGCCAGCCTGGCATCCGCAGAGACCGCGGCGCCGGCACCGGTGGCAAGCGCCAAGGAGTACATTGACGTGGCGCCTCATGAACCGAACCTCGGCCTCTTGCTTGGAGTCAATCTGAGTCTCACCCTTCGTTTCGGGCAACGCGTTCTGCCGCTGCGAGAGGTACTGGACTTAAATGCCGGCGCCATCGTTGAGCTTGATCGCGAAGTACGGGAACCGGCCGATCTTCTTTTGGGCGATAAGGTCATCGCTAGAGGAGAAGTGGTCCTCGTCGATGGGAATTACGGTCTTCGAATCACCGAGGTAGCGGACGCGCGCCAGCGAATCGGAACGCTATAGATTGACACTGACCATCCCCAACCGATCCGTCCGTCCATGTACGTACAGCTTAAGGGTCGCACTCTTGGGACATCTTCGTCGTTGACCCTTGGTAACTCTACTTTCATTAAGCCAATCTCTGGTACTGCCGATAAGGTTACCGCAGGATCTGAGTCCAGATTATGAGTCAGGCGCAAGGGCGCCTCGGGAGAAAGCCATGTCGACAACCGCAGTTTCCAGTTCATCGATTTTTCAGGAGCTTCAAAGCTTCTACCAGAGCCGCCAGACCGATTTGAACGAGCTTGGCAGCGCTCTCCAGAGCGGCGATTTGAAAACCGCCCAGTCAGCCTTCAGCGCTCTGACCACACTGGGACAGGACGGCCCCTTCGCCAATTCCGAACCGTTTGCCAAGTCCAGCCGCGCCCAGGCGTTTGACACACTCGGACAGGCTCTGCAATCCGGCGACTTGGCGGGAGCGCAGGCCGCCTTTGCTACGCTTACCGCCCAGCAAAGCAAGTCTTCAAGTTCAACGCAGGAGACTCCGGCCACGGTCGTGAGTCTCACCAGCGCACAGCCGACCGGCACCGCCGCAACAGGTCCGACCGCGAGTGCTTCCGCCTCAACCCAGCCGACTCAGGCCGATGCCACATCTTCGATCTACCAGCAGATCAAATCCTTCGATCATCAGCGTAAGGCGGACCTGGACCAACTGGGAAAGGACCTGCAGGCGGGCGACCTGACGGCGGCGCAGCAGGATTTCACTAACCTGACCACACTCGGCCAGACCGGCCCCTTCAAGAATGGGCAAACATTCCAGCGGGCCGATCGCGCGCAGGATTTCCAGGCGATCGGTTCGGCGCTGCAATCGGGCGACCTCGCCACGGCCCAGTCAGCCTTCGCAACTCTTTCCGCGACCTTCGGCGCTCAAGGCCCGGCGAACGGTGGCCCGGTACCTGCCTCGACGCCGCTACCCGTTGACAAAGTCACGCCGCCTTCCGTCCCCGCTCAACAGGTTCAAAACGTCACACCGCCTTCCGTCCCTGACCAACAGGTCCAAAAGGTCACGCCGCCCTCCGTCCCTAACCAACAGGTCTTCAAAGTTCCGGTGCCAATTGTGCCCGACACTACCGTGCTCAAAGCGCAAGGGGGTCCTTCACCGAACCACTTCCACCATCACATCCATCGTGGCAGTGCCCACCAAGCTTATGCTACCGGGCAGCAGGATCCGCGAAGGATCGCGCCCGAGTCGAGCACTGCGGCAAAGCCATCTCCCGTCTCCGTGCAAGCCTGATACGCTCCGGTGGCGTGGACATTCTTGCCCACGCCACTGGAGCTTCTTTCTCAATACGGCTCGGGGACCAATTCCCTCGAATCACGCGAATAACCAATCAAGTAAGTAATCGGCACTCGCCCCGTGGACTGCTCACCGACATCCCACTGATATCCACTCGCCGCAAGTCCTGCGATGAATACCCGCAGTTCCTCTGGCCGATAGGTTCGAAGGCAAGACACCACGCCATCGAATAACAGCACCAGAGGAATGATTGGCACAACACATGTCCAGAGCAACCGTGACCAGCGGAACGGACGTATCCAGGGAGTGCAGGCCAACAGTAAAAGAACCCAAGCGAACATGAGAGCGATGGTTGAAGGCGAGCGCCTCGTGAGTTCAAATATGCCAATGCCTTCGCCAGCGGTGACCGCGTCCTGCAGTATGGCTCGAGCCTTTTCCGGCGAGAAATGATGAAACGAAGTGAACATGGTGCGAAACCCCCGCAACTCCCGAGGGACCTTCATCGCGTCCACCGAACTCGGATAGTAAGCAAACTGATTCTCCGAATCCGCCACAACCTTCTGGAACGCACCGAGGTTCGGGTATTTGTCGGTGAGCCAAATTCGAAGCCCGGGCTGGACACCGGCAACCGCCGACGAAGTGAGCCTTCGCGAGAGATCCAACCACGGACCGCCGCCGCCTGAACACAGATCGACCACCGATCGGCACCGAGTAGCGTCAAACGCTCTTTGCAGCAACGGAGCGACGGGCCCATAGGCATTCAAAAGATGAAACCCGAACTGCAAGGCTTCGGTGATTTGGTCTCGAATCGACGGCGGGAACCACGCTTGTTCGTGGATTTCGATAAACTGGATGCGACGCATGCAATGTGGCCTTGATAATGAGTGTCACCGTAATGAATATCAATGTCATGAGTATCAATGGCGCGAACCTCCCCGTCCATTTGCCCAAATCCGCCGGCACAACGGTAAACTAATCAAGGCCACAATCTGTCTTTAGAGACGGGGCATGTCCCGCCTCATTCCGCATAGCGAGCAGCGAACAGCGAACGACCAGATGATTAAATCTCCCCGAGGCACTCGCGACCTTCTCCCGCCCGACACCGCTCTCTGGAACTTCGTCGAGACTGCGGTCCGCGACGTCTTCCGCGCCTATAATTTCCACGAAATCCGCACTCCGATTTTCGAGTCCACCGAGCTTTTCGCCCGAGGCGTAGGCGAGGAGACCGATGTGGTAATGAAAGAGATGTTTACGTGGGAAGACCGCGGTCGCGCCGAAAGCGACCGAGGACAATCGCTCACCCTCCGCCCCGAAAACACAGCCGGCGTGGTTCGCGCCTACATCGAGCACAAACTCTGGGACCGCGGCCTCAACAAGCTTTTTTACATCGGTCCGCAATTTCGCCGCGAGCGCCCGCAAAAAGGTCGCTACCGCCAGTTCTATCAAATCGGAGCCGAAGTTATCGGTCCCGCCGCCGCTGGCAGCCAGTCTCCCGCCAGAGACGCGGAGATCCTCGAACTCCTCGCCACCCTGCTCGACCGCGTAGGCATCACCCAATGGACCCTTGAACTGAACTCGGTGGGCTCGCCTGCCGATCGCGCAAAATTCAACGACACCCTGCGTCAGGCGCTTGCACCGGCGGTAGAAAAAATGTGCGCCGACTGCCAGCGCCGCGCCATCACCAATCCGCTACGAGTCTTCGACTGCAAGGTTCCGGAGGACCAGCCCATCATCGAAACTCTCCCTACGATCACGCAATTTCTGAACGACGATAGCCGCGCCCACTTCGAAGCGGTAAAGCAAATCCTGAACGCCGTGAGCATCCCTTACGTCGAAAACCCTCGCCTCGTGCGGGGATTGGATTATTACACTCACACCGCATTTGAATTTACCCATGGCGCGCTCGGGGCTCAGAATGCGATTCTTGGCGGAGGCCGATACGACGGTTTGTCGGAAGCCCTCGGCGGGCCCCCGGCCCCAGGGATTGGTTTTGCCATCGGAGAAGATCGGCTGGTGCTTTCGCTCACCGCGTCGGCTGAGTCGGTGCTGCGCAAACCCGACGCTTATATTGCTCCGCTAGGGGCGGGCATGAATCGCGAAGCGGCACGCTTGGCTCGCGAGTTGCGGCGCCACGATTTGGTGATCGACCTGGGCGACGAATCGTTCCGCTTGAAAAAGTCTTTTGAGACAGCTGACAAAATGCGAGCGCGCTACATTCTCATCGTCGGCGAAAACGAAGTCGCGGCCAATGCGTTCTCCCTCAAGCATCTGGCCTCCGGCGAACAAGTGACGGTTCCACGCGCGGAGCTGGCGCAACAAATATTACGCAAGTAGCGAGAGCAATAGAAGGATTGTTAATCTCAGCAAACGGTTTTCAGCTTTCTCGAATTTGCACTTCCGTTGACGGTACAGGAAATAAGACATAGTTCGGAGGCGATCATGCGAAGCGTTCTTCTATGGTTGGTGGCGGTTCTGATCAGCTCGACCCTGATTCATTCTCAATCTCCCGCGGCAAATCCGGCCTCCACCTTCGACCAGCAACTCATTGATCAGGAGAAGCAGTTCCTTGAAGCCAGTCTCACCAGGAACCCGGCTGCCGTCGAGCGCGCCATCGCCGATGATTTCCAGGGCATCGCCGTCAATGGCGACTTTTACGACAGGGGCGAAGTCCTCGAAACAGCGCACGAGGGAATGCCCAAGGACACGCGCGCCTACGATTTTCGCGTTGTCAAACTGAACAATGATTCCGCCATTGTTGCCTACAATTTCATCGTTCCCGGAGACCACCCGCGCTATAGCCACATGGCCGACACTTGGGCGAGAATTAATGGCCGTTGGAAGCTAAAATTCCGCCAGATCACGCCCAACCTGTGGAGTGCCAACGATCTGGACTAATTTCGCGCCACCACCCTCGCGCTCCGAACTGGCACGCCGAACTCGTTGACATTTACCGCCGCGCGGGGTAGAGTTCCGCCCGCAAACCAATACATTGATCTCGTGGAGGAAGTGACAATGCAGAAACAAGTGTGGGGTAGTCTGGCGGGTATGTGCACACTCGCCCTGATTTTCGTCTGCAGCACGGCGGCAAGCGCGCAAGACGAACCAAAAGAGAAGCCACCAATGTACAGTTACGTCTCCAATTGGAGCATTCCCCGCGCCCAGTGGGCGGAGATGGCCAAAGCTGACGCTGCGGATCAATCCATTCTCGAGAAAGCGCTGGCCGACGGAACGATTATCGGCTACGGCAGCGACACCAACCTGGTGCATCAGGCGGACGGCCCCACCCACGACGACTGGTGGTCCGCGATGTCCATGGCCGGAGTCTTGAACGTGCTCGACAAATTTTACAAATCCGGCGCCTCCACTTCACCCGCACTCGAAAGCGCCACCAAGCATTGGGACAATATTTGGGTCAGCCATTATTACAACTGGCATTCGGGCTCGATCAAGGGCGCTTATACTCGCGTGGCAACGTACAAACTGAAGGCCGATGCGCCCGAAGACGCGGTTGAAAAACTCAGCCAGCATCTCTTGGTGCCGCTGATGGAGAAGTTGCTGGCCGACGGCACGATCGTCGAGTATGAAGTCGACACCCAAGCGATCCACAGCGACGCTCCCGGAACTTTTGCTGTCGTCTTCATCACGCCAGCCGCGGATGGCCTGGACAAATTCAATGCCGCTCTGCGAACCGCTGGTAAACTGAACCCGATGAATGGTCCGGCGTTCGATTCCATGGTGGACTTCACGCCCCACCGCGATTATCTGGCTCGAACAACCGCAACTTACAAATAGTCCGCCCACCTCTGATCGTTCGATCTGCTCGCATCAGGGGCGCCCCATTTTTCGCATTGTGAAAAGGGCGCCCTCCGATGCCATCACCTAGCCGGCTGTTTCCGTCCCATCCACTCCCAGAACATCGGGGAATCGCCCTTCGCCGCGGATTCGCGCCCGTCATCGGCATCGCGGGCAACTCTAGCCACTTTATTGCCGGTGGAAAATGCGGTAGCGTATCATCGTGGCTCAGAATCGGATCCCTCTCCTTTTGCCAGCGCAAATCGCTGCTGGTGCAGGAAAGGATCCCCATGGGGCACTCGATGTCTGAATCGACCGCCACCCTGTCCGCGGGAGATCTGGTCGGAAACTACAAGATCCTCGGCATGGCTGGAGCCGGGGGAATGGGCGTCGTTTATCGCGCGCTCGACATGAAACTGGAGCGCACGGTCGCGCTCAAATTCCTTCCCGAACACGTTGCGTCAAGCAACGAAGACAAGGAACGGTTTCTGCGCGAAGCGCGGACGGCCTCTTCGCTCGACCACCCCAACATTGGCGCTATCCACGGACTCGAGGAGACCAGCAACGGCCGCACCTTCATCGTGATGGCTTATTACGCCGGGGAAACACTGGCGCGGAAGGTCCTCGGCGGCCCGCTGCCGCTGGCCGACGCGGTCGATATCGCCATTCAGATGGGCGAGGGGCTGGCGGCCGCCCACGCGGGCACGGTGGTGCATCGGGATGTCAAGCCTTCCAATGTAATCCTGACCCAGAGCGGAGTCGCAAAGATCGTGGACTTCGGCCTGGCGCGGCTGACCTCCACCACAGGCAGCACTCAAAGCGTCAGCACCGCCGGGACTATCGGCTATATGTCTCCGGAACAGACCATCGGCAAACTGGTCGACCAGCGTACCGATATCTGGTCCTTGGGGATCGTCTTGGCGGAGATGGTGACGGGTAAAAACCCCTTTCAGCGGGAAACCGCGGCGGCGACGATCTTCGCCATTCTGAACGAGCCGCCGCGAGCTTTGGGCGAACCGGACGAGGCCACGGGCCATATCCCAATCGCCCTGCTGCGCGTCATCTACCGCGCCCTGTCAAAAGAGCCAGCCACGCGCTACCAGAGCTGCCGCGAGATGGTAGCCGACTTGAAGGAGGTTCGCGGTCAGCTTGCCCCGGCGGCAACCGAGCCCCAAACTGGCAGCTGCACAAGTTTGCGATCGTCAACTTCATCGCGATTGTCAGCATCCTCCAGGTCCCACCCCTCGTCGCTGCGGGAGCAGATTGAACAAGCGTCGCGGCCAGTATGGAACACGGGAGTTGTCCCGGCACCCAGGTGGCACCGCTGGGTAACCGGTATCGGCGTGGCTGCGGGTTTGCTGGCATTGCTCTCATTTATTCCGCCGTTGCGTGAACGCGTGACAGTTTGGTTCGGCGGCCCGGAGGAACACATCGCGGTCTTGCCGTTTGAGAATGTCGGCAATGACCCGGCAAACGAGGAGGTCTCCGCCGGACTGATGGACAACCTCGCCAGCCGTCTGACCAACCTCGAGGCCGGCAAACAGTCGTTGTGGGTGATACCGTCCAGCGAGGTTCGGCAGCACAAAGTCGCCGATGCGGGTTCGGCGCGGCGCGAACTCGGGGCTACCGTTGCGGTGGAAGGGAGCTTGCGGCGTGAGGGACAGTCCATCCATCTGACGGTGAACCTGGTCAACACCAAGACCCTCCGCCAGATCGGGTCGGTAGCGTTAGAAGATCGCGCCGGGGACTTCTCGTCGCTCGAAGACGAGGTGGTGGCCCGCCTCGCCAAACTGTTGCACATCGAAGTCACGCCCGAGATGCTGCGCGCCACCGGCGGTGCCGTGAATGCCGGCGCCTACGAGTTGTATCTTAAGGCGCTCGGCTATACCCAGCGCTATGACAAGCCGGGGAATCTCGACTTGGCCATTGCGGCGCTCGACAATGCGGTGAAAACAGACCCGCGCTTTGCTTTGGGATTTGCACAACTGGGCGACGCCTACCGCTTGAAGTACCAGTTGGATAAAGACAAAAAGTGGATCGACGAAGCGCTGGCAAATTGCCAAAAGGCGCAGCAATTGGACGATCGCTTGCCCGCGGTTTATGTCACCCTGGGAAGTCTCCACCGCTACACGGGGAAATACGATCTCGCCTTGCAGGAGTACCAGCGTGCGCTGGAACTGGACCCCCGCAACGCCGACGCGATCATCGGCCTGGCCCGCTCCTACGAAAGCGCTGGCCGCACCGCCGATGCCGAGGCTGCCTTCCGCAAGGCGATTGCCCTTCGTCCCGATTCCTGGGACGGCTACAACTCTTTCGGCGCCTTCCTCGACGACCATAGGCGCTACGACGAAGCCGTTGCGGAGTATCGGCACGCCATCGAACTCACTCCCGACAACGCGGCCCTTTACTTGAATCTGGGTGCCGCTTACAGCGACATGGGAGACAAGCACTTCCCTGACGCCGAACAGATGCTCCGGAAATCGATCGAACTCGAGCCCAGCTACCCCGCCTATGCCAACCTCGGCTATCTCTATAACCAGGAACGGAGGTTTACCGAAGCCGCCGCCGCGACCGAGAAAGCCTTGCAACTGAACGACAAGGATTACCCCGTCTGGGGCAACCTGGCAATCGCATACGAGGGCCTTCACGATAAAGAAAAAGCAGGAAAAGCATGGGACCACGAGACCCTTCTGCTCGAACAGGTCGCCCGTGACACTCCCCGCGACGCCAACGTTCAGGCCGTGCTGGGACTGCTCTACGCCAAGAAAAAGCTTCGCGAAAAAGCCATTCCGCGCCTACAATCAGCACTCGCGCTTTCGCCCGACGACTCCGACGTTCTGGAGAACGTCGGCGAAGCCTACGAAGACCTGGGTGATCGCGCTCAGGCACTGCAGTACATCGAAAAGAGCCTGCAAAAAGGCCACGTCCTTGCAGAGTTGAAAAATATCGAAGACCTGCAAGGCTTGCTCTCGGATCCAAGTTTTCGGCCCAGCGGTAAGTAAGTGAATTCAAATTGAAAAGGAGCCAGCCATGGCCGCACGCGTCATTCCATTTGAGAACAATGCCGCCGATCTAGGCATCAGTATCGACTCGACCTTAACCCCGTCGCACCAGGCTTGTATCATCACTCCTCCCACAACCGGTGTCACCTTCACCAACAATTCCGGGGCCCCGATCAACATTACCTTTGAACCCAGTCCCCTCACCCCCCCGACCCCGCCCGCGTTCAACAACGTAGCCAATCTCGACTACACGCCGGGCAACAACTCCATTACTCTGCCCGCGCTGGTCACCAGCGGATTCGGTCTCTACAACATTTCGTCTGGGGCGGCGACCAACGGGCCTTTTGCCATCCAGGTAGGCCAAACCGGCTACCTCACGGTGCAGGTTGTCTATAACTCCGCACTGGGTATGCCCCAGGCCACTCCCGGCACGGTGGCGATGCCGATCGATGGCAATCTGCAGATGGTTTCCGGCGACGGCAACACCTATAGCGTCTCGTGGCCAGATGGCGATCCGTTTTCGCCAGCCATCTCACAGATCAACCCCACCGGCAATACGCCCTCGCAGGAGGATTTGTCCGCCCTGGTGAGCTACAGATACTTTGTCCAAAAGGTCTCACCCTTGGCAAACACGACTAATGGCGGGGGTAAGGTAATCGTCAGGAACGGCTAGCGTCCCGGACGCGCCAAATCACGCCGCAAGTGCCACGCCCAAGCCCTGCTTGGGCGTGGATTTTAGTCGGCGAGAACTCCTGTCTTTTCGCTCCTCTCCTGAACACTCCTCTCTGACTGGTCAACGCTTTCATTCCATTTATAATCTTCAGTTCAGCTCACAAGCGTACTTTCAGCAACCCAAGGCGAANNGCGGGCAAGAAAGTCGTGCTCATGGGATGGTGCAACCGCCGCCGCGACCTGGGCCAGATCATCTTTGTGGATCTGCGCGACCGCACCGGCGTGACCCAAGTGGTCTTCAATCACGAACTGAATGCCAGCGTGCACCAGAAAGCGGAAGCCTTGCGCAACGAGTTCGTGATCGCCGCCATCGGCACGGTGAAGCGCCGCGATTCCGACACGATTAATCCCAACATTCCCACCGGCGAAGTCGAACTGGTTGTCGAAGAGTTGCGCATTCTGAACGTTTCGAAGCCGCTGCCCTTTCTGCCTTCGGACACCGTGCTCGCCAATGAAGAAATGCGCCTGAAGTATCGCTATATCGACCTGCGCCGCGACGCCATGCAGTTCAACATCGAACTCCGGCACAAAGTAGCGCTCGCCATTCGCGAGAGCCTGGCGTCGCAGGGCTTTTTCGAAATCGAAACCCCGTTCATGACCCGTTCCACTCCCGAAGGCGCGCGCGATTATCTCGTTCCCAGCCGCGTACAGCCCGGCTCGTTCTATGCGCTGCCGCAATCGCCGCAACTCTTCAAGCAGATATTGATGATCTCCGGCTTCGACAAGTATTTCCAGATCGTGCGCTGCTTCCGTGACGAAGATCTGCGCGCCGACCGCCAGCCCGAATTCACCCAGATCGATCTGGAAATGTCTTACCCGCAGCCGGAGCGAGTTTGGGAAGTGGTGGAGGGCTTTCTGACTGCGGCCTTCAAAGCCGCCGGGCACGATATCAAGACGCCTTTCGCGCGCATGGATTTCGACGATGCCATCCGCCAATACGGCATCGACAAACCCGATCTGCGCCTGCCTGCCTTTACCGATGTGGCCGATTGTTTTGCCCCCGCCGATCTGGAGTCGCTGGCGATCAACCGGGATCTCCCGGTGGTAGCCATCCGCGTCCCGCACGTTGGCGAACTTTCACGCAAGGAGCGCGACGACATCAAGCCGCTCTTCGTTTCCAAGGGTGGAGCGCGCGTCTTCGAAGATTTCAAACGAATCGAGACAAAGTTCCCGGAGGCGGGCAAGAAGGTACGAGACAAGGCGGGCGCCGCAGCCGATGATCTGCTGGTGCTGATCGTGGGTTCCGCGCAGGCGGCGACCGCTGCGCATCCCGCCAGCAAGCANNTTCTTGTGGGTGACAAACTTCCCCATGTTCGAGTGGGACGAGGGCGAGAAACGCTGGAACGCCGCCCACCATCCCTTCACCTCGCCGCACGATGAAGACATGGACAAACTGGAAAGCGATCCGGCCATGGTGCGCGCTCTCGCCTACGACATAGTGCTGAACGGCACGGAGCTCGGCTCGGGCTCCATCCGTATTCACCGCCAGGACGTGCAAAGCCGAATCTTCCACGCCCTGGGCATGACGGAAGAAGAAGCTCGTGCGCGCTTCGGCTTCTTCCTGGAGGCGTTGGAGTACGGCACCCCTCCGCACGGCGGAATCGCGCTGGGACTCGATCGCATCGTCATGATCTTAGCCGGAGCGGACAGCTTGCGCGAAGTCATTCCCTTCCCCAAGACCGCTGCCGCAAAAGACTTGATGATGGAATCGCCCACACCAGTAGCGGAAACGCAGTTGCGAGAGCTGGGAATTGGGATCGTAAAGAAGTAGGCGCAGCGAGCCGGACTGAAAACTGAATGGACGCGCCTTGACTGCAGCAAGCCCGTCAGAACGCCGCTGATCCTTGCCTAACCCACACCGCCGCACCACTTGACTGCGACAGTTGCCCGTAGAAGATCTTCTTCGGACTGTTTCCGGAATCCAGCAACGGCACCGTCACAGTTTGCTCCAATACGCCGGGAGAAAAGCCCAGGGTTTGGGACGTGGCCACGTAATCCGTGCCCGCAACCGCGGTTCCATCCGCCGTCGAAAATGTTACCGCAACTGCAGTGCTCAGTGCTGGATTAAGGGTTACGGTAAATACCGCCGACGTTCCCTCAATGAAGGCGTCGCTTACCGATATCTGCTGCAGCAGAGAATTCACCCGCACCCATCCGAACAACGCCGGCGGTTGTCCTTCGCAATGCTGCTCGAAGTCGGCGGCAAACGACTGCAACGCGCCCGTGCCCTTGCGATAAACTGCCTTGAGCACTTGGAAGTTGCCGGTTAAAGTATTGCAACCGCGAGAGTCTCCATCGACGCTCAACCCTGGAACGCCCGCCGGTTGGAAGGGCCAACGTTGCGCGTTTAGATATTCGCCCGGCGTCAAGCGCGCGCTGGTCGGGCCAGCAAAATCCGTATCCCAGTAATCGCCGTTGTTCTCCGATATCGTCACCACGTTCGCCGAAGTGCTGGGCGTGAAAATCGCGTCTGACTGCGTGATCAGGTACTGCAGCCCCTGCCCGATATAATCGTCCGGCTGGCTGCTCATCGCTAGCACCGTCTGGTTGGTATTGGGGTCGCGAATCAAAACCGTCGCCAGCGCGGGACCCAGCCCTGCCCCGGTTGGCGTATTGAGCTTGATCTTGAATGTCTTGTTGCCCCTCGGCAACCGGTCTCCCAGGATGGGAACGACGACGTATTCAGACGTCGTTCCGGCGGGAAACGTCACCGTCCCGGCCGCGGCCACGTAATCGACACCCTGCACGCCCGTACCATCTTCTGTCGCGTACTGCACGGACACCGCATTCTCGCTCGGAATTGACAAGGCGATTTCCGTCAGACCGTCGCTGGTTCCCGTGTTCCCTTTCAGCGTGTGCGCCCCGCCAATGCCCAACCGCGGCACTTGACTTACCTTCGAGTTGTAGCGGAACGAGCCATACAAAGCCGGAGGCGCTCCCTCGCAATGCTGCTCAAAATCAATCGCCAGGCGAGCCACCGAACCGTCCTGCGCCAGCGCGAAGTCGGATACCAGAAATTGGCCGGTGTCCGTGTCACAACCTCGTCCGTCTCCTCCCACATCGACTCCCGGCAGCATCGGCGAACGGAAAGCCGTCCGTTGCGCGCCGACATACTGGCCTTTACCGAATTTCATGGATTGAGGTGTACCAAACTCCAACTCCCAGAATTGGCTGTAGTCCGGCGTGTTGAAAGAAATGCTGACGGTGCTGGAGGCGCTCGAGACCGTGAACGTGCCTTCGGCGGGAGTCAGAGTCTGGGTCACTCCGCCTCCAACATAATCGCCGGGTTGACTATTCAGATAGAGATAGGTCGCGGCGTTGGATGCTGAGGCGACGCAATAAAGCGAGCTCACAAGTGCGACCGTCCAGAAGAGACGGCGAGCATACGAGGACATACCGATACTCCCTGCAAGCGGACAGTCTAGCACCGTTTTGTTGGAACATGCCCGATCCGCGAGTTGCAATCTGTAGGAATTACACTCACTGGATCGCAATCAGTGGATGACGACGGTCGGTTGGTTTCCCGCGTTCCAGGCGTCTCCCGGTGGTGTCAACGAAGCGGGCAAAGCTCCGCCCTGGGATGCCCCGGCCGGCGCGCTGACCGCATAGCTGACATAAGTAGTGCCAGCCGCGAACACCGCACAAGTTTTCGAGCAATTCGTCGTAATCGCGAGATAGTATCGGCCCGCCGGCAAAGCAGTAGCTCCTTGCACCCACGACAGAGTTTGAAAGCCCTTCGCCGCTGCCAACGTGGTTCCCGGAGTTGGTCCCAAATCGACCACGATATTCCCCGAGTTGTTGAAAATGCCGATGTCGTAGTTATTCGCAGTGTTGTCCGCCGTCGTCACATCGTAGGTGATCTGCGTAGTGGTAACGTTATACGGCAAAAGGAAGCCCCAAAGCTTGTTGACATTTGCAGTCACAGCTTGTGTGCCACCTGTGCGCTCGCCACCGGTAACAAAGAACGGCAAAGTCGTGGAACCGCCGCCGCCCGCCGCCGAAATTGTCACCGACCCTGGCCCGTTCGTAATCGTGACGTTCGGGCCCGCCGTGAGTGTTCCGAGCACCGGAGCGTTGCCTGTCGAACCGATCAGGATTTGCCCGTTAGTCGGAGCCGGAGTCGAGACTACATTCGAGGGGCTTGAGAAATAGGCGATGCCATCCGTCGTGCCCGACAAATTACTGGCCAGCGTAACCGTGCCGCCCAAAGCGACGCTGCCGCCACCCGACAAGCCCGGTCCAGCCTGAACTGTGATCGAAGGATTCGCCAGCATGCTGTTGAGCACTCCCCCAGTGGGAATACTGATCGTCCCAGTTGTCGTAATCGGTCCACCCGTCAGTCCCGCGCCCGTGGATACGCTCGTAACCGTGCCTCCCGAAGCCGTATTCGTAAGCGTCACCGTCCCGCCTAATGCCACCGTTCCCCCGCCCGACAAACCCGAGCCGGCCTGCACCGTGATCGTCGAATTCGCCAGCATGCTGTTAAGCACTCCACCTGAGGGAATGCTGATGGTGCCGCTTGAAGTGATCGGACCACCCGTCAGCCCAGCTCCAGTCCCCACGCTGGTGACGGTTCCTCCCCCGCTGCCACCGGGAAAGGTCTGTCCCGGCGCGAATGTCAACAGCCCGTTGCTCGCAATCGAGAATCCCGTCTCCGTGGGCGCGTTTCCACCCGAGCCAAACAGCAAGTTCAATGAGCCTGAAGGGCTGGCGGAATCATTGCCAGTCGGTTCCGTCTGCCAACGGAAGTCTTGCGTGACCGCCGATGAACTCGTGCTGCTAAACGAGGATGCCTGCAGATCCAGTGGGTTTGAGATGAAGCCTTGTGTCGCCGTCGCCGTGCCCGTCTTGGGCAGAACCGCACCTTGCGCCGTCAACGTGCCGCTAAACGTGCCGTTCGACGCACCGAGCGCGCCCGTAAAAGTCGCCCCGGTCCCTTTCAGAGCTCCCGTCAGCGTGCCTCCTGCGAGTTGTAGATAACGGGCATCCGTAAAACTCGTGTCCAGAGTAAGGGTCCCGCTCGATGTAATCGGTCCACCGAGAATTCCTGATCCCGTCCCAACGCTCGTAACCGTTCCTCCCAAGCCCGGAGACGAGTTTGTAATCGTCACCGTGCCGCCCAACGCCACCGTACCGCCGCCCGACAAGCCTGATCCGGCCGTGACCGTAATCGAAGGGTTGGCCAACATGCTGTTGGTCACTCCCGCCGCTGGAATACTGATCGTGCCCGTCTTCGTGATGGGACCTCCCGTGAGACCCGCTCCCGTAGCCACACTAGTGACCGTCCCGCCGCCCGCGCCTGGGAAGGTCTGCCCCGAAGCAAAGTTGATCAACCCATTGCTCGCGATCGAAAGCCCCGTCTCCGCCGGCGAATTTCCTCCCGAACCAAACAGCAGGTTCAGCGAACCTGACGGGTTGGACGAGTCATTTCCCGTCGGCTCCGCCTGCCAGCGGAAATCCTGAGCCACTGCGGCTGAGTTCGCGCTATTGAACGCGGACGCTTGCAGATCCAGCGGATTCGAGTTGAAGCCTTGTGCCGCCGTTGCACTGCCGGTCTTGGGCAACAATGCACCCGCTGCGGAAAGCGTGCCGCTGAAAGTGCCACTATTGAAGTTGGCCGCAGTTCCGCTCAGTGCTCCCGTCAGAGTGCCTCCGCTAAGCTGTAAATAACGCGCATCGGTGAAACTGGTATTCAGGCTAAGGGTTCCGCTCGAAGTGATCGGTCCACCCGTCAAACCCGCCCCGCTCCCTACGCTTGTGACCGTTCCTCCCAGCCCTGGAGACGAATTCGTAATCGTCACCGTGCCTCCCAAAGCCACCGTACCGCCGCCCGACAAGCCCGATCCGGCCGTGACCGTGATCGAGGGATTCGCCAGCATGCTGTTCGTGACCCCGGCGGCAGGAATGCTGATCGTGCCACTCCCCGTGATCGGCCCACCCGTCAACCCTGCGCCCGTTCCTACGCTAGTAACCGTTCCTGTTCCGGCGCCGGGGAAAGTCTGCCCCGCCGCAAAACTGAGAATTCCCTTGTTGTTGACGGACAGCCCCGTCTCGCTGATCGATCCCGCCACGCCATACAGCAGGTTGAGCGTTGAACTGGTGCTCGCCGAATTATTACCCACTGGCTCCGCCTGCCATTGCCATATATAGTTCGCCGCTCTCCCCAGGGTCGTGTTATACAGCGAAGCCTCGATGTCCAACGGGTTTGAAACAAAGCCCTGCGCCGTTGTGGCTGTGCCCGTCGGGGCAACAACGATACCACCCAGAGCGTTCAGTGAACCCCTGACCAACGCCGTCCCCGATACGTCCAGCATGCCGGCGGGGCTGGTATTGCCGATTCCGACGTTGCCACCCGATTCGAAGATGGCCGAATTTTCCAGGTTGCAGGCGGTAGTGAATTTGGCGACCTGGTTGGCGGTCGCAGTGCCATCGCTGGTCAGGGATGCACAGGATGGAGGCGGAGTCAGCAACGGGGCCGCTCCCGGACTCCAATTTAGGATTTGCGGGCCGGACGGCGAATTCGCACCGCCCGCCAGCGTGCCCGAAAAAGCCTGAGCCGCCGAATGTTGACTGCCCGCCAGCACATACGCCGATGCCGGTTTGCCCCCCAACATTTCAGCATCTGCGGCTTTCAGCGCATATGCAACGCTCAACAACAGAATCCGAGGTTGCTCCGCCTGTCCATCGGGCCGGATGCCCAGCCAGCGCGCTTCGCCCGCCGAGAAAATCTCCAGCGGCAGCCCTCCGTCGTTGGTCGCTCCGAGCAACACGCTGTAGCGGCCCGCAGAGTCCAATTGCAGGTTCTGGGTTTCTTGCCAGACTGGCTCTTGGCTGAACTGATCCTTGTACAGCGTGAACGTGATCCCAAGGCTCCCGCCGAGTGGCTTGCCGCCCGTGTCACGCACCGCTCCCCGCATCTGAATCAGCCGAGGCACGTTCGCAATCGAGGTATCAACTGGGGCCAAATCCTGTCCGTTCCCCTGCGCCAACGCCAGGGCAGCGAGGATCAAACAGACGGTAAGCTCACCGAATAGAACGCGACCAAGCCTCACAACCACCTCCTGCTATCTAAGTTTGGGGGAGTGAGCTATGTGGCCTAAGGAGCGCGACGATGAAATCGTTGAATCCCCTTGGACCGAAAAAACCGCCCTATTGAGAGCAGTCTAGAAAGTGACGACTAGCGGCCACGGGGGAGAACTGGCCTACTCGAGTGAANNACCTACGTCCTACTAAACAAAACTCGCGCTTTTAAGGGATACTTCCTAGAGACTCGCCCTTCAATCCTCCAAGTGGACTAGCCGAATAGATTAGCCCAAAGGATTAGTCCAAGCCACGCCGCGCCCTCTCTTCCAATCGTGACCATCGTAACCAGAAGTGGAATTGACGCTTTTCCGCATCTGAGTTTAGATGTTGTCTGGAACGATCAGCCCAAGGGCCGATCCGCTGCATACTTCGCTTTTCGATCTTAAGCCACACCAACTGGACGACCAGACTGAAAGCTGCCGGACCACCGGACTGAAAGAGATGGGAAACACTATGAAAAATTTGATTGTTGTAATTTGCTTGATGGGCTTCTCAGTACTCGCCTTAGCCCAGGAGAAGACTCCGCCCAAGGTAGCCCCTGCGGATGCAAAGAACCATGTCGGCGAGATGGCAACCGTTTGCGGAAAGGTTGTCGACAACAAGGTTGGCAAGTATGGAATTGCGGGCCACGGCAAGCCGGTGACCTTCCACCTCGATCAGCCCGAGCCGAATACGGTTTTTTATTTCGTTACCTTCGGGGGGGAACAACCCGGCGGTCCCGATGAAGTGGTCTCTGCCTACAAGGACAAGCGCGTATGCGTGACCGGCAAGATTACAACGACATCTACCGGGCCCTTCATCATGGCGGCTGATCGAACCCAGATTAAAACTCAGCCGGAAGACAAGTAGCAGCGGTCGCGATTTTGCGATCGGCGCCGGTCGCCAGCTGGCGTCGACCTCAGGCGCTTTGTCTTTATAACGGCCGTTCGAGCTCAAATACTTCGGGGACGGTAAACCGGTTGCCTAACCATGGGAGGGGACAGGATATGAAGGGAGCAATTCTGCTTCTACTGGTGTTGTCGGGAGGCCTTCAGTTATCGGCTCAAACCGTAGTTCAACAGTTTGCGGCTGTCAGCAGCGGAGCTGGTGTGGTTTCAGATATGGATCTACCTGATCCCACAGCGGAGGGCAGCGTTCTCATCGCCATGCCCGAGCTTCTTACCCCTGACGTCAAGGTATTAAGCGTCACCGACAATGCTCCTGCTGGAGGGAATACCTACAAACAAGTTTCAGGGGCAGTTTCGTCTTGCGCGAAGGCGCCTATCGACATCTGGTACTGTGAGCGCTGCAACCCAGGCGTAACCGAGCTTAAATTCCATCTTTCGGGTCACGTCAGGGCCAGCATTAATTCCTTTCTGGAAGTTTCTAACCTCGCATTGCCGGCTGCGCTCGACGGAAGCGGCGCCCAGATAAGCGATGGCAAGGTCACCAGTTCGGGATTGGAGGTAGGGCCGAGCATTAAGACAACGGCAACAGATTTCGTCATTGCCGCCTATTCTTCGATCAATCCCCGGCCCACCGGTGTAACTCCAGTAGCCTGGACGTTCAAGCCGACCTATGTTTACCAACTGAACGCGGCGCCCGGAACCTATCAGCCGACTCTGACCGGATCGAAAGCTGGGGGTAATTTCTGCACCAGCATCGCAGCCTTTAAAACGAAACCTGCTCCAGTGGCCCACTAGCAAAGGTGATCGCAGCGAACGATCCTTCAGCGCGTCACACTTCTCTTGCATTCGCTTCTAAAAAAAGCCCGCGACCTGGCTTAAAAACCATTCCAGACCAGGTCTGCGGGGAAGGCGGGGAGGGCCGCCGATTCTACTTCTTTTCAACATCGTTTGGCGCGAGCACAGCGCTTTGCTTCTTGGCGGTAGTCACAGCACCCAGTTCTTGCAGCACCGTGTCGCGCAATTTCATGTATCCGATCGCCCCGCTCATGAAATGGCCATTGATGAAGAAGCTTGGCGTACCTTGCAATCCCAGCCTCTTGCCTTCATTGGCGTCTTTCTTCACGGAAGCAACCTGTTCTCCGCTTTCCAGACATTGATCGAACTTGGCGAGATCGAGTTTCAATGCGGTCGCCTGCTGTTTCAGATCGGACGTTTGTAATCGCTTGGTTTGAAAAAGCGAATCATGATACTCCCAGAATTTCCCTTGTGCGCCCGCACAGTGCGCTGCTTCCGACGCTTTGGCAGCCAGCGGGTGCATGGGAAGCGGAAAGTCCTTGTAAACCACGGAGACCTGACTGCCGAACTGATCCCGCAGCCGCGCCAGATCCTCGTTCACCTTTTGGCAGTAGGGGCACTCATAATCCGCGAATTCGATAATCTGCACCGGTGCGTTCTCCGGGCCCAGCCGCGGAGCGTTGGCAACCTCGACATGGGCGCTGGGCTGGTTCAACTCAACCACCACTCCATACTGCCCTCGAAGATCTGCGATATACGCGTCCCGTGCTTTTTTCGTGCGCAGCTGTTTTACCGTTTCGATGATATTGGGTCGTGCCGACTCGTAAGTCTCGTCGGTTTGTACACCTTCGTAGTAAAAGCGAAGCTGGTCCTCGGTCGGTTCCGGGACATGGACGGCCACATGGCGCTTGAATAGCTCATCCAGCGTCACGCCTTCTTTCTTTGCCTGCATCTCCAATAGTTGATCGTCGATATATTGATCGAGAGCATCCCGCTCCGCCAAGTAGTATTTGTATTTCGCTTGCAGCAGCTTGCCTGCTTCCTTATCCTCCAGCTCATCGGCCGTAACTTTGCGACCGGCAATTTCGGCGACCACGCCAGACTGACTCTGGCCTAGGGCTGGCATGGAAAAAGCGCTCAGGGCCATGCCTAACCCAAGCGCAATCAGAGAACATTTGGTCAGCATTGTGGAAATTTCCTCTCTTCAAGAATCGGGATTTGGAGAATCAAGAGGGGAGGGCCCGGACGCCGAGCGTAAGACCCCTGCGTCCGGGATGTCTCTACTTGGCTCGGTCCGAACGGCTCCTCGTCGAAGCTCTCCGAACCTTGCCTTATGGCCCTTCACGTCAGAAGATTAAAAGTCGTGATCTTCCAGCGTGCAGGCGCAGGGCAATCCGCTCAGCAACGAGTCATAGTAGCACAGGTTGCCCAACAGTGCCTGTTCGCCAGCCGACAGGTTCGAGTCGGCAAACGCGGTTTCCGTCTGGGAATAAGGTGCCGGCCCATACGGAGTCTTGTTGGCCGCGCTCTGGATGTGGGTCGCCCAGCCGCGCAGACCAGCTGCCGGAACGGGAGCCGTCGGGTCATTGCTCGAAGACGAGATAACCTTGATGACGCCACGGGTCGGCACTTTGCCGGTGATCGGATTGATGGTGAGTTCCGNNCGTTGATGAAGCGTACCGTCGCGTCTGGAGCGGCGGCCACGTTGTTGGCGTAATAGGTGGTGAAATAAACGCTGTTGTCACCTTGCGCGAAGGCATTTCCCCCCAGCATCAGGGCGAACGCCAAAAGCAGCAGCGAAATTCCGAGCTTCTTCATTGGTTTGGATCCTCCTTGGTTTTTGGCGCCTTTGCTGGGGGAGGATCAGCTACCGGCGCTGGAGGAACTCTAACCTGTCGTGATTTCTAAACAAGACCCCACGTGGATTAGTCCGAATTGCTAATTCTAAGTGCTAATTCTTTTGGATTAGTTCTATAGACCACGAACATCGACGCATGGCTGGGAATTTAGGATGTTCGCAAGACTGTTGTTTGGAGCTCAATTGAGGGCTAAATATCATGTAATGTGAGGATTAAGAGGGGTGGGGGAGGGCCCGGACGCCGGGCGTAAACCCCGGCGTCCGAGATGCTTCTACTCGGGCTCAGCCCGGACGGCTCCTCGTCGAAGCTCTCCGAACCTTTGCCTTATAGCCCTTCACGTCAGAAGATTAAAAGTCGTGATCTTCCAGCGTGCAGGCGCAGGGCAGTCCGCTCAGCAACGAGTCGTAATAGCACAGGTTGCCCAACAGTGCCTGTTCGCCAGCCGACAGGTTCGAGTCGGCAAACGCGGTTTCCGTCTGGGAATAAGGTGCCGGCCCATACGGAGTCTTGTTGGCCGCGCTCTGGATGTGGGTCGCAAAACCGCGCAATCCAGCTGCGGGAACGGGAGCAGTCGGGTCCCAGCTCGAAGACGAAATCACCTTGATAACGCCACGGGTCGGGACTTTGCCAGTAATCGGATTGATGGTGAGTTCCGTCTTCACGGATTCCGAGAGCACACCGTCTGGCGTGATGACGCAAGCGCAGCACTGGGTCAGTTCCTGGCTGTCGTCGAACACGTAGAAGGCCGCCCACAGGTTTCCGCCGGTGTCGCCATCGTTGATGAAGCGTACCGTCGCATCTGGCGCGGCGGCCACGTTGTTGGCGTAATAGGTGGTGAAATAAACGCTCTTGTCACCTTGCGCGAAGGCATTTCCCCCCAGCATTAGGGCGAACGCCAAAAGCAGCAGCGAAATTCCGAGCTTCTTCATTGGTTTGGATCCTCCTTGGTTTTTGGCGCCTTTGCTGGGGGAGGATCAGCTACCGGCGCTGGAGGAACTCTAACTCTTTGACAGCCCTTTACAAGACTCCACCTAGTCTAGCCGAAACCACTAACGTATCGAAGCTAATACCTATGGGTTACTTCTACGGATACACAACAGTCTTCGCGGGCTCGGCCGATTTGGACGACCTGACTTGCCGCCTTGGCGGTTCTCTTAGGATTGGGGATGGCGGGGAACTTCTGGGGGAGGGCCCAGACGCCGGGAGTACGCCCCGGCGTCCGGGAGTTTCTGTTTAAGCCAGTGGAACAGCTCCCTGATCGAAGATCGAAGCTGCTCGAACTGTTGCCTTGCCGCCCTTCACGCAAGAAGATTAAAAGTCGTGATCTTCCGGTGTGCAGGAGCAGGGTGAGCCGCTGAGCAGAGCATCGTAGTAGCACAGGTTCTGCAACAACGCTTGCTCACCAGAGGACAGGTTCGAATCGGCAAATGCGGTTTCCGTCTGGGTGTAAGGTGCGGGCCCATACGGAGTCTTGTTGGCCGCGCTCTGAATGTGAGTCGCCCAGCCGCGCAGTCCAGCCGCCGGAACTGTAGCCGTCGGGTCATTCGAAGACGACGAGATGACCTTGATAACGCCGCGGGTTGGTACCCGGCCCGTCAACGGATTCGCAGTCAGTTCCGTCTTCACGGATTCCGAAAGCAGCCCGTCTGGAGTGATGACGCAGGCGCAGCATTCCGTCAGTTCCTGGCTGTCATCGAACACGTAAATGGCGGCCCACAGGTTGCCGTTCGTGTCGCCATCGTTGATGAAACGCACAGTGGCATCTGGCGCCGCGGCGGTATTGTTGGCATAGTACGTGGTGAAATAAACGCTATTGTCACCTTGCGCGAAGGCAGTTCCCCCCAACATCAGGGCGATTGCCAAAATTAGCAGCGAAAGTCCGAGCTTTTTCATTTCTTTGGATCCTCCTTGTTGCTTGTGGCGCCTTGTGCTGGGGGAGGATCAGCTACGGGCGCTGGCGAAACTCTCAACCTTTTGAGCTTTCTTTACAAGTACCCACGTGGCCTAGTCTCGAATTTCAACTTTCAAGCTACTACTAACGGCGTAGTTCAACGCGGCCAGCGAACACGCCCGTGGAGGGAGAACGATCCGAAGGACCTATCCCCAAACCTGCTCAGATATTGTTGGAATTGGAATTAGAAAGGTGAATCGATGCGGTGCTTTTCGTCGAGGGCAAGAGTGGTTCCGGTTCCGGTTACGATCACCGTCGCCGGTCGGCTGACATCATTGTTGCGGCTGCAGTTGCTCTCGTAGTTGTTGCGCTCGCTCTCTCATCCGCTTCCCAAGCTCTTCTGGGGATAACTGCTCCTTCGGAGGCTCCATGTTTCTGCTGTCGAGCTCCGCAGGGATGGCCGCTGCGGGCGCAGCCGGCTCCGGCTGTGTCCAAAGCACAGAGGACCCCGGAATCTTCGGCTGCACCTCAGCCTGGGCTACGGCCGTCGGCACAGGCGATCCGCTCGCCGGTGTGTGGAGCGACAGCAAAACCTGCGCAGGATCGTGTGGGCGCTGTGGTGAACCGACAATGATGAAATCATAGGACGAGCCATTCAGCAGTCGCGACAGGACATCATCCGCCTGCCCTGGCCCATTGTGTTCGAAAATGCGCTCCAACCCACTCCCAGGCGGCACATCAATCTTAGCGCCGGTCCTTTCCGCAACTAACCGCAGCACTTCAGCCATGGTCACGTTCTCGGCGTCAATCGTGAGTTGTCCATCCCGATAGGTAACCACAGGAGAACGCTGCCCGGAGACGGCCTTCCCCGCCGGCGTTCCCGCCGCTTCCGGCATCGGCAGCAACATCGAGCCCGGGACCGCGCTTGCTTTTTTCGCGGCAGAGTCTGGGAGTTGCGGCGATTTTCCCAAGGAGGCCTGAACGGAGACAGGAGCAGGACTCACTGGGACCAAAGTGCTCGGCAACGGCGGCAATTCCCCGCGACTGCCAACGATCTGCGGCGCTGCCACCAACCCCGGCAGCGGCAGGCCAGTACTGCGGACGATCTTACCTTGCCCTCCTGCGGGCGCGGCACCGACTGCGCCCTGCAGCGGTATCTCCACGCTTCGAACCGCTCTCTGTGCTCCGACGCCTGGCGGCGCTCCCACCACCCC
>PLBE01000007.1 GCA_003134435.1 Acidobacteriaceae bacterium
AGCTCGGAGGAATTTGTTGCCCCGATACGGCTCGTAGCTTGCGAGCCGGGGCACCGCACTGTCCTTGATACAAGGCGTACACGCGTGAGCTTGGACGTGGCGGCCAACACGTTCGGTAGGATGGTCTTCCGCAACTACCCCCGGTATTGCGGTATCTATAAGAAAGGTGGACGGATCACGTGATCGAAACGATATCACCCTGGCGGAGTGTCCGACTTCGCCATGAAGCGGCTCCCTTGCTGAAGGAGCGGGAGCAATATCTTGCACATCTCATGCAGCGGGGATTTGAACGAGCAGTGATACGCACAACCGCAGCGTATTTGGTTCATATAGTACGCGTAATGAGCATGACCTCGCTACGTAGCGTGGGACAGCAGGAGATCGATACCGCAGGCGAGCTGTGGGCAGCTTATGAGGGGCCGCTTCGAAGGAAGTTGAGACTAAAAGGGTCGCCGATCACATTCGTTCGCATTGCCCAAAGGTGGTTGCGCTTTCACGGCCAACTAGCGGTTCCAGCGCCCCACCCTTTCCAACAGTTGATAACGGAGTTTATCGATGCGATGCGTTCCACTCGTGGGCTCGCTCCAGCCACAGTACTCGGCTACAGTTCCAGAGCGATTGGATTTCTCAAATGGTTCGGCAAACGGCACGATAGCCTTGGATTCGTCTCTTTGCACCACATTGACGAATTCATGGCAAGTAAGCGCGAGGAAGGCTGGTCTCCCCGCAGTCTTGCCGCCCAATGCCAGGCGCTCCGATCCTTCTTTGGTTATGCGGAAATCCGAGGTTGGTGCGTTCCCGGTATTCCGTTGGGCATTCGGAGTCCGAGAATTCCCAAATATGAAGATCGGTCCAAAGGGCCAACGTGGGCCGAAGTCCGAACACTCATTGAGTCTGCGAGCGGAGCGTCTCCCAATGAGCTTCGCGCCAAAGCCATCCTCTTGCTATTAGCGATTTACGGGCTGCGCAGCAGCGAGGTTGCAGGACTTCGATTGAACGATTTCGACTGGCGCGGTGAGACATTCAGCGTGCGACGTGCTAAGCGAGGCGGAATCCAGCAGTATCCAATCCAATTCGAAGTTGGAGAGGCCATCATCCAGTATCTCCAGAAGGGACGACCGCATTGTTCGAGCCGTCAGGTCTTCGTGTCCACATATCGACCGCACGGACCGATCGGCCCTGGGCCGATGTGGCAGATCGTTGGCAAGAGAATGAGACAGTTAGACATTGATTTAGAACACGTCGGTCCGCACTCTCTTCGACACGCCTGCGCAACCCGTCTACTCCGGAAAGGGGCCTCTCTTCAGGAGATTGCCGATTTTCTTGGTCATCGCAACATCAAGTCAATCGGTATTTATGCGAGGTATGACACTCGCTCGTTGCGCAAGGTCGCTGCCTTCAGCTTGGCTGGTGTGCGATGAAACTGCTTGAGGGAGTTCAGACTTATGTAGAGGGAAAGCGCTCTGGCGGAACGGGTTACGCAAAGGGCATTCAGAGCCTTGCGTCTTTCTGCCGACATGCGGGTGATGTGACCCTGAATAGCATAAGTGAACGTCAGGTTGCGTCATTTCTCGAAGGGCCGCGAACCTCAACCATCACATGGCGCAACAAATACAACCTGCTGCGGAGCTTTTTTCTTTTCTGGGTGGCACGCAACGCAATGTCCGCGGTGCCGATGCCTCCTCAACGCCCGCCTGTTGCGACGACGTTTGTTCCTCACATCTACTCTCGGACTGAGATTCGTCTTCTCTTGTCCACAGTTCGATCCTCTCAGGAGAAGAGCGCCTGCAAAATCGACGCACGCACTCTTCGCGCGTTCTTGCTGTTCCTTTATGGGACGGGAGCCTTGGTCGGTGAGGCTCGCGGGCTCCTACGTGAGGACGTGGATTTCAAACGGAGAACAATTATCATTCGCAGCAACCGGTTCAATCGTTTGAGGGAGATTCCGATTGGTCCAGACCTGTACAAGGTACTACGGAGGTATCACACCACGAATCACCGAAAGGGCGAGATGAACGCTCCGCATTTCTTCCTCACTAAACAAGGAAATCCTGTCAAAGAACGTGCCGCGTGTCAGACCTTTCAGAGGCTTCGTACAATGGCTGGTATTGCTCGCGATGATGGCGCACGCTATCAGCCTCGGCTGCATGATCTGAGACATACATTTGCGGTTCATCGGCTAACCGCATGGATCAAGCGTGGCGCTGACCTGAACCGGATGATTCCCGCACTTTCGGCTTACATAGGACAAGTTGGCCTCGGGTCAACGGATCGCTATCTGTCTTTGACTCCAGAGCGGTTTCGAACTCAGCTAGACAAATTGAGTTCGCGCCGCGGCAAGAAACGGTGGCGCGATAATCCGGGCCTCATGAGGTTCTTGGCAGAACTGTGAGGTCAGTCCTTTTGCTCCCGATTGTGACGCGAATCGCAGCCCCGACTGGCCGCGTGCCAAAGGCACTGGCAGTCCAGTGGTCCGGGGCAGAGTTGATGCCGGACCCGCTAAGGTCCTTCCCACAACCGAAAGTGTGGGATAAAGGTATTTCGCGCGAGTCTAATTGGCGGATTCCTCGGGTCAATTTCTAGCAAGCCGGAGATTCGCTACCTGAAAGCCGCCAGGATATCTGGGGGCAGTTTTGCTCCCCTCTGTTGGGCTTGTTTAAGCAGGTTATCCATCGTCGATGCGGAGAGCTCAATCTGGTGTAGGGCGGGAGCTTCGCAAAGCAGCACGAATTTTTTCTGTTGAGTTTCGTCCGATCTCTCTAAGGTATCGGAGCAGGCGATCTCAGCGCGGAAGACGGAACTTGCCTTGGAATCCTCCGCAGTGATTTGCTTGAATAGTTCTAGCATTGATAGCGCGTCGGGATTATCGCTGAACTCATACGTCAGTTGGTTGAGGAGTTCGTTTCGTTTTATTGCCAGTACGTCATTCTCATCCAAAGCGATTCGCAGGTCAGCAGTTTGTGCACGAAAATCGGGAAAGCTCCTCACATCTCGGCCCACAATAGAGCGAACGTCTAAGCGGTTCTTTGTGCTTGCGGGTTCGAGCGCCTTTCCTTCGTCAAGTAGGCGTCTGATCCGCAGTGATCGCTCGTGGCGCTGCTCCAACGGGATTGCGATTGCCAATGTAGTTCCAACTATTGTTACAAGCAAGAACCACAACGCTATCCGGCTAGCCCTCAGCGATCACCCAAAACC
>PLBE01000120.1:0-3742 GCA_003134435.1 Acidobacteriaceae bacterium
AATCTCCATCCTCCGCGAGTCGAACTCGCAACTCCGCAAGCCCGGCAAAACGCCCCCTCCCAGCACCGCTACTTCACTCACACCCAGTCAGCCGTCGGATACATCTGTCGCCCCTCCCCCCGGTCTTCCAAGAGAGGCAGTTGGGAAACCTGAAGGCTCTACGATTCCGGAACCTGCTAAACCTCCCCTCGCAGAACCGCCACGTCCGCAGTTGCCACCTCCGAGTCCAGTTCCGACAGTCCACGAACCTGCATCACTGCCACCGCGAAATGCCCCTCGCGTGATTCCACCCGCACCGCCGCCGCGGATGAATGTTCCTGGCAACGCCCCGGCGAAATTCCCTGCCCTGAATCTGTCGCAGCTCATAACATGGATGCGCGGCGGGCGTGGGAATCTCGCTCTGGCGGCGGCGTTGGCGATTGTACTAATGATGGTCGGGTTGTCCTTCCGTGGCAAGAAAATCTCGAAAACATTGCCTCCGCCGTCCACGAGTCCCCTTTCCGTGCATCTTCATACTTCGCCTCCTGGCGCGACGATTCGGGTCAACGATGAAGTGCGTGGCGTTTCCGATCTACAACTCTCCCTGCCAGCGGGGAAATATCAAATCGAAGCTGATCTGGTTGGATATCAACCCGGGAACGTCTCGTTCGAGGCAAAAGCTGGCTCGCCCAATTCCGTTGACTTGATGCTGCAACCAGCGTTGCCGATGGTGAAACTCTCGTCCGATACTGGCGCCGGCCGAGTTACGCTCGACGATTTGCCGGCGATCAATCTGGCGGTAGAACAACCGGCGCTGGAAGGCATCGCGGCAGGCGACCACAAACTCAAATTCGACGGTCCCCAAGGCAGCGCCTCGTTCTCGTTTTCGACCAGCGTGGGGACTCCGCCGGCCGTCGTTGGACCCATCGTCGCCAACCGCGTCATGGCGGTAGTGGTCGCGAATCTTGGCTCTCGTGTTCATGTCTACTGCAGCGAGCCCGATGCGGAGGTCCGTCTTGATGACCAGCCATCCGCCAAACTTTCACCGGACGGCTTGGAGTTGACAAGCGTCCCGGCCGGCGCTCACGAGTTGCTGATCAAGCTCGCCGACGATCAATACAAGCTGGGCATTGATGTCGGCGCGGCTCCCTCCCTTACCACCTTCCTCGAATCTGGAAAGAACATAGGCAATCTGCTGGTTACCACGCGCGAAGACGGAGTCAAGGTGTTCGTCAACGGAAAACCGCGAAAGGGACTGACCCGCGGCGGCCAGCTTCGGATTCAGAATCTTACTCCCGGAGAATATACGGTCGCGGTGTCCAAGCCCGGATTTCAGAATGTGGCCCAGCACAGGACCGTGATTCGCAAGGGTGAGCAGAGTACGGTTTCCTTCACCCTCACCCCGCTTCCGCGGGTTGCCACTTTGTCAATCCGTGGCGGAGCCCCGGGAACGCAGGTCTTCGTAGACGATAAGCTGGAAGGAACGGTGCTCCCCGACGGAACCTTGAATCTTCCCAACATCGCCCCCGGAGACCACGCAATTGTGCTGCGCAGGGACCGCTTCGAGCCCCGGAGGCTACAGAAGCACTTTACCGCCGGGGCCGAGACCGCTATCACAGCACCCGAACTTCAGTTACAAGCCTCGACCGGGGAGTTGCGCATTACCTTCTCTCCACCGGATGCGCAGGTGACCCTCAACCGGGCTGGCGATCCGCCCGCCAAGGCGACCAACGGGGCAACCATGAACTTGCCGCCGGGCACCTACACAATTACTGCTCGTACCGCTGATGATATGACTCGGACGAAAGTGGTAGAGGTCGTCGCCGGGCAATCCAAAGGCGTCGACCTCCCTCTGGCTCCGAACGGAATGTCCAAGTGGGACGACCCGTCGGGCTGGAAACTGGAACAGAACGCTTACGTTCACAAAGGCGGAGGATTCGTGCTCTTTGGCACTACGCCAACGTCGGGAACCTTCTCCTTTTCCGCCGCTTTGCAAAAAGGCAAACGCCTGCAGTGGGTTTTGAACTACACAGCTCCCACCGAGTACGTACTGTTCCAGATGGATGAGAATTTCCTCTACCGATCCACCGTTCGTAACGGCGCGGCCACGGGAGAAATAAAGATCCCACATAAGATCCAGAAAAAAGCCTTCCAGGCAATACGGATTCACGTGGCGCCCAATGAAATTGTCAGCCAGATTAAGGAAGGGGGCAACTGGCTGGTGCTCGACAGGTTTAGCGCGCCCGGAACGAATTTTACCTTGGGTAAGTTCGGCTTCTACCTTCCCGGCAAAGACCAGGTTGCGATTATGAATTTCAATCACTACGCGGAATTAGACACACGTTAGGCGTGCGTCACTCACTCGCCCTCAAGGATTTGTACTCGATGCCTGACTGGCCCGATCAACCTTGGATTCTTGAAATCAATGCATGGACTTGGCTCTGCGGTCTCAGCGCGCGTTACGGACACAAAATTACTCTCGACCATGTTCCCGGACATATCTGGGATGAGTTGTCGCGCACTGGCGCTGACGGCGTCTGGCTGATGGGAGTCTGGCGACGGAGCGCACTCGCGCGCCGCATCTCCTTACACAATGCGGGCATCATGGCAGAGTGCCGGGGCCAACTCGCTGACTTCCTGCCAGAGGACGTCTCGGGATCTCCTTATTCAATCGCGGACTATTCTGTCGACCCCCATTTGGGTGGTCCTCAAGGTTTGGCGGAGGCCAGGCGTCAGCTTGCTTCACGGGGCCTCTGCCTGCTGCTGGACTTCGTGCCCAATCATGTTGCTCCGGATCATCCCTGGATCACCGGGCATCCGGAGTACTTCGTGCGCGGCGATCGCGACGATTGGCAACGCAATCCCCACGCGTTCTTCGAAGCTGGAGAGAATATGATTGCGCACGGTCGCGATCCCTACTTTGCGCCCTGGCCGGACACGGCACAGCTCAACGCATTTCACCCTGCGCTGCGGGTGGCCGCCGTCGACACTGTGCGCGCCATCGCCACCCAGTGTGATGGCCTGCGCTGCGACATGGCAATGCTCCTGATCAACAGCATCTTCAGCCGAACTTGGCCTGGACGCTCAGGTGCCGCTCCCGCAACGGAGTATTGGCGGAATTTGATTCCTCAAGTCCGCGAAGTCCACCCTGGTTTCCTCTTTGTCGCCGAGGCCTACTGGGATCTCGAATGGGAATTGCTGCAACAGGGTTTTGATTACTGCTATGACAAGCGCCTCTATGACCGGCTGGTACAAGGGAATGCCGAACCACTCCGGGAACACCTTTCTGCATCCGTCGATTATCAGCGTCGTCTGATCCGGTTCCTGGAGAATCACGATGAACCGCGCGCGGCTGCAGTGTTTCCCCCGCTTCGAAACCGGGTTGCGGCAGTGGCGCTGATGACTTTGCCCGGCGCCAAACTCTTGCACGAAGGACAATCTACCGGGTCCACGATCAGATTGAGCGTGCACCTGGGGCGATGTCCGGAGGAAGCGGTAGATGAATCGTTGCGATCCTTCTACCAGAATCTGATCGAGGCAGTGCGCTCCGCCGACCTGCCCCATGGCGAGTGGCGCCTTTGCCAACAGCGGGGCTGGCCTGACAACCAGAGTTGCCATAACTTGATTTCATGGTGCTGGCAGGTGGCTGGCAGAAAATATGTGGTGGTGGTGAACTTATCGGACTGGCGTAGTCAGGGCCAGATTATCCTTCCGTGGAACGATCTCCGTGCCAAAGACTGGCAGGTGCGCAATCTCTTGCCTC
>PLBE01000120.1:3791-41104 GCA_003134435.1 Acidobacteriaceae bacterium
GCTGCCATGACCCTGCCCCATCAGCCGGGTACTTGTTCCCTAAGCCAGCCCACTTACACTTTTGCCGCATTAATCCGCCGCCAATAATGGTAAACTACGGCGCGGTTTCGGTCAGGAGAGCGCATGAACCTGCGTCGAAGACTGGCTTACGCGCTCCTGGCGCTGCTCGCCATAGCGTTCCTCAGCGTCAGCGGATACCTCCTGCTGGGCGGCTCCGGCGTAACCTTTCTTCAGGCCTTGTACATGGCCGTGATCACCCTCTCCGGCGTCGGTTACTCAGAGGTCGTGGACACCAGCCATAACCCCGCCCTCCGCGTCTTCAATATCTTTGTAGTGCTGTTTGGCGTGGCCATCATGGTCTACGTCTTTTCCGTAGTAACTGCTTTCCTGGTCGAGGGAGAACTCAGTAACCTGTTCTGGAGGCGCAAGATGGAAAAACGAATCGCCAGCCTTACCGGACACTACATCATCTGCGGCTTAGGCGACACCGGACGATATGTCGCCGCCGAACTGCAAGCCGTGGGAACGCCATATGTCGTCATTGAGAGCCACGAGGATCCGGTGCAGAAATTTCGCGAGACGCAACGCGATCTGCTTTATGTAATCGGCGATGCCACCGACGAAGCGGTGCTCGATCATACCGGAGTCGGACGCGCCAAAGGCCTGATTGCCGGGCTCTCGGCGGATAAGGACAATCTGGTCATCACCTTCCTCGTGCGGCAGAAGAACCCGTCCATCCGCATCGTGGCGCGCTGCAGCGATGAGGCAAAGTTCTCCGACCGTATGCTGAAAGCCGGCGCGAATTCCACCGTTTCCCCCAATCGCATCGGCGGCCTGCGACTCGCCAGCGAGGTGCTCCGGCCCCACGTCGTCGAGTTCCTCGACCTGATGCTCAAAGACCAGTCGCACACCCTGCGCGTCGAGCAGATCGAAATTCCGGAAGGCTCGGGCTGGAGCGGCCTGTCGCTCGATCATCTCAATCTGAAGTCCCGTCATGGCCTCGTGCCTCTGGCCGTGAAGAACCCCGGCGCCCGGCAAGAACTTTCTTTTGTCATGAATCCTCCGGGCGAACAAGTCTTGCGCGACGGCACGATTGTGATCGTCATGGGCGATGTCACCGACGTGAAACGCGCGCGCGACGAGGCCCAAGCGCGCCGCGCCGCTTAATTGTCACCAGCGGATCACCGATAGTGTTCGAGGTAATACAGCGCGCCAAACGCCAGCACCAATGCGCCGGCTGGAAACGCCAGTGGGCGCGCGCTGCGCCAAGGCTTCCGCCAATCCGCCGTTAGCAGAAAAACCAAGATCGCCGGCGCTAATGCCACGATGGACAACTGAAAAATGTGTGCCGCCGCGCCTTCGTCCGGCTGGGGTGGCTGCGTGTACCCGCTAAGTACCGCAAGCAAAGCTACCAGAGACAGAACGATTACCACTCTGCCGCTTATCCGGTTGATTTGCTGACGTTCCATCGCGTCGCCTCCTTTCTTGTTTCGTCCGCTCGAACCACATGGCGTCGCCACTGTCGCCACTAATGATGCCACGGATTTGCCCCGGACTCGATGCCCGCCGGATTCTCAACCGACCCACTACCCCAAAATTAATATCCTTTGAAAACTTGGCCGCCAAGTGGTAAAACTTCCGAACTCTGGGAATTGGGGAGCTTTAAACCGATTGCGTACGTCCCGAGTGGGCCCTGCGGGAGGACTTCGCAGCCGTGAACAGAAATCTACTTCTCCGGTCTGGATGTTGTCAATTGGCGCTCGCGTTCCTGTGCTGGAACGCGGCGACTGCGGCCCCCGCGGCGGCCCAGGTCCGCCGAATCCCCGGCAGGCCACCATCCACCTCCGCCAGATCCGCTGCCTTTGTGGGAATCGTCCGCGATCAGGAGGGTCGCCCGGCCAATGGTGTCGTCGTCTCCGCTCGATATCGGGCGACCAACAAAACCTACCAAGCCGCCAGCGATGCTGAAGGCATATTCCGCCTCCGCGATCTTCCCGCCGGCCAGTATGAGATCTCGGCAAACGGCGCCGGGTATGGCCCCAGCCCTCCCGCGCTCGTGATGCTGAGCCCCGGTGAACTTCGGGAAGTCGAGATCCGCTTGGAATTGATGCCCGGCGCTCCGGCAAATCTGCCGGCGATTCCAGCGCGCAATTTCCCCGGCCAGCCCGCTACCGTACCACCCGACCTGAGCGCCAGCGTTTATCCCGGTCTGCGCGCGCCCCAGCCTCCCGCAACCTCTCCTTCCGAGGTCGCTCCGATCCAGGAGCCACCGCCAACCGTCACTTTTTCCCAGCAACCCTACCGCTGGACCGTCGAGATGCCGGACTGGCAGCGCTATGAAAAACACGGCGAATTTCCCTATGTCGGATCGCACTGGTACGATCCTTTCGATCGCAACCGGATTAAGGGCGACTATCCCATCTTCAACCAGCGCTGGTTCTTCAACTTTACCGGAACCAGCGAAACCAGCGTCGATGTGCGCCGCTTGCCCGTCCCCAGCGGAGTCTCCGCCGAAAACGGGAACGAGGCCCCCTTCTTCGGCAGAGGCGAGCAAGCGTTTGCCTCGCAGACATTCTTCCTTTCCGCCGACCTCTCTCACGGCGATACCAGTTTCCTCCCCGCGGATTTCCGCATTCGCTTTACTCCCGCCTTCAACCTGAATTTCTTGCAGACTCGCGAACGTGGCTTGGTCAACGTCGATGTGCGCGATGGCACCAACCGTTTCGACACCCACGTCGGACTGCAGGAGGGATTTGTCGAGGCCAAGCTGCACGACCTCAGCCCCAACTTCGATTTCGTTTCCATTCGAGCCGGAATTCAGCAGTTCAACAGTGATTTCCGCGGATTCTTGTTTTCCGATGCCCAGCCCGGGATTCGCCTCTTCGGCAACCTCCGCTCCAACCGCATCAACTATAACCTCGCTTACTTCTATCTCCTGGAGAAGAACACCAACAGCGAGTTGAACACGTTTCAAGCCCGCGACCAGCAGGTTTACATCGGCAACATCTACATCCAGGATTTTCTTGCCAAGGGTTACACCACGGAATTCAGTTTCCACTACAACCGCGACGATCCCACCGTTCACTTCGACGATAACGGCTTTCTGGTGCGCCCGGCCCCCATCGGCGCGGTGGTCAATAGCGGCGTCCTGACTCACGGCATCCATGCCTACTACATTGGCTGGACGAGCAATGGACATATTGGTCCCATCAATGTGAGTCACGCGCTCTATCAGGCGCTCGGCCACGACACTTTCAATCCCTTCGCCGGCCGCCGCGTCAATATCAATGCGCAAATGGGGGCGCTCGAACTCTCAGTCGACAAAAACTGGATACGCTTCCGCGGTTCTTTCCTCTACCAGTCCGGCGATGGCAATCGCCATTTCGGCGCCCAGCGGGACGATACCGCCCGCGGCTTCGACACCATCGTCAACGATACGAACTTTGCCGGCGGCGCTTTCAGCTTCTGGGATAGCCAGGGCATTCGCCTCACCGGCACTGGAATCGGCCTCACTACCCCGGGAAGCCTTCTGGTCAATCTGCGCACCAGCAAATTCGAAGGACAGGCGAACTTTGTCAATCCAGGCCTTTTTCTTTACAACGCGGGCGTGGACTTTACCGTAACCCCAAAACTGCGCGCCTTCGTCAATGCCAACTACCTGCGTTTTGATCGCACCGAGCCCCTGGAGTTCGCCTTGTTCCAGGCGCCGATCACGCACAGCATCGGTGGCGATGTGGGCGTTGGCTTCGAATACCGGCCCCCCTTGAGCGAAAACATCGTGATCACGGCTGGCACCTCGGGTTTGATTCCGTCCCTGGGATTTGAGCAGGTATTCAATCCGCGAAGTCTGATTTCGGCCTTTGCCAGGATTAAATTTCAGTTCTGATGGGAGTCCTCGCTGAGTTGATGACGAACATGAAACACGGCCACGAAAAAACGCTTTGCGCAATGCTGTTGCCCGCAGCCTGCCTGTGTGTGGGTATGGCGATACTTCACTGGGGCGCGCCTCCGGTCGCTGCCGCAGGCCAGGACCAGGCGCCGTCCGCGCCCCACCCGTCAATCGAAACCCAACCCCCGGAATTGCTGGAGCAGTCGCAAGCGGACGCCGACCGCAAGTCGTCCGGCTGTGTGAGTTGCCATACCAAATCCGACAGCGCCACCATGCACCTGACCGGAACCGTGCGTCTCGGTTGCCTCGATTGTCACACCGGAGACGCCACCGTCTNNCCGGTTCGGCTGCCGGTTCGGCTGCCTATGACGAAGCCAAGCTGCGAGCTCATCCCCGAGCGAAGTTTGCCGAAAACGAGCGCACCTCCGCGAACCCCGTCCGCTCCTACACGCGTTGGTTGAAGGAGGACCTGCAGTACATCCAGTTCGTGAATCCCGGCGACCTGCGGGTGGCGGAGAAAACCTGTGGCTCCTCCGGCTGTCATGCCAGCGAAGTCCGGCGCGCGCGCACCAGCATGATGTCGCACGGTGCCATGCTCTGGGGCGCGGCCCTTTACAACAACGGCGCCTTCCCGCTGAAAAACCCGCATTTTGGCGAGAGTTATGCCGCCGATGGATCTCCCCAGAGAATCGATTCGGTACCCCCGCCGACTCCCGAGGAAACCCGCACCAAGGGTGTGTTGCCTTCGCTCGAACCTCTGGAACGCTGGGAGATTTCCCAGCCCAGCAACGTGCTGCGCGTCTTCGAGCGTGGCGGCCGGAAGAAGCCGGAAGTCGGAAATCCACTGCTGGACGAAGACCCCGGGCGTCCCGACAACAAACTGAGCGACCGCGGCTTCGGAACCGAACTGCGCACCGATCCCGTTTTCCTGGGCTTGCAGAAAACCCGGCTCCTCGATCCCATGCTCTATTTTCCCGGCACCAACGACCAGCCTGGAGACTACCGCGCCAGCGGTTGCTCCGCCTGTCACGTCGTCTATGCCAACGATCGTTCGCCCGAACATTCGGGTCCCTATGCCGATTATGGTCACTCGGGACAGACCGCCACCGCCGATCCGACGATTCCAAAAACCGAGACCGGCCATCCCATCAAGCATCAGTTCACCCGCTCCATTCCCTCCAGCCAATGCCTCGTCTGCCACATGCACCCCGGCACCAACATGGTCGCCACATACTTCGGCTACACCTGGTGGGACAATGAGGTGGACGCGGACAAGATGTTCCCCGCGCACCAGCACAATCCGAGCGAGTCCCAGAAAAGCGCCGTGCAGGCGCGCAACCCGGAAGGCGCTGCTCCTCGCGGACTTTGGGCCGACCCCGCTTTTCTCGATCAAGTGGGCGGTCCGGATTTCCTCGCGAAACTCAACAATACCCAGTTTGCCGACTTCCACAGCCATGGTTGGATCTTCCGCGCGGTTTACAAACATGATCGCAAAGGCAATCTCCTCGACGACAAAAATCAGTCGATCGCGCCCGATGACCCCGACAAATTCCGCAAAGCCGTCCATTTGAAAGATATTCACCTCGAAAAAGGGATGCACTGCGAAGATTGTCATTTTTCCCAGGACAATCACGGCAACGGCAAGCTCTATGGCGAAACTCGCAACGCCGTCGAAGTGGATTGCGTCGATTGTCATGGCACCATCAGCGAACGCGCCTCTCTCAAAACATCGGGTCCGGCGGCGCCTCCCGGCGGCACCGACCTCGCAGTCCTCCGCACCCCGTGGGATGCGCGCCGCTTTTACTGGAAAGACGATCGCCTGTTTCAGCGCTCAATGGTGAACCCGGGCCAGGAGTGGGAGGTAATTCAGGTATTCGATACCATCCGGCCGGGCCGTCCCCATTACAACGAAAAAGCGCGGCTCGCGAAGACCATGCAAGTCGACGGTAAGTCCTGGGGAGTGGCGGCAGACGACCAGTCGCTCGCTCACAGCAATCGGAAAATGACCTGCTACTCCTGCCACTCCGCATGGTTGCCGACCTGCTTCGGTTGCCATTTGCAGCAGACCGCCAACCAGCGCACGCCCATGCTCCATAACGAAGGACTGACGACGCGCAACTATATTTCCTACAACTTTCAGATCCTGCGCGACGACATGTATATGTTGGGCATCGACGGCACGGTGACCAATCATCGCGTCGCCCCCATCCGGTCGGCTTGCGCCGTGCTCGTCAGTTCCCAGAACGCCGACCGCGACTGGAGCTACTATCAGCAGCAGACCGTCTCCGCCGAAGGTTTCAGCGCCCAGGCCTTCAGTCCCTTCGTGCCGCACACCGTCCGTACCCGCGAAACCCGCTCCTGTACCGATTGTCACGTCTCGCGCGAGAACAACAACAACGCCTGGCTGGCTCAGGTCACGCTACTCGGCGGCGGCTTTATGAACTTCATGGGCCGCTACGTCTATGTCGCGAACGGAAATAGAGGATACGACGCGGTCGCCGTCGCGCAGCACGACGAACCTCCGGCCATCATCGGCAGCGATTTCGACAAGGTCGTCTATCCCGACGACTACGCTCGCTTCCAGCGCCAGGGCCGCCGGCTGCCGGAGGCCCATCAACATGCCGGTAAGGTGCTCGACGTGCAGGCTCGCGGCGAATACCTCTACGCCGCCACCGGGAGCGGCGGACTCCGGGTTTATGACATCGCCAACCTCGACAACAAAGACTTCTCCGAACGCACCACCACCGCTCCGGTATCTCCCCTCGGGCAGCGCTTCTACGTGAAGACGAAATACGCCCAAGCAGTGGCGTCGCCGAGCACCCTGGCCATCGACCCCTTGCGCACCCATCGCCCGGAAAACGAAGAACAGCATGCCCACCTGATGTATGGCTTCCTCTATGTCGCCGACAAGTATGAAGGGCTGGTCATCGTCGGCGACCCCAATCTGAAGGCGAAAACCCCGGGCGTAGGTACGCTGCTCGATGGCGATCCAACCAATAATTTCCTGAAGCGCGCTCTCGCCTTCAATCCTGACGGCGTACTCAATGGAGCGCGTCGCATCGCCTTCGCTGGCACCTATGCCTACGTGCTCTCCGACGCCGGCCTGGTCGTGGTGGATTTGGATAATCCATTGCAACCGAAACTGACGGCGCAGATTGGCACTCCCGCGCTCGACCGGCCCGTGGGCATTTCGGTGCAGTTCCGTTATGCCTTCGTAGTCGATCGCGGCGGACTCAAAGTGCTGGACATCACCGATCCCGCCCGTCCAGTCCCGGTCAACAACGCGGCCGTCCCGCTCGAGGATGCCAGAAACATCTACACCGCCCGCACCTACGCCTATGTCGCGGCGGGAAAGCAAGGGCTCGCAATTATCGATATCGAACGTCCCGACCAACCCCGCCTCGATCAGATCTTCAATGCTGGCGGCAAGCTCAACGACAGCAACGACGTGAAGCTGGGGATGGTCAGCTCCAGCCTCTTTGCCTTCATTGCCGACGGGCGCAATGGCCTGCAGGTCTTGCAACTTTTTGGACCCGAGCAAAATCCTGATTTCGCCGGATTCAGTCCCCGCCCCGCGCCCAAGCTGATCGCCACCTATCGCGGATCGGGATCCGCTCTTGCCATCTCGCGCGGCATCGATCGCGACCGCGCTGTGGATGAATCCGGAAACCAGCTTGCCGTCTTTGGACGGCGTGGCTCGCGCCCCTTTAATAAAGAGGAACTGCACCGGCTCTACCTGCAGAATGGGCAACTCTACACCGTTACCGACGACCTTCCCGCACCACCCTCTGATCCCCAACCCGCAACGAATACTCCGGAATCCGCCCTGCCGTCGTCGTTCGAGGATGTTGTGCGACGCCTGCGGCAGCAGCCGTAGGTACGGCAGCGGGCCCCTGCCCCGCTTGGACCCGCGCCGAAACCCCGCCCAACCGCACCTCTTGGACAACCGCAATTTCGTGTACCGCCCATAACCACGACGATTACGTTACTACCTTCCGATTACTGGAAGTTACCGGCGTTCCTGGTCTAGCACTCTGGTGCGCTGACCGAGTCCCACCCGTCGCCCGATAATATTCTGCAAGTTGTTTCACTTTCCCAATTCCCCAATCGGCAAGTGCTTGCAGCGATGAGCACGAGTTTAGCTGTCTGTTGGCATCACGGTTGCACCTCTACTGGCATCGCCTACATGGAAGAGTTGCCAGAACGAAAGTAGTCGAATTTTGCTTTGTCTTTGGAGGATCTACCAATGTTCAGTCGCCGCTTTCTCTTCTCGCTGGTCGTAGCCCTTTCCTTCTCCACGCTGGCTTTGGCGGATTCTATCCCGGTCGATGTAGATTCCCTTCACCCTGTCGTCAACCTCCACTCCTCCAACAGCCACGCTCCTCAATTTTCGACGAAACTTTCTACAAATCACGCGCCAGCCACCCCGGTCCTCCTGGCAGCATCCAATACTTACCAATCGTTTTCTTACTCTTCTTCTTACTCTTCGACAGCGGCGAACTGGAGCCGTCAAGGCAGCGGACTGGTCCTTGTCAATGGGACGCTCGGCCAAGCTTCCGGCTACCAGTCGACACCCGTCGCTTTTCTGTCCGGCCAGCATGGAACGCTGGTTCACAAGAACGGCAATTGGGCCCAGTGGAATCGACGCACCTCGCTCACCACCCCGGAACCGGGCAGCCTCCTGCTTCTCGCAACCGGCCTGGTCGGGGTAGCAGGCGTCTTGCGTCGCAGGGTGGGCATACGCTCGCGTGGCGTTTAGTGGTTCACGTCCCACAGACCGGATCTCTTCTTGCTTCTTTAAACATTGATCGAACAAAAACGCCCGCCGCCATCAGCTCCAATCCGATGGCGGCGTCCTCGTTTCCCTATCGCGCCTCCCGGGTTCTGCCAACCCTGTAACTTTCCTCCGCTCGTCGCATCTCATTCCTGCCCCTGCGGAATCAGGCCGGCAAACTCAGAAAACAACTAGGAGACGTCTGTCTATGAAAAACATGTTTGTGAGAATGATGTCCACCGTCATGCTGTTCGGTGCCATGGCCCTGGCGCAGTCTGGCGACGCCATGAAGCAGGACAACATGAAGAATGATCAGATGAAAAATGACCAGATGAAGAGCGACGATTCCATGAAGAAGAACGACATGGCGAAGGATTCGTCGAAAAAGCAGAAGAAATCCAAGAAGACAAAAAAGAGCGACACCACCAAGAAAGACGAAATGAAGAACGACGACGCCATGAAGCACTAAAGCCGGGACATACGGCACGGTGCAAACATTAAATCTAGGACGGTAGTGAGGAGCCGGGCGTCCACCGCCCGGCCGCTCTAGTGCTCGTACCTTCGCATCGCCCCTTCGGACGTCTTCCCCCGAACGCCCAATCTCCCAGTCCTGGCCCTACTCCTGATACTCGGGCTCCCGTTTCCACCCCGAAAGCATGGAGACAAAATTCGACCAGCCGTGCAACGCAACCATGATCAAGTGACCGGGAATAAACGATAGAAAGCCGCACATGGCCGCGAAATGCCATATGCGAGTGAGATGAAATCCCCCGAACAGAAACGCCAGCCAGGAAAACTGCGCTGGCTTGTAGAGCACGATCCCGGTCAACAACGACAGAACCCCGAACCCGATCGTCGAGGTGTATGCCAGCTTTTGCAGCGGATTGTATTGCCCACTCGCCGGCGGCTTGGGACCGAAGAAAAAATAGTGCCGCGCCATCGGCCATACCCCCGCAATGTCGCGCGGCGTGAACAGCACCGTGCGGTAGTGGCCGCTGCCGACCTGGTATGCCAGGTACAATATTCCGCTCGCCGCAAAAAACCACATGAACGTGAAATGCCACTGCAAGGCGCCGCCCAGCCATCCCCCCAGTGTCAGCGACTTCGGTATATCCAGCAGCACCTTCTCTGGAATCTTCGGGCCAAAACTTGGGAATGCGCGGAAAATCCGCAGCCCGCTGGCGACCATCACAAACAGGCTCATGGCGTTGACCCAGTGCGTAAGCCGGATCGGCAGCGGATGCTCGTAGGCGGCACGAACCAGAACGGGCTCGTCTACCTTCGCTTCCGCGCTCTCCACCGCTGGACCCTCCGCGCCGTCCGCCTTGGCGCTCATCACGGACTCGAGCGGCGACCCCGCATCCTGCCCACCTTCCTTGCTCATTTCTTCTTGGTTCCGTCCTTCGTTGTTGTTCCCTTCCCCGTTCCCCATCACAGTCCTCCAAACCAGCTATAGCCCTGATCTTCCCAGTAGCCGGTCTTGCCGGGCTTTAGAACACTGGTCACGCGGATGGTTTCCAGATACTTAGCCTGCTTGTATCCGAGTTTGGTCGGCATCTGCAGGCGCAGCGGCGCGCCGTGCTTGCGATCCAGTGGTTCGCCGTACATTTCGTAACAAAGCAGCGATTGCGGATGCAGCGCCGAAGCCATGTCAATCGACTCGTAGTAGTCGTCCGCGCACTCTACTTCCAGAAAACGCGCGCCCGTGTTTGCTCCCACCAGCGTCAGGAAATTTGAGATCGGCGTACCGCCGAACGCGCCAATCACATCCCACCCTTCCACGCATACGTGCCGCGTGTTCTGCATCAGCTTCGGCAAAGCCTGAATCTGCGACAACTTGTATTCCCCCGGACGCTGCACGTCGCCCTCGACCGTCAGCGTCCAGTTCTCCAGATCGACCTCCGGATCGAGCACGTCGTAGCCGTTGTAGGGAAACTTCTCAAACGGGACCACTTCGGAGTCTGCGAACGTCTGCGCTCGATGCTGCGTTCGAAACAGCACCCCCGCCGCCCAGTCGCTGAAATGTACGCCCGCTTCCACCAACCGGTCGCTAACCTTCGGAATCGCAAAAATTCCTAACGCCGCGACCGGCGCCAGTTTCAGAAGCTGACGGCGGCTTTGCCGCTTAAGATCCTTGTCTTCCAGTCGTGTGATCATATTCAGTCCTTCTGCTGAATTCTCGTTTGAGTGCAGACTTTAGCACAGGATGAGGATGAGATGCGCCAGTCGAAAGCCAGGTTACAAAAGCCCGCGCTCAAACTACGCATTGCCGAGCGGATTACAGTCGGCACGGGCGTCGTGTCACCCCAGACACGCCGGAGTCCCTCAAGACACGCATCCTAAACTCCCCTCGACACTAACGCCGATATTTTTCAGTCAATTAACTCTGGAGCCTGCCTTGCTTCACCATTTGCGAAACACGAGGGTCAGTTATGGAAACCATTCTGCAAGCTCTGGTCATCATCGGCGGTCTGACATTCTCGCTGGCCACCTCTCTGCTGATCGAAGAACTCATCTTTGGACAGATTGTCCGCGTGGCGTTCGCCCGCCGCCCTGATTTTCCGAAGCGCTCGTCCGAACCCAATTAAACATGGTCCAAGACGCACATCCCGATCCATGACTGCTTCCAAAAGCCGAGAACCAGAACTGAGAACCGGGAACTGAGAACTTCCCCGTGAATCGGCCACCCTCCATCCCGCGCTATAATCAGCCCACCCCACACATGCGAGCGCGAACCTCCAGCGGTCTGCGGCTTGGTTGGCTGACTTCATCCTTGCTCGCCATCGCTCTTCTGCCATCCCCGTTGTCGGCGTCGTCCCTGCAAGACACGGCCCGCCAACTGGCCCGCCAGATCGCTGCCGAAGCCGGTCCCAGCGCCTGCGCACTCCAGATCTCCAACCGCTCGTCGCTCGACGACAGATCGGTGCGTGAAGTACGCGCTGCGCTCGAAGCCGAATTGCATGCCAGAGGCTTCCACTCCCCCAAAGTTGAGCAGGCGGTGGGCACAATCGAAGTCGTTCTCTCCGAAAGCCTGCGCGAATATGTTTGGACGGCTGAGATGATGCTTGCCTCCGGCGAGACCAAGGTCGCACTGGTTTCGTTGCCCCGATCCTCCCCGGGAACCACCGCCGCCGCGACCTTGCCAGTCGTTCTGAAAGCGTCTCTTCTGTTCGCGCAAGAGCGACCGATGTTCGACGCCGCCCTGGTCGATCTCCCCGCAGCATCTCGCCTGCTCGTGCTCGCTGACAGCACGGTCACACTTTATCGCCTGCCGCCAGCAAGCCAGGCGGCCGCCAGTCCAGTCGGACGTTGGGAATTCGAAACTTCGTTGCCCATCGCGCACGCCCGCATCTTTCCACGCGACGTGCGCGGACGCCTGCTTTTGCGCCACGATCACCTCTTCGACGTTCACCTGCCCGGAACATTTTGCCGATCCAACTCCACTGCCCCGCTAACGCTCGCTTGCATTGACAGTGACGATCCGTGGCCTCTGACACCCGAAGACGGCAGCGTGCGCGCCGTCTACGCTGCCGCCCGCAATTTCTTCACCGGAAAACTCTCTCCGAGTATTGGAAGAATCTCCGATGTTCCATCTTTTTACTCGGCAACGGCCCTTCCGCGTCCCGGTTACACGCTATGGGTCATCGCTGCGGTCGACGGCTCGGTACATCTCGTGGATGGCGTCACCGACCAGTCCATGCCGGGCGCAAACGCAAAGTGGGGCGATCTGGCCGCCGTTCACTCCAATTGCGGCGCGCCCACCCAGTTACTCGTCTCGGAGAGCGCACCGCCGGGGCGCGGCGATGCCGAACGCGACGCCCTGCGCGCGTTTGAGATTCCCGAACGCGATCCCGTAGCCGCCAGCCCCGCTCTGCAGTTCGACGGGCAAATCACCGCTCTCTGGCCAGATGGCAGCGGCAATGGCGCCACCGCAATCGTAAGACGGAGAGATACAGGATGGTATGAGGCGTATCGCGTATCTGTTTCTTGTGGCAATTAGCCCCGCTTTCGCTCGTGTCGAGACGGGCGCCCTCGCCCGTCCAAGCCGAGCGAAGCTCGGCACTTGCCTGCGACTGCTGCAGCCTTCGATCCGCCGCGGGTTGTTGGCTCTGGCGCTGCTATCCTCCGTGATCGCGACCATGGTCGCGACGGCGCCGGCAGAAACCCGGCCGCATTACGGCGGTACCTTGCGCATCATGCTTCAATCCACGCCCAACACGCTCGATCTTCCCGCGAACTCCTCTTCCGCCGGCTACTGGGACGCTGCCCGCGCCCTCTCCCTCGTCGGTGACACGCTTGTCCTGCTCGACCCGCAAGACCGCCCTCAGCCTTCGCTGGCGATCGCGTGGCAGGGCGATACGACCGATCGGCATTGGCAGTTCACCCTGCGCCGCGGGGTGAAGTTCCACGACGGCAGCACGGCCTCCCCCGCCGCCGTCGCTCAGATTCTGGCCGAGCTTCACTCCGCCTGGAATGTGCGCGCCTCGGCGGATGCTCTGTTGATTGATACCGAGAAGCCCGCCCCTGCGCTGCTCGCCGAACTCGCCTTGCCCCGCAATCTGCTGCTCAAGCGCCCAATCGGCGACGACGCAAATCGCATTCCTATCGGCACTGGCCCGTTCCGCGTCGCCGAATGGCAGCCTGGAAAATTACTCAAACTCGCCGCCAACGAAGAAAGTTGGGCGGGGCGTCCTTTTGTGAACGCGGTCGAAATCGAATTCGGCAAGTCACTACGCGACCAGGCCATCGCCCTCGAACTGGACAAAACCGACTGGATCGAAACAGCGCCCCAGGCAACCACCGGCTTGCAGCGCCACATCGCGTCATCACCCTCCCCTTCTTCGTACTCCTCGTCCTCGTCCCCGTTGCCCGTCGAGTTGCTCGCGCTGGTTTTTACCGCCAATTCCAAGATGCAGGACCCTCGCCTTCGACAGGCCCTCGCGCTTGCCATTGATCGCAAGCCCATCCAGTCCGTGTTGTTGAAAGGCGCGGGGGAACCGGCGGCCAGCATCCTTCCCAACTGGATGACCGGCTACACTGCAGTCTTTTCCACCCAGTCCAATCCCGAACAGGCGCGCGCTGTGCTCGCTCAATCGCGCCCCGCCTCACCCGGCACGGATTACTCTCTCAGCTATGATCCGGCCGACCCGCAAGCCCAGTTGATTGCCGAGCGTATCGCCCTCGACGCGCGCGAAGTTGGCATCACCCTGCAAATATCTTTGTCCGGAGCCGAGGACATCCGCCTCATGCGCGCCGTGCTCCCCAGTCCCGATCCTGCCACTTCGCTGGCCGAAGCAGCGCGGCAATTGGGATTACAGCCACCCTCAAATCCGGCGGCGGGCGGCAATTCTCTCCAGGATCTCTATCAAGCCGAACGCAGTCTGCTCACTGGACCAGCGGTCATCCCGCTTCTGCATTTGCCCCTGGCGAGTGCGGCGAGTGCCCGTGTGCGGGGCTGGGAACCCTCGCGACTGGGTGAATTCTGCCGAACGGGATTATCTCTGGCCGATGTTTGGCTGGCTGATGTTTCGCCAGCCGCCTCGCGGCCCGAATCCTCTCCCCAGGCGGCCCGGCAATGAGCTTCCGCAAAAAACTCCTCCTCCTCTTTGCGGCAACCATCTTGCTCTGCGTCGCCGTTATCTCCGTGTCGGTCTACAGCACCATCCGGCGCTCCTTCGAACAGGCCAATCAGGACCGCGCCAATGCGGTCGCCGCTCAGTTTCGCTCCCAGTTCCAGAGTCGCGGATGGCAGGTGGCCCGCAAAGTCGAGTCCGTCGCTGCCGGCGAAACCGTGCAGCGCATCGCTCTCGATATGAATCGCGGCACCGCCGACGCCGGCGAGTACGTCAGCGCCGCCCGCACACTCGCCGGTCAGCAGCAGCTTGACTTCCTCGAACTGGTCGACAATCGCGGCATCATTCTCTCGTCCGCCCAGTGGCAGGCGAAATTCGGTTACTCTGAACCCGCGATTCCTGAACTGGCCACTTCCACTGCCATCCCTCTCAACGCGGCGTTTCTCAAACCCGAAGAACTGCCCGGCGGCCCCACTCTTGGTCTGTTTGCCCTGAGGACCGTCCGCCTCGGAGAACTGCCCTTGTTCGTCATTGGCGGCGAAAAGCTCGACCAGGGCTTCCTTTCGACGCTCGACATCCCCGCCGGAACCCGCGTGCTGCTGTATCAGAACCTGGATGCACAATGGAATCCTAAAGCTCTGCTTGATCTCAACGGGCCTGCCGCCGGCGCCGACAAGCTCGCCCCTCTCGTAGCCCGGGTTCGCGATACCTTGCTGGATTCTCAGGCCGTCATCCATTGGACGTCCGATTCCGCGGACGCCGAAGCTTTTCACGCCATCCCGCTGACCGGCCCTGGCTTCAGCCCCGCCGATCACGGCGCGATGAATCCAGGCTCGCCAAATCAGCAGCTCATGAGTGTTCTCTTGGTGGGCAGTTCGCGGCGTCCGCTGATCGAGTTACAAAGAGAGATCATCTCCACCGCCATGCTCGTCGGCGGCCTCGGAATTCTCGTGGCCGTCCTGGCCAGTCTCTGGTTCGCAGCCCGTGTTACCCGCCCAGTCGTATCGTTGGCCCAGGCCGCACGCCGGGTGGCTGGCGGTGATCTCACCGCCAAGGTCGAGGTGGAATCGAACGATGAACTCGGCGAACTGGCCGCGGCCTTCAACCGCATGACGGAAGATCTCGTGCAGCAGAAAGACCGCACCCTCCAGGCCGAGCGCGTGGCCGCTTGGCGCGAACTCGCGCGCCGTTTGGCCCACGAATTGAAGAATCCGCTTTTCCCCTTGCAGGTCACCGTCGAAAACCTGATGCGCGCCAAACACAAAGCGCCCCAGATTTTTGAGGAAGTTTTTCACGAAGGCACCGCCACCCTGCTGGCGGAAATCGACAATCTGAAATCCATCATCGCCCGTTTCAGCGAATTCTCCACGATGCCTCAACCCCAGCCCCAGCCGACCCAGGTCAACGACGTAGTGCAATCCGTGCTCCGCGTTTTTCAGGCGCAACTCCAGCAGAACCACTTGATTTCAGTGCGCACCGATTTGCCCGGCTCGCTCCCCCGGATTTCAGCCGATCCCGCCCTGCTCCATCGCGCGCTCCACAATCTCGTCCTCAACGCCATCGACGCCATGCCTCAGGGCGGAGAGTTGACCATTCGCACCGCGCCTCTAGGCGATCAAATTGAAATCTCGGTTTCCGATACTGGCCCCGGTCTGACCGAGGAAGAATGCGGCCGCTTATTCACCCCTTATTACACCACCAAACAGCACGGCACCGGCCTCGGCCTCGCCATCGTGCAATCGGTGGTGAGCGATCATGGCGGCAAGATTTCGGTCGAGAGCACCCAAGAAAAAGGAACCACCTTTCACATCGAACTGCCGTGCGATTTCCCGGTGCCCTCGGCGTCTCTGCGGTAGATTTGGTTTTGCATTTTCAGTTGAGGTCAATAACCGTGCCCCCAAAAGCGCATTTACTGATCGTGGATGACGAGGCTAACACCCTGGCTTCGCTCGCGCGCGCGTTCCGCCTGGAAGGTCATGAGGCCTCCGTCTGCGACAACGCCAGCAAAGCCCTGGAAATGGCCAAGGCGCAAGCCTTCGACTTGATCCTCTCGGATGTGGTAATGCCCGGGAAAGACGGCCTCGCCCTGCTCCAGGAACTCAAAGCGCAAGCCGTGCCCACCCCCGTCGTCATGATGTCGGGCCAGGCCCACATCGAAATGGCCATACGCGCCACCCGCCTGGGCGCGCTCGACTTCCTGGAAAAACCGATCTCCTCCGAAAAACTGCTCCTCACCGTGGAGAATGCCCTGAAACTCGGCCGCCTCGAACGCGAAAACCGCGACCTCGAGCGCCGCCTCGGCAAGCACGAAATCGTCTGGCAGGGCGAGACCATGCATCGCGTCATGGCGCAGGTCGACCGCGTCGCCGCCAGCGAAACCCGGGTCTGCATTCTCGGCGAGACCGGCACCGGAAAAGAACTCGTCGCGCGCACCCTGCATCAGCGCAGTCCACGATCGGGCGCTCCATTCATCACTCTGAACTGCGCCGCCGTCCCCGCCGAACTCATCGAATCCGAATTGTTCGGCCACGAAAAAGGCTCCTTCACCGGAGCCGCCGGCCGCCATCTCGGCAAGTTCGAACAAGCCCATCATGGCACTATTCTTCTCGACGAAATCGGCGACATGCCTCTCACCATGCAAGCCAAGCTGCTGCGCGTCCTCGAAGAGGGCGAAGTCGAGCGCATTGGCGGCGAGCGCGCCATCTCCGTGGATGTGCGCGTCCTCGTCGCCACCCACCGCGACCTCGAAGCGCAAGTCCGCGACGGCAAATTCCGCCAGGATTTATTTCACCGCGTGTTCGTCTTTCCCCTGCGCCTGCCCCCGTTGCGCGAACGCCGTGAAGACATCCCAGCGCTGATCGAGCACTTCGCCCTGCAGGTGAGCGCCACCAACGGCTGGAAACCCATGCGCTTTACCGAAGACGCCATGGCTGCACTGCAACAGCATCCGTGGCCGGGCAACGTCCGCGAACTCAGAAACGCCGTCGAGCGCCTGATGCTGCTGGCGACCTCCGACGAAGTGACCGCCGAAACCGTGGCGCTGGCCCTGCCCGTTTCCGTTGCCGCGCCCGAATCTGCCTCGCCCGGCTCCGGCCCCCTCGCCGACCGCGTCCGTGCCTTCGAGAAACAAACCATCTTGGCCGAGCTCAAACGCCATCACCATCAGATCTCAAACACCGCGCGCGCGCTGGGACTGGAGCGCTCTCATCTTTACAAGAAAGCCGAGCAAGTGGGCATTGATCTGAAGACCATGCGCCACGACGGCGAACGGTAACTCATCAGTTGGCTATGTCTCCAATTCAACGGATACGGCACTAACTCCGTTTGCTTTTTCCCTCCCCCTCAGACGACAATCTCATCGTGCCCAGCACTAGCTTCTATCAGGAACCGCCAGCCGTCAGCCCCTTCCGCCCCGGCGTCCTCGTAATCGCCACTTTGACCAACCCGCGCGAAAAATTCTGGGGCGCCATTCTTTTTCTTTCCGGCGAAGGCGTCAGCCTGCGCGGCGTCGATCTCGCCTCCTTCGACGAACTCGCTTCCCAGATCAAGAACGGCGAGCCCCTCACCTCCGGCGTCGTCTTCTTCCCCATGCACCGCGTCGAGCGCATGGAACTCGATCTTCCCGAGGGCAACCTCATGTCGCTCGCCCAGCGCTTCGCGGAGAAAACTGGGCAGGATCCCGCTCCCCTGCTCGTCAGCGAGTTTCTGACGCCCTCCGTACCAGATGCCGCGGGAAAATCCGGGGGCGAGAAATAGCGGTGAACCTCCGCCAGATCCTCACCGCGCCCAACCAGCTCACCTTGTTGCGCATGATCTTTCTGCCTTTCATCGTCATCAACCTGGTCAAACACGATTTCAAATGGGCCCTCCTGCTCTTCGTGCTCGCCGGATTGAGCGACGGCCTCGACGGCCTGCTCGCGCGCAAACTCCACCAGCAAACCCTGCTCGGCCAGTATCTCGATCCCATCGCCGACAAACTGCTGCTCAGCACCATGTTCCTCGTGCTCTCCATCGAGCAACGCACCCTGGTCCCGTGGAAATATACGGTCGTAGTTTTCAGCCGCGACATTTCCATCCTGCTCATCAGCGGGGTGCTCTTCATGATTGCCGGCCTCCGCGATTTCCGCCCCAGTATTTTCGGCAAGGCCAACACCTTCGCCCAGGTCTCGGCCATATTCTTTGTGCTGCTCTTTCTCGTCGATCCCGTCATCCTGGTCCAGATCGCAACCAAGGTTTTCCTGCGCGCGACCTTCATCTTCACCATTCTTTCCGCCGTCCACTACGCCTTCCTCGTGCAGCACCGCTTGCGCGCCCATGCACCCGTCGTCGCGACCTGACTTCTCCGATTACCTGTGAATCGAGTAGCGGTTGAATTGAGTTGACCCCTTTTCCAGCGCACCCCTAGAATCAGAGGTCGCACTGCGCTCGTGAACCCATCTATGGCCCTCCGTCTCTATAACACCCTTTCCGCGAAGATCGAGGACTTCCATCCCCTCGACCGCAACCGCGTCCGCATGTACGCCTGCGGTCCCACCGTCTATGACTACGGCCACATCGGAAACTTCCGCACCTTCATCGCCGTCGATCTTCTCTATCGCTTTCTGCGTCAAAGTGGATACGACGTTCGCTACGTCATGAACATTACCGACGTGGACGACAAAATCATTCGCAACGCCGCCCGCGACGGCGTCACCGTCCAGCACTACACCGCGAAGTTCACCCAGGCCTTTCTGGAAGATTCGGCGACCTTGAACATTGAAAAGCCAATTCTGGTGCGCGCTACCGAACACATCAACCAAATGGCCGACTTCATCGCTGAATTGACAAAAAAAGGCTTTGCGTATCGCACCGACGATGGCTCTTATTACTTCCGAATCGCCAAATTCCCCGAATACGGAAAGCTTTCAAAGAAGGATTTTGCCGGCATGACCGACGGCGCCCGCGTCGACGTCGACGAATACGAAAAAGACAGCGCCCGCGACTTCGCCCTCTGGAAGGCTCCCAAGCCCGGCGAAGCCTCATGGGACACGTCGATCGGACCGGGGCGGCCCGGTTGGCACATCGAATGCTCGGTCATGTCGATGAAGGAACTGGGACCCAGTTTCGACTTGCACGCCGGCGGCGAAGACCTNNGGATGGAAGACGGCGCGCGCGTCGATTTGGACGAGTACGAGAAAGATTCGGCGCGGGATTTTGCGCTGTGGAAAGCGGCAAAACCCGGCGAAACTTCATGGGATACGGCCATTGGCCGCGGGCGGCCGGGATGGCATCTGGAGTGCTCGGCGATGGCCATGGAGTTTCTGGGTGAGAGCTTCGACCTGCACGCCGGCGGCGAAGACCTGATCTTTCCCCATCACGAAAACGAAATCGCGCAGTCCGAGGCGCTCACCGGAAAGCAGTTTGCCCGCTACTGGTTCCATGCCCGCTTCCTGCTGGTTGAGGGCCAGAAAATGTCCAAGAGTCTCGGCAATTTCTATACCGTCCGAGATCTAATCCTGCTAGGGCACAAACCGTCGTCGATCCGCTGGCTGCTGACCCAGGTGCCCTATCGCAATCAACTGAACTTCACTTTCGACGGATTGAAATCCGCCGCCAGTTCGGTGGAGAAGTTGCGCAACTTCCGCTTCCGCCTCAACAGCACGCAATTACGCCCCGGTTCGACCGCGCCGATGGCGCAATTGGCGGAGGAAACTATCGCAAAAATGAAGAGCGCGCTGGACGATGATCTCAACACAGCCGAAGCCCAGGGCGCCATTTTCGACATGTTGCGCAAAGCCAACACCGCGCTCGACGCCGCCGAAGCTGGCCAGAACGCTGGCCAGAACGAAGTCCGCCAGGACGACATAAAGCCGCTGCTCGCGGCGCTCGAAAGGTTCGACGAAATCTTCGGCGTCCTGAAAGACGATGACCTGCCCAAGATGAAAGCCATCCTCGACTGGGCCCGAGCCGAAGGCCGCGAAACGGCAATCACCCCGGAATTACTCGAGTTCGCCGGCTCCGCCCAACTCGCCGACGAGCAGGTCAATCAAAAGCTGGCCGAAATGGAAGCGGCCAGAAAATCCCGGAACTTCAAAACCTCCGACGCGCTCCGCGCCGAACTCACCGCCGCAGGCATCGTCGTCGAGAACACCAAAGATGGCGTGCGCTGGCGAAGAAAGTGAATGGGATTTGGTAATTGTGTAATTTAGTAATTTGGTAATTTGAAAATCACGCACGTTTCGGGCGAGTTCGAAAGTGGCGCAGTTCCAAATTACAAAATTACCCGATTACAAAATTACAAAATGCTCTCCCTCGACGATTACCTCCGCGAAGCCGAAGTCGCCCACGGCCATCTCTGCGCCGGCCAGGTGCTCGGCGTCCGCCTGGCCATGCTGGGACTGGAAAAGCTGGGCATCGAAGACCCTCGCGGAAAAGATCGCAAGCGCCTGATCACCTTCGTGGAAATCGACCGCTGCGCCACCGACGCTATCGCCGTCGTCACCGGCTGCCGCTTAGGAAAACGCGCCCTGAAATTTCGTGACTGGGGAAAGATGGCCGCTACCTTCGTCGACCTCGAAACCCGCGCGGGTGCCCCACTCAAGCCCGCCTTGGGCTTGAGTGAGTCCGCTTCCGACCACTGGTATAAAGCCATCCGCATCGCCGCCAAGGAATCGTCCAAGGCGCTGGCGCGCGCCATGCATCCCGAAATCGAAAGCAAAAACCAGCAGCAGATGCTGGCCTATCGCGAAATAGCGGAAGACGACTTGTTCACCAGGCAGTGGGTAAAAGTCGAACTCCCCGCGGAGGAATTTCCGGGCTTCAAGGGCGAGCGCGTCGTCTGCGCCGAGTGCGGCGAAGGCATCAACTTCCGCCGCGAAGTTCTGCGCAACGCGCGCACCCTCTGCCGCGCATGCGCCGGCGAGCGATATTACGAGGTGTTGTAACTATGGGTTCACTGTTCAAGGCCGCGATTCCGCTCGCCTTCGTGGTAGTGATGGTCGCGTTCTCTGTCCTTGCCCAATCCGGGCCGGGAAGATCTAACCAGGACGTGGTAGAAATGCTCTTGCCGAACGAAACTGTGCCGAAGGATCTGGCTATCAAGCCTGAGCTACGGGACTCCATTGTCAAGAAGCTTAAGCAGACGACCCTGGTCTACAAGGGCTTTCGCGACTCCTCATACGCATGTGCCACGCGCAGCAGCGTCGTCTCATCAAAGTGCCGCGCGAATAACTGCAATCCAATCGGCAGCTTCTCGTGATTCTCCCCGCACGGCACCGATATTCCCGGAATCCCCGCCAGGTTCGCAGTTACGGTGTAGATATCGGCGAGATACATGGCCAGCGGATCATTTACTTTCTCACCTAACTTGAAAGCAGCTGTCGGACAAGTCGGCGCGGCGATCACATCGACTTTCTTGAACGCTTCGTCGAAATCGCGCGTCAGCAGCGTCCGCACCTTCTGCGCTTTCAGATAGTAGGCATCATAATATCCAGCGCTCAGCGCGTACGTGCCCAGCATGATGCGGCGTTTGACTTCCATGCCAAACCCGCCGTCGCGAGTCCGCCGGTACATTTCAGAAAGAGTGTTTGCCTTGGCCCGGAAGCCGTAGCGCACACCGTCATAGCGCGCCAGATTCGACGACGCCTCCGCAGTGGCCACGATGTAATACGTCGGAATCGCATACTCGGTGTGCGGCAAACTCACCGGCACAACTTCGCACCCCAACTCAGCCAGCTTCTGAATCGCAGCCTCGACCGCCGCCCGGACTTCTACATCGAGCCCCTCGCCAAAATACTCTTTCGCCACGCCGACTCTCAGCCCTTTCACCGGCTTCTCCAGTTCCGCTACATAGTCCGGAACGGGCACTTCCGCCGAAGTCGAGTCCATGGGATCGCGCCCCGCCATCGTGCGCAGCACCACCGCCACGTCTTTCACCGTTCTGGCGAATGGCCCGATGTGATCGAGCGACGAAGCAAACGCAATCAGCCCATACCGCGACACTCGTCCATACGTCGGCTTCAATCCGACTACGCCACAGAACGACGCGGGCTGGCGAATCGATCCCCCGGTATCGGAGCCGAGCGTCGCCACCGCCATTTCCGCCGCCACCGCCGCCGCCGACCCGCCAGACGATCCTCCCGGCACACGGCTCTTGTCGCGCGGATTATGCACCGGGCGATACGCCGAGTTCTCGTTGGATGAACCCATCGCAAACTCATCGCAGTTCAGCTTGCCCAGAATTACCGCGCCCGCCGCTTCCAGGCGAGCCACCGCCGTGCAGTCGTATGGCGGAACAAAATTCTCCAGAATCCTCGAACCCGCGGTGGTACGCACGCCCCTCGTCACCATCACATCTTTGATCGCCACCGGAACACCCGCCAGGGGCGGCAGTGCCAGGCCCTCCGCGGCCATCGCGTCAATGCGTTCGGCCTGTGCCAGCGCGCGTTCTTCGCAAAAAGTCAGAAACGCGCCTATCTCCGGATCTTCTTTCCTGATGCGTGTGTAGAAGTCCTGGGCCAGCCCGCTAGCCGTCGTCCGCTTCGCGCCGATCGCACTCCGAACATCTTCAATCGTCAACCCGGACATCTTCTGGCTTTCTATTTACTTATCTCTCGATCACCTTCGGCACCTCAAAAAAAGTACCATCGGTATCCGGAGCATTCTCCACAGCAACTTCATGCGGCAGCGATTCCCGCAGACCGTCCTTCACATCCTCGCGAATGGCGTAAGCGAACCGGTCGCTGCCCTGCCGCGTTTCGTCAACGCCGTAGCGGTCCGACACCTGGGCCATGGGCGCAACCTCGCTCGTCTCCAGTTCGCTGAGCCGCTCGATGTACTCAAGAATGGAGTTCAAGTCGCGCAGCATGTGAACGCGCTCCTCCACCGTCAAATCGAGGTTGGCAAGGTCCGCCACGTAAGCGACGTCTTTGTCCGTAACTTTCACGACCTCAGTCTCACCCCTTTACGACAAATTCAATTCGTTTGACCGACGCGGCGGAATACTTGTTGATCATGGCCAAATAACGCGGCGCCAAGTGGGCCAGTTCCCGCCGCCAGCCCGCGTCGGCAACCTCCACCCGCAGAACACCATCGGAAAAACTAAGCGCACGTGTCCGGTCAGCCACCGAGCTTCCGCATGCAACTGGCCAGGCCAGCAACGCGCTCTCGCCCACCGGGGCGCGATGAAGAGCTTTCGCGATGATATTTTCCAAGCCGGCGGAAGCCCGGTTCAAGGCATCACTCCAAACTCGCGATTGCGATCAAAATATTGGCGAGAACGAGAACGATTGTAGCATCGGGAAATATGGCGGCAGCGGATCGTGTGGGGCGGACTCTCTTGTCCGCCTGCGTGCATCATGAATCCAATTGGGGACAGGCGCGATCGCCAGCCCCACGGTTCAACTGCGAAGCCGCGCCCGCCGCTGCCTGAGCGCGTTTCTTCGCAATTTTACGCAGGTGCGAGGCCGAATAGAGACTTCCCCGGCAACGTTGCGAGCCGCATAAACAGGGCGCATCATCCTCGCCATCGTAGAGGTTATAGTCGTAAGTCAATTCTTCTCCAGCCTCGATATCGCGCAGCGCAATGATCCACATTTTTCCCCGAATCTGATCGGTCTCGCAGTTCGGCTCGCAGGAGTGATTCACGAAGCAGGCCACTCCATAACCGTCAATGATCTTCTTGCCACCATCGAGTCCAAACAGATACGTGTTGGGAAAATCATCGTAAAGATCGTCGGCCTCCTCGCAGGTAAGGTAAGCGCCCACGTACTCGATAATCATCGTTCCCTTGCGAATCGGGCGCGTGGTGTAGCAGCCATAGGAGTGGATGCGCGATTGGCGAATCGTGAGCGTCATAGAGAAATCAGAGCGTCATAGAGAGTTGATCGGAGCGCTGCTCGATTTTATCCGCAAGTCGGCGCCTTTGACAGATCGGTCCTTGCAGGTCGGTCATCATGTCGGAGCCCGCCGCCTGCCCGGCAGGCCACCGCGCCCGTTCCCATTCGCTGCTATCATTCTCAGAGCAGCGCCAGGGCTCAGGGAATCAAAACTCCGGGTGGGGGATTTACGAACATGGCTCATCAGCATCCGCCGCGCTTTCTGAAGATTGTCAACGACGCCAAGCAGCGCGTCCGCGAAACCAGTGTTGACGCGGTCAAAGCTCGTCTTGATCGCGGCGAGAAATTCGTTCTCGTCGACGTTCGCGAAGACCGCGAATTCGAGGCCGACCACCTCCCCGGAGCCGTTCACCTTGGCAAGGGCATCATCGAGCGCGATATTGAGGGTAAGTATCCCGATCTGCAAACCGAACTCGTGCTCTACTGTGGAGGCGGCTTCCGTTCCGCGCTCGCCGCCGACAACCTGCAAACTATGGGATACACCAACGTCATCTCGATGGACGGCGGAATCCGCGACTGGCGCGAAAAGGGCTATCCGCTGGAGAAGTAATTAGACGAATACATGTAAATGTGGCCCTTCCGCCGCGTAGGTTTGCGCCACGAATTCAGGTTGTCATCTTGAGCGAAGCGAATGACCTATGGATTTGAGCCCTCGCTCCGTTCTCGCTGACTGGGGCCGATCGACGCCCCGAACTACCGCAGGCCGAAGCCCTGCGGCCTGCGCCGGCGCTTTGCTCACCGGCGGTTTGCATAGCACCCGCTTCTCTGAAAAAATACGTTAACGATACAGTGGGGTTTCAGCGATGTCTCAAATTGGAAGCTTTGCGCTGCTCCTGGCGCTCGGCCTGAGTGGGTTCTCTTTCCTGGCAGGCTTCTTGGCATTGTTCGGCAAGGATGCCGCGTCCGCCCGTCTCGGCGAGACCGCCCGCCGCGCCGGAATCGCCACCTTCGCCGCCGTACTGCTGGCGGCCATCGTTCTGGTGCTGGCCGCTTTCAACGACGACTTCTCCATCGCCTACATCTTCCATCACAGCAATCGCGAGTTGCCCGCCGCCTATAAGTTCGCCGTGCTCTGGTCCGGACAGGAAGGCTCGCTGCTGTTCTGGTCGCTCCTTTTGGCCGGGTACGGATTCGTTCTCCGCTTGCGCTACAAGACCGATCAGCGCCTGTTCGCCTACGCTTCAGTGATCATCGCCTCGGTGCAGGTTTTCTTTCTGCTGATTCTGAATTTCGCCGCCCACCCCTTCGCCGTCATGCAGGGCTCGCTCCCCGCCGATGGCACCGGACTCAATCCTCTCCTGCAATATCCCGAGATGGTCATCCACCCGCCCATGCTTTATCTCGGATACGTCGGCTTCACCGTTCCCTTCGCCTTCGCGCTGGGCGCGCTCATCATGAAGTATCCCGGCGAAAAATGGATTCACATCACCCGCCGCTGGACCATGGTCACCTGGTGCTTCCTCACCATCGGCGTTTTTCTCGGCGCCCACTGGGCCTACGCGGTCCTCGGATGGGGCGGCTACTGGGGCTGGGACCCGGTCGAAAATGCCTCCCTCATGCCCTGGCTCACTGGGACAGCGTTTCTGCATTCCGTCATCATGCAGGAGAAACGCGGCATGTTAAAGGTCTGGAACATGGCCCTCATCTTCGCCACCTTCCTCCTCTGCCTGCTGGGAACATTCCTCACCCGCTCCGGCGTAATCAGTTCCGTGCATGCTTTCGCGCAATCCTCAATCGGCACCTGGTTCCTGGTCTTCATTCTGCTGACCCTCGCCGTCTGCACTTTTTTCCTCGTGGCCAACCGGTCTCATCTCAAGAGCGAGCACAAGCTGGAATCGCTGGTCTCCCGCGAATCCAGTTTCCTGTTTAACAATCTCCTCTTGCTGGTCGTCTGCTTCACCATCTTGTGGGGCACATTTTTTCCCATCCTCTCCGAATTCGTCCAGGGACACAAAGTCACCGTTGGCCCGCCTTTTTTCAATCGCGTTGCCGTCCCCGTGGCCTTGCTCCTCCTGCTGCTCACCGCCGTTGGACCGCTGCTCGCCTGGCGTAAGACTTCCGTCGAAAGCCTCAAGCGCAACTTTCTCTTCCCCGCCATCGGCTCCGTAGCCGTCGGCGTCATGATGATCGTCTTCGGCGTGCGTCCCTGGGAAGACCCTTCCTTCTTCTATGCCACCATGGCTGCCGTGCTCTCCGCCCTGGTCATCTTCACCGTCATTTCCGAATTCCTCCGCGGAGGCCGCGTCATCGCCGGCAAAACGCACCAAAACATCGTCTCCGCCATGCTCCAGCTCTGCCACAGAAATACCCGCCGCTACGGCGGCTATATCGTCCACTTCGGTGTCGCGCTCGTGGTCATTGGAATCCTCGGCACTCCTTTCAACAAAGAAGTTGAAAAAGAAATGGGATTTGGCGACAAAATCAACATCGGCCCCTACACCCTCGTCTGCCAGTCCTACACCCAGGACGACAATCCCAACTACGCCAACGAGTGGGCCATCATCAACGTGTTCCGTGCCGGCAAACAGATCACGACCATGTATCCCGAACGCCGCTTCTACAAAGCCAGCCAGCAGCCGCAAACTCTGCCCCGCATCTATCCCAGCTTCCGCGAGGATTTATTCCTGGTGACCGACGTCTATCTGGTCTACGAAGGCAAGAACGAGACGACCGGCCGCCCCATCATTAAAGCGCACCTGAATCCTCTGGTCCCCTGGATCTGGATTGGCCTGATCATCATGGTCTTTGGCACCATCGTAGCGCTCGTGCCGAATGCCGCCGCCATCCAGGTGGCCGCCACCACGCCCGTTCGCGCTCCGGCGCACGTGGGAGCAGGTGACTGAGATGAAAACGTCGAATCGTGTTCTTGACTTTACTTTGAAGGGGCGCGTTTTGAAGGGGCTTGCTTTGAAGGGGCGCGGCTTCAGCCGCGCCGTAGGTGCACCAAAATCAATGGCGGCTTTAGCCGCTGAGGGCCAACGCGCGAAGCAACCGGTTTGGCCCATGCCTAAAAAACCAGCCCGCCGTGCGTTCCACGCCCTCATCCTCACCGCCGCCGTCTTCCTCTTTATGGGCGCCGGAGACGATTCCGCCCGCTTCAAAGACCTCGGCCACCGCATGATGTGTACCTGCGGATGTGGTCAGGTCCTGCTCGAGTGCAATCACGTCGGCTGCCAGTCCTCCGACAAAATGCGCGACCAACTGCAAGCCGCGCTCGATAAAGGTAGCAGTAATAGTGACGACCTGATCCTGCAAGGCTTCGTGCAGGAATACGGACCAACCGTAATCGCCGCGCCCACCGCCACCGGCTTCAACCGCGTGGCCTGGATCATGCCCTTCGTCGTCTTGGCGCTAGGCATCGCCTTCGCCGTCCATATCGTGCGCTCGTGGAAGAACCGTCCCGAACCGGCCCTGGCCGATGGCATCCCCATCCCGCAAGGCAATGAACACGATCTAGACGAGTTCCGCAAGAAGGCGCGCCAGGAGACCGACGTATGACGATCAGCTATGGTAAGTGTGGCAAGTGTGGCGCGGGCGCCCCCGCCCGCGAAAAGCCGCGATCTACAATGGCTTTCAGGAACGAGAGCTTTGCAAGGGCCCGGCTTCAGCCGGGCCGTAATCGTGCCCAAGAATCAAGGGCTTTAGCCCCTGAGGGAGGCCGCTCCCTATGATCATTTTCGTCTGCGCAGTCTTCACCCTGGCCGCGCTCTACTACGTTTTTTTCTTCCCCGGCGAAGTCTACGCCGGAGAAGAAAAGACGCGGCTCAGCTATCTCCGCGAGCGCAAGGAAGCGGTCTACGAGAATCTGCGCGATCTCAATTTCGAATACAAAGCCGGCAAAGTGCCCGACGCGGACTATCAATCCATGCGCGCCTCGCTCGAAGAGGAAGCGGCCGCAATCATGGCTGAAATCGCTCGACTGGAGCAGGTTGCCGGGCAGGTGGCGTAATCGCCATCTAGCCTCAACTACCATGGGACCGAGCAACAAAAATGAAAATCTTCGGTCGCTTTTTTGCTCGCAAACCGCCCCCAAAAACAGCGGACGGAATCGCCGCGCTGATTGAGGGTTTCGCTAACGGAACAGGTGGGCGTTGGGATTGGGACTACTTCATCAGTACCCATTTTGAAAACGAAAGAATCAACTGGGCTCAGTACGAATGCTTCAAGGTTGAGCAGGAATTTCCGCGTACCGGCCGTGTTGGCTGGTGTAACGAAAAAGGGCTCGACCGCCTGCGAGCCATCGCATCGGAACTCCGGGCTTCCGGCAAAGTGGACATAACCACCGAAGGTGGACCTCAGGAGAAACCGACAGCTCCAAGCTAACTCGTGAAGGACGACAATAATCGCCCACCGGGGTAAAATGAAAGCCTCATGAGCCTAAATACCATCCAGGAGATCGAACGCGCCATCGGAGCGCTCACCCCGCGCGAAATCGAGGAATTGTATGTCTGGCTGGAGCAACACTGCCCGCCACCGATCGACACTCGCGTCCAATCCGATCTTGCGGCCGGACGCCTCGACACGGCCATCCAACGCGCCTTGGACGACGAAAAGAACGGCCGCGTACAGCCGCTTTAGCGCCCGATGCAGCATCTCGCCACCACCGATTTTTGGCGGCAATACCACGGCCTGTTCGCAGGAAGTACGCACCCGCGCCGACAAACAGTTTTCGTTGCTGAAAGCAAACGCGCAGCATCCTTCGTTACAATTCAAGAAAGTAGGAGAACGCCACGGCCAGGAAATATGGTCCGCCCGCGTCACGCTGAACCATCGCGCTCTTGCCATTAAACGGGCCGATGGATATTTGTGGTTCTGGATTGGCGATCACAAGGCCTATGAGGCGCTGATTTCTTAGCGCCGCCGAGTCGTGCCAAAGCACCTACGCCAGTAAGGAGTTGTTTTGACCAAATTCGCAAAGTCCGCCTTGCTAACCGCAATCTTCTCGCTGGCCCTGGCCCATGCCACCGCCCAAACCCTCACCGGCACCGTCACCAACGGCACCACCAACAAGCCCGCCGCAGGCGACGAGGTCATTCTCATCAACCTCGCCAACGGAATGGACGTTGCCGGCAGCACCAAGGCCGACAGCAACGGCAAATTCAGCTTCAAAGTCACCGTGCCCGGGCCCCACCTCATCCGCGCCGTGCATCAGGGAGTTACCTATCACCAGATGGCGCCTCCCGGCGTCAACACGGCCGACGTCAACGTCTATGACGTCGCAACAAAAGTCGCCGACCTCAGCGTGACCGCCGACGTCATTCGCTTCCAGGCCGACAGCGGAACCATGCAGGGTGTGCGGCTCTTCGTCGTCAGCAACACCTCTTCGCCCGCCAAGACACAGATGAACGATCACAATTTCGAGTTCTATCTGCCCCCCGGCGCAAAAATTGAACAGGTGCAGGCCCGCTCCCCGAACGGCCAGCCTATCCCCGCGGATGCGACTCCCCAGGCCGACAAGAATCGCTACGCGCTTGCCTTCCCGCTCCGTCCCGGAGAAACGCAGTTCCAGATTGAATTCACGCTGCCCTACTCCGGAGAGATCAAGATCGATCCCAAGCCGCTCTACTCCGCCGCGCACCTGGTCATCGTTCTTCCCAAGACCATGCAGTTCACGGCCGCCAACCCGGCCAGTTTCCAGTCCATGCAGGATCCCAACCAGGGTGATACCAACGTCGAAGTCGCGCAACAGACCAAGCCCGGCCAGCCCCTCGCCTTCACTCTCAAGGGCAACGGAGTCATCAACGAATCTCCCGGAGAAACCGCGTCCGGCGCGGCCCAACAGCAGGATCAGCAGCAGCCCCAGGCACGTGACAATCGCCCCGGCGGCGGACTCGGCGTCCCCATCGACGCGCCCGACGCCTTGCAGCAATATCGCTGGCCCATCCTCGGCGGATTCGCCGTGCTACTGGCCATCGGCGGGTGGGTAGTCACGAAACGCCAGGCAGGACCATCCATCGCCGTGCCGTCTGCCGCCAAGCCCGCCGTCGCATCGAGCGAATACACCCAACGTCCTTCCGCACCAGCCGCGCCCCCAGCCAGCACTCCGGCGGCAAAATCGTCGATGTTGCTCGAAGCGCTGAAAGAAGAACTCTTCCAACTGGAGGTAGAAAAGAAACAGGGCAAGATCACGCCCGCCGACTACGAAAAAGCCAAAGCCGCCCTCGACCAGACCCTCGACCGTGCCCTGAAACGCCAAAGCTAACTAACGTACATGTGGCGCGTACACTCTTGTCCGCGCCCTTTGTATTTGCCCCTCAACTTTTCGCGGACAGGAGTGTCCGCNNCGCTCCTGCTCACCGTCATGACGCTTTTGCTCATGCTGGCCGGCCGCGCGCTCGGTGGCCAGAACGGAATGTTGATGGCGCTCGCCTTCGCCGCCGTCCTGAATTTCGTTTCTTATTTTTTCTCCGACAAGATCGCGCTCGCCACCTACCGCGCCCAACCCGTCGACCGCGACGATCTCCCACGCGTCTATAACATCGTCGAGCGGTTAGCGCAAAAAGAAAGCCTGCCGATGCCCAAGGTCTATCTCATCCCGACCGATTCGCCCAACGCCTTCGCCACCGGACGCAATCCGAACCACGCCTCCGTCGCTGTAACTCAGGGCATCCTCGGACTGCTCACCGACGACGAGTTGGAAGGCGTGATCGCCCATGAACTCGGACACGTCCGCAATCGCGACATCCTCATCAGTTCGATTGCCGCCACCATGGCCGGCGCCATCACCTACCTCGCGTCGATTGCAAAATGGGGCATGATCTTCGGTGGCATGCGCGGCGAACGCGACGAACGCGGAGGAGGCAGCGGCATCGCCGCCATCGCCATGATGTTCCTCGCCCCCTTCGCAGCCATGTTGATTCAGCTCGCCGTCTCCCGCTCTCGCGAATACGGAGCCGACGACTCCGGAGCCCACTGGACCGGCAATCCCTACGCTCTCGCCAGCGCCCTCGCAAAAATCGAAGCGTACTCCCAACGTCAGCCTTTGATCGCCAGCCCATCCACCGCGCATCTTTTCATCATCGCGCCCTTCCTGGGAGCAGGAAGTTTCGGCAACCTCTTCTCGACTCATCCGCCAACTGCAAAAAGAATCGAGCGACTGACTGGAAGGCCAGCAGACTTCGGACGATGACTTCCGGAAAATAAGTTGTGAACGAATCCCCTTCGAATTGATAGCGGGTGACTCCTTCGTTTGCGATCAATTACAGTTGATCTCCATGAGTCAACCATCGAGTCTGACGAGGCGGAGTTTCTCCAGTCATGAGAATCCTCGCGTCCATGCGCTGGAGGGATTGCCTCTCGCGACCTTCTGGCAGCGGGCGCTGGGATATTGGATTGATGTCCTTCTCGCCGTTCTCCTGTGGGCTCCCGCCGAGATTGGATGGCGCCGTTTCGTGCTACATGAACAGACCATTAACGTTCAGTGGGATTTCCACGAGGTCGGGAACGTCATTGTCGCCCTGATCTATTTTGGTTTGGGAAATTATTGGGGCAATGGCCAGACTCCAGGCAAATGGATCGCGCGAACCAGAGCAATCTCCCTCGCCTCCGAGCGTATGGGCAGATGGCAATCCATCGAGCGAGCACTTGGCTATGGCGCCGCAGTGCTCGAAGGGGGACTCGGCTTCTTGCAGTTCTTCTGGGATCGCAATCGCATGTGTGCCCAGGACCGCCTCGCGGAGACGATCGTTATAGATGTCAGAAAGTCATCGCAGCATCATTCCCCGTCGTAAAAAAAGCCGAAGCCGTCTCGGAGAATTGCCCTATTCCGGCAGAATGTACTCGAGATCGTAAGCGTGCTGCCCATTCGCAATCTGAATCGCAAACGTCCCCGAAATGCCCTTCAGCTCTCCCGTCCCCGATCCCGGAACCACGATCACCGTCATCTTCGGCCCGCTTTTATCCATCGTCGCCGAATGCTGTAGCGCAAAACTCCCGTGCTTGCCGCCCAGCGTTCCCGTCACCACCTCGATCGCAACGTATCCGGCGACCCCACTCTTCGGATCTCCAGCCGAAAACATTTCTCCCTTCGTCGTAGCTTCGAGGTCCCCGTGGATCTCCTTATCAATCGAGAATCGCGCGATCCCCTCGGCAGGCGCCGGAGTCAGCGGCTGAATTCTTACCGTGAACGCACCGCGTGCGTGGTGAGTCATCGAGGTTCCCTTTTGTTGTGCGACTTGTTGTCCAACCGCCAATGCTGAAAACACTAAAACCACTACAGCCCATCGGAGACTAAACATAGATTCGCCAGGATAGCCGCAACCGAATCCTAAACGGGTCGTCTCCCCGAGCGCGGTTCCCCTGATGACTCCCGTAACCCGTTCCCCTTGCCACTCACATAGTAAAATTCGACCAATGTCATCACACGCAGCCAGCGCTGTCTCCACTCGCGCAGCCGAACTGGAAAAGTCGTTGCGCCGCGTCATTCGCGGCAAGGACGACGTCCTTCGCCTCGCCCTGGTTTCCATCTTCGCCAAGGGCCATCTGCTGATCGAAGGCGTCCCCGGAGTCGGCAAGACCACCCTTGGACAGGCCCTGGCCCGCGCCATCGACTGCACCTTTCAGCGCATCCAGTTCACCAGCGACATGTTGCCCTCCGACGTGCTCGGCATCTCGATTTACTCCGCCATCGAACAGAAATTTGAATTCAAGCGCGGACCGGTTTTCGCCAATGTCCTGCTAGCCGACGAAATTAACCGCACCACCCCCAAAACCCAGTCCGCCCTGCTCGAAGCCATGAACGAGGGCCAGGTCACCATCGACGCGCATTCGTATCAACTGCCCCAACCCTTCCTCGTCCTCGCCACCCAGAATCCCGTCGAGCACCACGGAACTTATCCCCTGCCCGAATCGCAACTCGATCGTTTCCTGATGCGCGTGCGCATGGGATATCCCGAGGGCACCGCCGAACGCGAGATCCTGCGCGCCGAAGCCGGCGTCGCTCAGCTCGAAAACCTGCGCCCCGTCCTCAATGCCGCCGACGTAGTCGAAATTCAGCAGGCCGTCGCCCAGGTCCACGTCGACGAATCACTCATCACTTACTTGCTGAACATAGTTACCAGGACGCGTCAGTCCGAATATCTTTCCCTCGGAGTTTCTCCCCGAGGCTCCCAGATGCTCTACCGCGCTGCCCAGGCCATGGCCTTCCTCGAAGGCCGCGATTACTGCACTCCCGAAGATTTCAAACCGCTCGTCGTCTCCGTCTTCGCCCACCGCGTCGTAGTAAGTTCCCTCTACACCTCCACCCTGAAAAAATCCGAGCAAGCCGAACAAGTCCTCCGCGAGATCGTGGAGTGCGTCCCGGTGCCTGTATAGTTGTCAGTTTCCGGTCCTCTGTTCTCAGTGCATACCGACCATGATCGCGGAAGTTATTTCTGCTGCGTACGACGCAGATGGCAGAAAGGTGTTTCGCCCTTTCGATCGGCGCAAGGGGCCGCGGCCTACCTTTCCGCTTGGTCGTTACCTGAGCCAGCCTCTCGCCATTCACTGCCATTCAATCGAGGACGTCCGCCAATTCCTGATGGGATGCAAATACGTTTCCGACAAAGAGCTCTTCGATAAAGACGAGTATTGGCAACCGCCAGAAGATTTCGAAGAAAGGAAGCAGGGAGACTGCGACGACTTCGCATTCTGGACCTGGCGCCAGATGATGGACTTGGGATACGACGCCCGGGTCGTGTTCGGCCAACACGGAAGATACGGCTCCGGACATGCCTGGGTCCAATTTAATCAGGACGGAAAGTGCTTCGTAGTCGAACCGCAGCGCAGCCGCTTCGGTAAAACCTTCCCTCGATTGTGCACGCTGAGTTACCACCCACGATTCTCGGTTGCATGGAACGGAGAGAATCTTACCTATTACCAACACCCCGAAAAATCCATCCGCCCGCCGGTTGCTGATGTGGCATGGCTTTTGCCCGAATACGTCTTGTTCTGGGGACTCTTTTGGATCGGTTCTCCACTAAGGATCCCGCGCTTCATCTGGACCGTGCTTACTCGGTTCATGCAAGGCTTTCGTTGGATTGGTAAGACGCGCAGATTCTGAATGCGACTTAGCTCCGCGACTACTCGCCCGCCGGCGGCCCCGGCTGCAAACTGGAAAGCCGCGAAATCGTCGCTACCATCATTCCCGAGAGGAACTGCATCGTGGCCACATCGTTGTTGTCGAACGCATGTGGCGTCGACGATAGCACTTCGAAAACTCCCAGCGTCCGTTGAAAATGCCGCAGGGGAGCGGCCAGGATGGACCGCACACCCATGCGCCGGCAGGTCGCCCAGTCCACCCGCGGGTTCGATTCGGCGTCATTGCACAGCATCACTTCCCCGCTTCGAACACATTCGGCGGAAAGCCCGCGATCGGTTTGCAGCCGCACTCCGATATCGGGAGCGGTCCGCCCGGTGCGCGCCCGGCACACAATTTCGTTGCCCCGGCGCAGCGCAATGGCCGCTCCTGTGGCCCCGGTCAGAGCTTGCGCTTTTTCCGCGATGATGCTGATGCCGGGCTCCAGATCGATCTCTCCCGCGTTGAGCAGGGCATGCGGCACCGCAGTCGGCCCGTGATGGCGAGGCCGCATACGATGGCGGGAGGAAAACGTCGATGCCGCGGGAAGCTCCAGTTGATGTTCGCCGATGCGATACTCTTCCTGGTTCTCGCCCAACTCGGCAACCTGCGGCACCGTATGAAGCAAAGACCGCACCAACCGGTCCAGCTCCGCGTCCACGATCAGATGCGTGGTCTGCTGGCCGCGCAGCGACCCGCCCAGCACCCGCGAAAGACTCAACACCGCCGCGCTGCCGCACGCCAGACACCGTGGCGTGTTGTTGTCACTCAACATTTCACACTGCACGCAAAAGACCGCCGACTGCAACGACACGAAATTTACATCGGCAACCGTCAGCGAACGCTGCATCTTCAGTGCTTCCCTCCCGCATTGAGGAAGGATGAGGGTAAACAGTAGCGTCCACAGGAGTAAGTGACAGCGCTGGTTCCAGCCTGTGGATAACTCAGCCATTCCCGCTGTCAGCCGATACTTCCACCTATCAGCGCCCCCGCTCGCCCATCTATAATTTCACCATGTCATTTCTCCGGTTCCTCATGCTGTTGTCTCTCGTCGTCTGGATCGGCGGTATCATTTTTCTCGCTTTCGTCGAAGCCCCTGCCGCCTTTGCTCCCGGACTTCTTCCCACTCGCCACATGGCGGGTTCCATCGTAGGCCGCTCCCTCGATCTGCTGCACTACATGGCCATCGTTTCCGGAATTGTTTTCCTGATCGCGTCCCTGGCCTACAGCCACATGGCTTCCGGAACCACGCGGCCGCTGGCCGCCAGGCATATTCTCATCGTGCTGATGCTGCTCTTGACCGGAATCTCGCAGTTCGCCATTTCTCCCCGAATGCACGCTCTCCGCGCCGAGGTCGGCGTCATCGATAACGTTCCGCTGGACAACCCGCTCCGCCACGAGTTCGACCGCCTCCATGTATGGTCGGAAAAATTCGAGGAAGCCATACTCCTGCTGGGCTTGGTGGCCCTCTACACCACCGCCCAGGCGTTCCGCGAGCCTTGATGGCGGATCGCGAATCGCGAAGCGTATTCTTTGGACGTAACTGAAAGCTGCTGACTGATCGCTAGAAAGCTGAGAGTTGACTTCCCATGAAAACCGGCATCATCGGTCTGCCGCAAGTCGGCAAGACTTCTCTGTTTCGCATCCTGACCAAAGTGAATCTTTCCGAGCAGGCATTTTCCAACCCGCGCGAGGCCCACATCGGAGTCGCGAAAGTCCCCGATGACCGCCTCGACAAACTAGCCGCGCTCTATAACCCCAAAAAACTTACCCACGCTTCGGTCGAATACGTCGACGTGGGCGCCATCGGCCAGGACGCCCTGAAAGAGACTGCCTACGTCGGCCATCTGCGCCAGGTCGACGCGCTCATTCACGTTCTCCGCGCGTTTGAGAACGACGCCATTCCGCACGTCGGCGCCATCGATCCCCTGCGCGATATCAAGAACGTCGAGTTCGATTTGATGGTCAGCGATCTGGGCCAGATCGAAAAACGCCTCGAACGCCTCGAAAAAGACCTGAAGAAAATGAAGACGCCCGAACTCGAAAAAGAAAACGAGCTCCTCATCAAAGCCAAAGCCCAGATCGAAGCCGAAAAACCTCTGCGCGAAATGGAAATGTCTCCCGAAGATAAGAAGCGCATCCGCGGCTTCATGTTTCTGAGCGAGAAGCCGATCCTCTACGTTCTCAACATCGGCGAGAGCACTCAACTGGGCAAAGATCTCGAAGCGGCGGTGGGAAAATATAATCTGACCGAAATAGCCGCGCGTCCGAATGCCGGGGCCAGCGCCATCTGCGGCAAAGTCGAAGCCGAACTCGCCGAGATGACCGACGAAGACGCCGCCGAATTTCTAGGCAGCTACGGATTGACCGACAGCGGTCTCTCGCGCCTGATCCGTAAGAGCTATCACCTGCTGGGGCTGATCTCGTTCTTCACAGCCGGCGAAGATGAATGCCGCGCTTGGACGATTCCGCTGAACACGCGAGCCCAAAACGGCGCCGGCGCGATTCACTCCGATCTGGAAAAGCACTTCATCCGCGCCGAAACGATTCGCTGGGATCAATTGCTGGAGGCGGGTTCGGAGGCCAACGCCCGCGCGAAAGGGACTTTGAGATTAGAGGGCAAGGACTACATCGTGCAGGATGGGGACGTAATGCACATCAGGCACAGCGGCTAGAAGTACCCAGTAGCCAGTACTCGATATCCTGCAAACCTGCCTGTTCAGACGTTATGGCCCAGCATTTCAAAGATCTCGTCGTCTGGCAGAAAGCCATGGAAATGGTCACGGAAATCTATAAGCTGACCGACTGCTTCCCCAAGCAGGAGGTTTACAGCCTTACCAACCAAATCCGACGTGCAGCGGTTTCGGTCCCGAGCAACATCGCCGAGGGGCAGGCACACTACAGCCACCGCGAATTCCGCCACTTCCTAAGGCACTCCGCAGGCTCGCTCGCCGAACTTGAGACCCAACTACTCCTCGCTGAGCGTCTGGGATATGCCGATCATCCTTCCACGGAAAGCCTGCTGCAAAGAGTTCACGAAGTTGGCAGAATTCTGAACGGACTAATCGCGTCCCTGCCCGAGTAGCCCCGTCTGGCTACTGGCTACTGGCTACTGGGTACTGGCTACTGGGTACTGGCTACTGGGTAC
>PLBE01000208.1 GCA_003134435.1 Acidobacteriaceae bacterium
AGGCCAAACGCCTCTGCTTCTCGACGGCGCCCGCGAGGCAATCTTCTCTAACTTCATCTTGAAGCGCGAAGCGTTTAAAGGGACCTGGGCACTAGAAGTTCCGGGCGGTTTGCCCGGTTCGCTTCACGAGCATCGATCCGGATTCCAATTGTATCCGCCTCGCGCTCGCCTCTGCCGGTCCTCTTGACTCTCCTTCTGGCAACGGCATTCCTCGATTCGACACTTCAGGTTGGGGTCAACTATTGGACCGAGGTGTCCTGTCACGCGACTCTTAGCCGTCTCTGGCTGGGCGTCGTCCCGCGCCTTTTGCATTGTCCATAGCTCCGTCGCCAAGACCGCTGCGATTATGGGAGTCGGATATCTGGGCGGATGATAGGTGCGGACGGCGGGTATGCTTATTAAGCCGTCAAGGTAGACCATCAGCGTAACTCCATCTACATCCGCGAAAAGAATGCCACGGCTTTCGGGGCTATTGCTTTCCTTCCAATCGATTACCGCGTTTCCGCCCCGCTTCCTTACCTCATTTTCAAACTCTTTAATCCTGTCGTCTTGTTGGCTGGTCACGCGCACCTTCCTTGCTGACCTTCGTCCTCCGTTGCCAGTGGCGACCTCTGAAAGCCTATCGGCTCCGCACCGGCTTTCTGCGGTTCGGTGAGGGTCCGTTTAATTGTTATCGACCTGAATTCCTGGCATCCGGCGCGGGACACCTAGGAAACGGAGATTCTCAGGCGTTCCATCCAGATGTCGAATCGCTATTCTTTGCGCCTGAGCCACGTATCGAGGCCACGCGGAATAAAGTTCATTTAGGCAACCGGCCATTTGCTGGTCGTCGGGTTGGCGGCAGCCACTGAACCAAAATATTGCCGGTTGTTTGGACCCCGACATTTGCACCTGCATCCGGGGGCTAAAGTACGCCAGGGCATGGATGCTCGAAAATAAAGGCTCTCCGCTTTTGTGCTTCTTTTGGAGGATGCGTGTCAACAGAAACCAGACGTCGTTCGGCTGGAGATCCTCATTGCCGTCACTGGCCACCCACAACAGGCCCTTGGCACCCGGCATGCTGAGAGTTTCTTTAGTGCTCTTGATCTGACTATTAGCATCCCCAACGACATGTCTTTGCAGCGGGCTTGCCATCACGTTAAATAGGTCCTCCTGGCACTCCGGCGCGAGGCGTTTGCTCTCGACTCGGCATGTGCCAAAAACCCGCAAACGACCGTCCCGCTGCCAGTTCCCCATACGGTCTCCGAGTTTTCTGCGGAAGGGGTCACCGAAGCTCTCGGTCTGGAGTGTCTTGAGCTCTGCGATAACGTTGTGGCGTCGAAACAGATAGTCCGCGCTCGAAGGCGGGCTGTCATTGCCAACAAGTTCGGAAACCAATTCCCCGCCGATGCCCTTTACAAAGGGATCAACAATCGATTGGAGTGGCGTCGTTCGCTTCATGCCGGACCTACAGCGCTACTTTGCATGTTCCATTCTACAATGCCTCCCCGGAAAGGGTAAGATTCGACGCATGCGCGGAAGCTAATAAGACTGGCCCTCCGACGTTTCCGAATCTCCGTCTCAAATTCCTATCTGCGAGTATTCGTTGAGCGAGGTTCCATCGTTGTGCCGGTCATAGAGTTTCGTGTGCGGGGTGAGCAATGGTTCACCTCCGGGTGCCGTTCCTGCCCGCCGCTTCGCCATGATTTTGCCCACCGCAGTGCGCATGTGCCGGAGGTGACGCAGGAGCACGTAATTGCGCCGTACCGGGAGATCGGGGCACGGCAGGAGCAGGGGTCGGGGATCAGTCTTTGATGCTCTCCACGGCAACAACACCCTCTCGACGCGCGCTCCGGCCCGGCACGCCACGTCGCCACGGTGAAACTGCGGCAACGGATCGTGCAAGCCCTCCGCTCTCATTTGTCCGCCGCTGGCAGTATCACGAATGCGGACGATAAATCATGTCCGCAAAGCACCGCCTGCGCTGGCCCTTGCAACACCGGGGGGCCAACTCCGGCGAGGCGGTCAAAACCGGGTAGGGAAGGTTGGATGGAGAAGGGTTGACTTCGCTCTGCTGGCCCTTTCCCCAGACCCAAACGCTCGCGCGTGCTTGCTCCGACCAATCTCCGGCTAAGTCCGCCAAGGTGCTCAAGGTTTTCGGGCCGCAATATCCGCTCGGATCATATTCAAGTAGTCGCCGGCGGATTCGAGCGCTTGCTCGGCATCATGGTGAGAAACAAATCCGGTGTCATCATAAAGGGCCGTATTGCGCTTCCGCCGGAGACGATCAAAGACAATCAGCAAACCGGCATTTTTCTTGTCGATGCGCGAACGCACAAAATCGATGATCGCGATGTGGTGCCCAGGCTGACTTCTCGCCCGGAATCCATGGCTGAACATGAACCCCAGCGAAGCTTTGAGCATCGCTTCGTAGGCTTGTTGAAGACAAGCTTCTTCGTCAAAGGCGAGAATTTTGCGGGCAGAGACGAGCTTTTTTTCGGCGCTCGCGAGAAAGCGTTCGATCTGCGCCCAGTCAACGGTGTGTGGCTTTAGCTTCTTCATTTGAGCCTACGAGCGGAATACGCTTATTGTGCCAGACGTTTTCCAGAAAGGCATCCTTCCGAGCACGGCGCGACCCGAATTCCTTCGGCGTTAGCACGGTGTAGTTGATTTCACGACCTAGTTTCCGCTCAAGCGCTCGCACGGCCTGTGCTAAATCTTCCTCGCGCGGGGAGCCAATTACGAGCACGTCTATATCGCTGGCAGCGTCCTGCTGGTTGCTTGCAAATGAACCGTACAAGTATGCCTCGTCTATTCCCTCAATCTTCTTGAGGGATTGCGCGATCAGCGGTGCCGCACCAATGGTTTTTGCAACGATCTTGCGCACTTCATTAAAAAGCGGATACTCGCGGTTCAGTTGAAAATACTTTTGGCGGCCATTCACTTCCGACCGGAATAGACCCTCGCGCTCCAAGCGTCCCAGCTCTTTCGACAGATTAGACGGATCGATGCTTAGCCGTTCGGCCAAGTCGCGCAGGTGGTGACGGGCCGTCGGGTTCGTGAAGTAGTAGGCCAGCAGTTGCTGGCGCGCCTTAGAGCGAAGGTCAAGCATTGTGGTAGAAATATACCACACATGTGGTAATAGATGACAACGAAGATGAGGAGCTTGTTCGCCAATGTCGAGGTGAAACCGCTCGGTTGCAGGGCTTTCTGCGCCTGTTTTTGAACCCACGAATTCAACCCACGATTCGCACGTCTCTAACGTCTTCTCAAGGACTTAGACGGCCACCTAGAGTCACTTAAGTTGTTGAAACTACAGCACAATGTAGCCCTGAAAAGGCTGGCGTCG
>PLBE01000112.1:0-123786 GCA_003134435.1 Acidobacteriaceae bacterium
CGGAGAGCCCGGCAAACGATATAAATTTAGCTTGAGCCATCGGCGTCGCTGCGCCTGCGTGCCAAATAAATCGGCGCTTACTGCTCGCGGATCGGCTTCCGGATGCAGAAGCACGCGCGCTTCCCAGTTCGAATACTCATTGTGCTTCAGAATGTAACGCGACAGAGAATCGACATTGCAGTGGACCAGCGCATGGCGCAACTCGGCGGTGGGCCCATCTACCACTACGTGCTCGTGGATCTCGATGTCGGCCATCGAGGCATCCTGATCTTTTAATCGGCATTCAAAACGCCCTCGTCCCTTACGAAACAGCGCGAGCTTCCAGAAACTCGCATCGCAATGGCGCAAGACCCTCCCCAGAAAATAAATCTGCAGGCGGATGAAATAGCCATTCATCTCCGGGTTCTGCAGCGCGCGCCGAATTTCTTCAACCAACTCCGGCGTCAGAACCTCATCCGCATCGAGCAGCAGAATCCAATCGTACGCGAGCGGCAGCGTGTCCATGGCCCATTGACGTTTCTTCGGCCATCCCCCCGAATAGTGGAATTGCACCACTTTCGCGCCGTGGGCCCTGGCAACCGCAGCCGTATCGTCCGTACTCTGCGAATCCACGACGTAGACTTCGCCGAACTCCGCCAGCGATTCCAGGCAGCGCGGCAGGTTGCGGGCCTCGTTACGCACCGGGACGATCACGCTGACCGGAAGCGCCTGCCGAGCGGCGCTGAAGTTCGGCACCTCAACCTCTGATTTTGTTTCGATCATCGCTTCGATGCTTCGATCAGGTCCCTTCCGTCGGCAGGTAGAGGGTTCCCCTATGGTAGCTGAATTGCAGTCGTTCTGAACGCAGGATCGTCGGCGTAACAACCGTGGCCGGGATCCACTGCCCGCCCGACTTCGCCCGCCGGGCAGGCGATGTGGAGGACCGACTGCTAGCAGCTTCTATTTGAAAGCCTCCACGTACAGCGAGTGCGGCAAATCCATCGACTCTCCCGGTTCGTACGGTGGAACGCCGCTGCCATACAAGCGACTCTTTCCTTCCGCGGATTTTTCCACCTCGCGGAATCCGGCTTCGCGAAGCGCCTCGTTGAGGTAGCTGAAATCAAATGCGGTTCGATGCTGTCCATCGCAAAAGACGAAATTCGAAAACCTGCCGCCCAGCGACTCGAAGTGGCGCGGGAAAGAGTCATCGAACCAGTCCCTTCGCCGTTCCGTGTAGGCGGCAATCGCGCTCTCCAGGCTGGGAACGATGAGGCGGACGCCGCCACCCTCTTTCAAAACACGCGCACTTTCTCGAAGCAACTGCTGGAGTTCGTCCGGATAAAAGTGCTCGACCATGTGCGTGGAATAAATCGAGTCCACCGAACTCGACCGAAAGGGCAGGCCGTTGCGCACGTCCAGCCAAAGGTCGATCTTGCTGAAAGGATTGCCGTCGATATTCAGGAAACCCGGAAGATACTTTGCACCACACCCCAGATGGAGATGGCAGGCGCCGTTCCGGGGACGCGCCCTTATCACATAGCGACGCAGGAAATAATTCGGAACCGTGGCCTTGCCGATGCCCCAGAATACAAGGTCCTTATAGCGCTGGTGGAGCAAACCTTCCTCCGGTAACGGTGACCGCTATTATATAGAGCGCACTGGCGAACCTGTTTGAGAGTGCGGACAGGTATCCGGGCGACGGGTCGATTTGGGTAGCAACTCTGAGACACCGTTTATTACCGAAGCCCACGAACGTTCACAAAGGAACTGACGCGGCGGCTTGACGATAGATCGTCGCCAGGAGTTGAGCCTGGTGAGAAAGTGAGAGCTTTTCGAGGATCGACTGCCGTGCGGACGCGCCGATCCGCGTGCGCAATTCAGCCGACCCGAGCAGCGTGGCAAGCCCCAGTCCAAGCTCTTCGAGTCCATCCACCGGAATGAGCCAGCCATTCTTGCCATGCTCGATGATTTCATCAATTCCCTGGCCGCGACAGGCAATCACCGGCTTGCCGCACGACATGGCTTCCAGGTAGACGCATCCCAGGCCCTCGTTGCGGCTGGGCAATACGAAGATGGAGCAGCGTCGCATGGCCTCTGCGACTTCGGACCGGCTCCGGCGTCCAAGAAACTCAACGTGCCGGCCAATCTGCAATTCGCGCACCAAGCTTTCCAGACGCGCACGATCCGGCCCTTCCCCCATGATGCGGCATCGAAGCTGGGGAAACGATCGCCGGAGATTCTTGAGCGCTCGCACAACAAGTTCGTGGCCTTTGCTGCGTACCAGGTTGCCGACGATGAGAATTTCAGGAACGCACGATTCGGGCGCCCCCACATTCGGGCAAAAAACGCCCGGATCCACACCGTTGTGCACGATGGTGCTGTGGGTCTGTTCCGGCGTGCCACTCCGCAGAATCTCCTGCACCCTTCCACTGATACAGATCACGGTTCGCGCCGCACCATAGACGTCCACCGACACGTTGCGCCGCCACGCCGCCGGAAGCCCGCCCCGGAAGCAGGTGTGAAACACATCCAACCCATGAACCGTGACCACGAACGGAATTCTTAAACGCTCGGATAGCAAGGCAGCGGCGTGGCCACAAGGCAGAGCCGCGTGTGCGTGGATGACATCGATTCGCTTCATGGCCTGCAGCTTTTCGATTCGCCGGAGGAGACACGCGTAGAGCAGTTTCCCCGCAGTGGAGAGCCCGAGATTCCCGGGTATTTGCGGATATCGCACCCAATCGGCCGGCGCCCGGGAGCTCGGATCTTTTCGCGGATGGTAAATCGGGGATACCGCGATCACGGTGGAATCGATGCCCATTCGAAGAAGATGCTCGATCGGTTCCGCGATGAAGCAGCCATACACCTCATTTTGATCCGATGGAAAAAACGGGGTGAGTGTCACAACGTGTAGCGGTGAGCCCACCTTGGCGGCCGGGAACATCAGTTTCGCTCTCTCTCAGACTCCAACAACTGCTCCGCCAGAACCAGCAGGCGGTCCACATGATCGCTCCAGCTAAAGCAGCGAGCTCGCTGGCGGCCCTGGCTCGACATTTCTTTCGCGAGTTGCGGCGAGGTCTGAACCTGTAGCACCCGTTCCGCCAAAGCATCGGGGGAAAAGCGCGGAAAATAAACTGCCGCATCCCCGCAGATTTCGCGATGCACCGGCAAATCCGATGCTACTACTGGCAGGCCACTCGACATTGCCTCGACTAGGGGATGGGCAAAGGTCTCCGTATAAGCCGGTGTTACATAGATATGGCAGTCTCGGTAGACCTGATGTAGCGAACGGTAAGGCACCGAGCCCAGTTCGACAACGTTGTCCCGAACGCCAAGCGTGCCCACCAGCAAAGCCGCGTTCTCGGCTCGATACGAGCCGGGATTCCGCGAGGAAGACAAGTGGCAAGTCAGAAACAGCTTAATTTGCTTGCCCGGCAAGCGCTCCCGCAAAATTGGGAGCGCGCGAATCAACGTCTCAAAATTCCGGTAGTAGTTGTAATGGCTCACAAAAAGTAACTTCAGCGCATCGGCCGGCTCCTTCAACTGATTCTGCATGGCCTCTGGTATGGGGCTCGCATCCCCTGTAAACAAGTCGGGATCGAACCCGTGGTAAATCGACAGCACCTGCTTCCCCGACCATTTGGCGAGGTCTCGCGCAAAGGCATCGCTGGGGGCGACGGTGACTTCGGCCCAGCCCACTGACCGCCTCGCGAACCAACCCTTGATCCGGGTATCGATCCAAAGAGCGTAGCCTCCCCGCTTTCGCAGATCGCGGTAAAAATCGGCCGACACATACAGGGAATTGCCCGAGAGCAGGATCTGGGGTACGGGAGAGTTCCTGACCGCAAAGTTGCCGGCAGAAATCAGAACTTGCGCGCCGGTCTGAGACAGCAAGTCCCGAAGTTTGGTCTGTTCGAAGAGAAAACGCCCAACGACGCCGCCGGTCGGCTTGGCTTCGACAAAGGTTATATTCGGACAATCATCGAATTCCCTGCGCCATTCGGCACTAAGCCCCGCACTCAGGAGGACGATCGCATGGGCCCCTGGCCTCCGCCCGAACTGAGGAATCACGTTGCGCAGATAAGTGAGGCCCGCGCCCGCGCTTGCGGCGAGGCCATTGATGAACAATCGCATCATCGCGTAGGCACGGCGCCCTCGAAAGCGGCGGGCGACGACCGGGGAACTCGAGAAACAGCGCGAGCGACCGGGACTGCAGCCGCGGAAGGAACGAAATCCGCGAGCAGGAAAGCAAAAAACCAAAAATACACACAAAGATAAGAACCCACTGCAAACAGCCAATCCTCGAATCCGGCGTGAACCAGGCCTGCCAAAACCACCATGGCGAGCGGAATCGAGTATTGGCGCGGATCGACATTTCGATTCATCGACGCGCAGACTTTCCAAACGTTGGCAGCCGTCAGGCCCACCAGCATGATAAAGGGCAAAACTCCCAACAGACCAACCCATTCGGTGATAGCCATGTAGCTGCTGCCATGCTCCCGGGCCGTTTCCGCGCTGGAACTGGTAGTTCCAAAACCAAACCCGGGATCCTCGCCTGTCGGGGCCGTGCCATATCCCGTTCCAAACATCGGGTGCGCTTTGATCGAAGCAATCGTCTTTTGCCAGGGTGTGAGGCGCGAACCGAGGATGCCCTCATCTTTGTGCCCCTTGTAGAGCAAGGTTTCCTTAAAGTCGAACAGTTTTGTCTCCAGCGTGCCCGGGGCCAACATACCGGCCAGCGCCGCCCCAAACAGAAACAGTGCCGCAATCCTCAGCAGCAATTTGTACTGGTGGAGACAAAAGCAAAAGACCAGCGTGACGAGCAGAATGGAGACGATGGCTGCGCGCGCCATGCTGAAGAAAATTAGGTACGTGCAAAGCAGGAAGGCGACCAGCCTTCGGAACCTCGCCGTCGGCCCATCGCTGGTACGCCATCCCCACAAGAGGATGGGAAATACTCCGATGCTCATGGCGGCGCCGAGAGAGTTCGGATTACCCCAGATGCTTTCGCCCAGCACGAAATAGCAAATCGCCGTGAAATACACCGCGATCTCGCACCCCCAAAGCAGGCCGCGAAAGAAACTGCGCTCGCGGCCAATCACGGCGGCCCGAGCGCCCGACGCACAGTAGGCAAAAAGCAGGAAGAGGCTCAACGCCTTGAGCGACGCCATCCGCACCCACAAGGAAACCGTGGCAGAGACAAACGCGGCGCATATGCAAAAAAAAGCGAACAGATGCAATGCTCCGAAAGGTTTGCGCGGAGACTTTGCCCAGACGATGTAGCCCACCACGGCGCCGACGAACAGCACGACCCACCGTCCCGTTGCCCAGGGGCCTCGGAATGGGACACTGATGCCCTCCCAAATGAACGCGATCATCAGCAGGACAAAGAAGCGCTCGTCGAATTTCCAGATGCAGGCAAGGATGACCTCCAGCAACAGGATCCCCGCCAGAAAAGGCATGTCGCCGAAGTATTGCAAATGCGAATAACACAAGTACAGTGCTATGCCTGTGCCCAGCGCAATCACCGCCCACTGCCTCGGTTTCAGAGAATCCATCGTGTCCCCATGCCGGCCGAAATAGCAGCCGCTGCCAGGCCGTCGGCGCACGACTCCGGCGAGTAGGCGCGGATTCGTTCCAGGCTGCGCGCGCCCATCTGTCCCTTAAGCGCAGGGTGCCGGAGCAGCGTATCGATCGCCGCCCTTAGTTTCTCCGCATCGCGCGGCGGCACGACGAAACCATTCCACCCACTTTCGACCAGGTCGAAGGAGCATCCCGCCACGCTGCTCACAATAATAGGAAGGCCGCAGGCCATGGCTTCGTTCACCACTAACCCCCAGGGGTCGCTCCGCGTGGGTAGCACCATGGCTTCCGCCAGCGCATACAGGCCGGCCATATCTTCGCGCTGCGCGAATCCCGCAAAGCTAACCGTCCCGGGACGGATCCGTTGCGCCCGTTGCTCGAGTTCCGCCCGGGATCCGCCATCACCAGCAAATACCAACCCGACCTCCGATCGCAACCCGCTCTCTAGTCTGGCATAGGCCTCGAGAAGATCAAAAATCCCCTTTTCCGGCACTAACCTGCCCGCAAAAAGAATATACCTCGATGGCAAGCCCATTCTCTCCCGGAATTCTGGCTCATGAACCCTGGCCTCCTGTGCCTGCATCGAAAACAACTCGTTATCGACCGCATTGGGCGCGGTCAGAATGCTTGCTTCCGCCGGCGCCAGCAACCTGAGATACTCGTGCGACGCTTTTCCGGGCACGACGAACCTGTCGCAGTGCCGCACAAAGTAAGCCTTCAAGAATTCGACCCCCGCCGACCCTCCCCGAACATCATGGCGGTTACTCTCCGACCACAAGACAAATGGCACCGAGTGACGCCGCGCCCACAGCAGAGCTTCCCAGGAGGCGGCATAGTTGTATCCACCACAGATCATGACCTGCGGACTCCAGAGGTTCAGGGCAGACCACAATCCGCGATTGAACAACAGACTGATCTTTCCAACGCGCCAGCGCCAGGACGGTAGAACCTGATGAGAAAAGCGGATTTCGTCCTTGTACACGCGCCACTGTCGAATCGTGTGATCCGTCTCCGCCAGGAAAATAACATGCAGATCCAGTTCGGCCCGGCGCGCCAGCACGTTGAAAACCGGAATCCGGTAGGGAGCAATGATCTCGGTCAGGATCACAAGCCGCCGGCTCATCTTCGATTTTCCATGCGATCTTGCGTGCCCTTCACCGCAACATTGAAAGAACTGCCGATTCGCATTCTCTCACCCATTGCCAGCACCGCTGGCAGTCGAGCGATACCATGCAACAAACATCCGCAGACCTTGTTCCAGCGAAGTCCGCGGCGCATATTTCAGCAGACGCTTCGCTTTGTCGATGTTAGCCCAGGTGATCGGCACGTCTCCCGGTTGATCGGGCCAGCGCTCCTGCAACGCCTCTTTCCCGGTTGCCACTTCCAGTTGTGCAATCAATTGCGCGAGACGCACCGGGTGCGAGTTCCCCAGATTGAACACTTCGAAAGGCAACTTGGCATCAGGCATATATTCGAGAGACGCGAGCACACCGGACACAATGTCGTCCACGTAGGTGTAATCGCGGCCCATCGAGCCGTCCCCAAACACCGGAATCGGCTTTCCCGATTCGATGAGCGCGGTGAATTTATGGATTGCGAGGTCAGGCCTTTGCCGCGGACCGTAGACGGTAAAAAATCGCAGGCAGATAGTCGTCAGTCCATACAAATAGGTGTAGGTGTAACACATCAACTCTCCCGCAAGTTTGGTCGCCGCATAGGGCGAAATCGGTCGAGTGTTCGGGTCGTCTTCGCGAAAGGGCACCGAATTAGTAATGCCGTAAACTGAACTCGATGAGCCAAAAATAAACCGTTGCACCTTAAACTCGCGGGCAACTTCCAGCAGGTTCACCGTCCCCGCAATATTGACGCTTTCATACAGAGCAGGCTGCTCAATCGAGGGCCGGACGCCGGCGCGAGCCGCCAGATGAATTACGATTTCAGGTTGGGCGCGCTCAACTATACCTCGGAGACGGTCCCCATCGCGCACGTCCGCTTCGAAGAACTCGTAGCTTCCGGCATTCCCAATCTCTTGCAGGTTGAGCCGCTTCCGGCTGACCGGGTAGAAATCATCCAGGTTGTCCACAATCGACAATTTCGCGCCGCCGCGAATCAGCGCCTCGGCTAAATGAGATCCAATGAAGCCCGCGCCACCGGTCAACAAGATTCGCTTCGCACTCAATCCCACGCAACGAAGCCTCCAATTTCACAGGAACTGGGAAGAAAAACTGAAAACTGATTCTAGCGCACCATCCCGACTCGCTGCGGCTGAATCGCTCAGCCTCTGGCCGCCTCCAGAAACGACACCCAGGTCTGGGCTATGATGTCCCAGTCAAACATTTCGCGGCAACGCACAAGGGCCGCGCGCCCCAGCGCGACTCGAGATTCGACATCTTCCAGAAGACTCGAGAGCGCGTCCGCGAATTGCTCCACTTGGTCTGGATCCACCAGTTTTCCCGTCTCACCTAACACCTCCGGAATGCCGCCGCGGTTTGACCCAACCACGGGCGTGGCGCAGGCCATGGCTTCGGCATTGACCAACCCGAAGGGCTCCTGAAACAAAGACGGGCAGACAAATACTGTCGCTCTCTGAAACCACGACGGCAGATCTTTATCGTGGTCGAGATATCCAGGGAAGAAAATCCGGCCGTTGCCATTCGAAATCAGCGCTTGCGCCAACTCCCGCACTTGGCGAACGTAACCAGTCTCCTCATGGACTCCAAAACCGCTCGATCCGCCGATCACCAGCGTCGCATCCGGGTGGCGATCGAGCACGCGAGCATAGGCGCGCACGAGCTGAAGAGTTCCCTTTTCCTGCAGCAGACGTCCGACAAAAAAGATGGTCTTGGGCTCGCGAATCTCCTCTCGCGGTTTAAATAGCCCCGTATTCACTCCGTTAAAGATCACGCTGGTTTTTGCCGCCAAGCTCGCGGAACGGCTGGCGTAGGTTGCGCGCAGAAACCCGCTGCAGACGGCGACTCCCTGCAGTTCCGGCGCGAGCCCGTCAAGTTCCGCAGACGTCCAGTGGCCGAGATGATTGTTTTGGAGGTGCAGGCAGATTGTTCCCGCATAGCCCATCTGGCGCAATTCACGAACCCATTGCGGACGGTTATGGATGTGCACCACGTCGAGATCACGCAAGAATTGAATCACGCCCCGCAGCCAAAGCGGTTCATCCCACCGGCGCAGGAATGGGATCGGGGAAATCATATTGCACGCTCTCCACACCCCACTGGTGCGGTGCCGCAGGTCGTACAGATTTTCCGCGGCAGTTGGGAAGCCAAACACCGTCACTTCCACGCGATCGCGTAAGCGGCTGTACACCTCGTAAGTCCAGCGCGCCAACGCGCCTCCATAAAATGCACTGAATTGCTCGCGGCCTGACAAAAGAACCCCTACTTTGGCCAGGCGCGACGAGGATCCGGGGCCGCGCTCCTTGCCCGATCCCACCAAAGGCTCGTGCGCGCTCATTGGAAACCCTCGACTGTCCGTTTCAGCAGATTGCGTCCAACGCCCGCCCAAATGATGGCATACACCACACATCCCAAACCGACTAAGGCTAAAGGCGCCAGATGCCTGGGGAGCGCAGCCCACAAAACAACTCCCATCAACGCACTGGCCACCAGCGCGATCCTGAGCAGCGGCGTCTTAGCAGCGGCGCGCACCTGGGGCGGACACAGCCAGAAGGCGCAGAGCGCAACCCCAAGTTCGCCGAACACGAAGGCCACGCAAGCGCCCGCGATTCCAAAGAGCAAGGGCAGGATCAGACTCAGAACCACCGCTGTGAGCGCTCCCACCAGCGTGGAAACGAAATAGGCCCGGTGACGCCCCATCGCGTACAGAATTGTCCCGGCAAACAGCATAGCGGCCGGCCCGGTGATCACATAAAGGACAACCCATTGAAAAGCACCTACCGCTTCGTGAAACTGAGGACCGAGCACCCAGGGCACAATGACCGGGGCGGTGATCCATCCTCCAACTGTTAACGGAACGCCGAACCAGATCAGGACCGAGGCAGCGATCCTCGTAAGCTGCGGAAGTCTTTCGGGAGAACTCGCGCGCAAGGCCATGCGCGGCATCAAAACGCTCTGCGTGATCGCGAGGAAGTTTTTCAGCACGTCGGCCAGTCGTACGACGGCCGCATACAGACCAAGCGCGTGCTCGCCCAGATACCATCGAACCGCGAGATGCCCGCTGCGATGATACAGATTCGACATCAACGACGATCCTGCGTAGTGCAAGCTGGGGACCAGTATCGCGGTCCAGCGCCGCGGCGCGATCAAAAGACGGAACCGGTAGCCCTTTCGCCACAGAAATACCCAACCAACAGAACTCGTCAAGAACGAAGAGCCTACAATGCTTAGGGGCACCCACACTACATCCCTCGGAGAGCGAATCATGATGAAGATGCCAGCGGCATAAACGCACTGTTGCGCGATCGAGATCAACGACTGCACATGGAACAGTTCCAAGGAAGACAACAGATAGTCCAACGACAGAGCGCCGGTTAGAACCGAGGCCACTCCGTATAACTTCAATAGGAAGCGGACGTCCTGCCGGACCTCGAAACCTGCCACCACCACAACTGCAAGCGCCGCGACTCCACTCGCCAGAACTCGCAGTATCAGAACATCGGAGATGGTCTCGAAAGCCGCCTCGCGCCGCGACGCCACTTGCTGCGCGGCATAGGAAGTGAGGCCCGGATTCGCTACCAGCCCCGTGAAAGCGCACACCGCGGCCACGTAGCTCCAGAGCCCATAAACATCGACACCGAGGCGCCGCACCAGAAAGGGGAAAGTGGCGGCTGTCAGTACAATGCCGACGACGCGGGCAGTGGTCACGGAGAGGACGAACCCTCCGTAACGTAGAAGAGACTTAGAAGCGCTCAATAACCCATCCTGTGTCGAAACTTACTTCCGCACTTACTCGCCCGACTGCACAATTGAAACGCCTGCCCTTTCACGGTACCGTCTAGTTCAGAATGACGTCGTGGCAACGACGTGAAAGCACCATCCATCGGAACAACGAATTGCTGTGATCGGACCCCGCCAGATGCTGGCGGAATAGCTCTCTCGCCGGCGACGGATCCAACAGGTATTTGAGCTCTCCCATGTTTCCGTCGAGAGTATTCTCCATTCGCTCTTTAAGCTCACAGCGGAGCCATGCGCACAACGGAGGCGTGAATCCACGTTTCTGCCGCCAGCGTATCTCCCGTGGAACCCACGCTGGTAGCGCTTTCCTGAGGATTGCCTTGCCCATGCCCGATGCGAAGTGATACTCGATCGGGAGCCCGGCGGCAAATTGCATCAGGCTAGGATCCAGGAAAGGGGCTCGGCATTCGAGGGAGGCGCGCATGCTGGCGCGATCGACCTTGACCATGATTTGATCCGGCAGATAGGAAGACGCGGTCGCCTCGAACGCCGAAAGTGGATAGGGAAGACGAGCGTGTTCCAGCGCGCGTTCCTCCAGTTCACGCAATCCGCTTTCCGCCGCGTCGCGATAATCGGGCAGAAAAGACGAAGAAATGGCGCCGAGGCGCTCGGCTGGATACAACAACTCCAAGTCGCTCTTCGATAAAAACTCGATTAACCCCACGCCCCTCCAGTCCCTTCCCCAATAACGGAAGAGCCGCATCGCCACGCCGCTTGCCCATGCCGTCCGCCGCACTCCGTGCCAGCGGTAATGGCCGAACATCTCCGAATATCCGCCGAAGCACTCGTCCCCTCCATCCCCGGAGAGCATCACTTTGCAGACCTGCCGCGCGGCCCGACAAACCGCAAAGGTAGGGAACATCGACACGTCGCCAAACGGCTCATCGTAATCGTCGATCAGTTGATCGAAAATCGCCAGCAGATCTCCCGGCGAAAAATGAACTTCGTGATGATCCGTCTCCAGGTGTTCCGCGACCCGACGCGCATAAGGCGCTTCGTCTAACTGCCGGTCGTCAAATGAAGCACAGAAAGTACTGAATTTTGCGGCCGGCTGTAACTCGCGAATGGTCGCTGCAATGTAAGTCGAGTCCACTCCTCCAGAGAGAAATGCTCCGATCGCCACATCGCTCCTGAGTCGCAACCGAACCGACTGCGCAACCCTTTTGCGTACACTCTCTACTGCGGCTTCCCGGCTCGGAGGTCTCGCGGCAACTTCGATCTTGGGCTGCCAATAGCGCCACGTTCGCAACGCTGCGCCCGGAGCCAGTGAAAGCGCTTCCCCCGCCATGAGTTTGCGTACACCTCGAAGATGAGTCCGGGGGGCGGGCACGTATCCCACCGCCAGGAATTGGGCGACGGCGGGTATGTCAAGGTGGCCATCCAGGCCGGGGAAAGGGAACAGCGCCTTCATCTCGGAGGCAAATGCCAGGCCGCGACCTTCCCTCAGGGGTGCGTAATACAGGGGCTTCTCGCCAAACCGATCGCGAGCCAGAAAAAGTCGGCCGTTCTTCTCATCTGCAATGGCAAACGCAAACATGCCATCCAGATCGTCAAGCAGAGAATGGCCCTTCTCTTCGTAGAGATGCACCAGCACCTCGGTATCGCTTTGCGTGCGAAAACGATGTCCCTTGCCAATCAATCTTTCCCGGATCTCGATGTAGTTATAGATCTCGCCATTCAGAATCACCCAAATCGTTTCATCTTCGTTGGCAATCGGCTGCGCACCGCCCTCCAAATCGATGATCGCCAGACGGCAATGGCCAAGCAGGCAGCGTCCACCCATCAGCATCCGGCACCCGCTTCCATCCGGTCCGCGATGCTGCAAAAGCCGGCTCGCTTCCTCCGCCCACGCTTTTCCGGAAGAACATCTGTATTGCGCGACACGGCCCTCGCCGTCGTACACTCCATAGATTCCGCACATTTAATTTTTTCTGCGACGTTTGGCAGCCGCCTCCACGAAGACACTTTCCCAATCTCGCGCAACTCGGTCCCAGTCGAATTGCAACGCGTGGCGGGCAGCGGCGGCAGACATCTTTAGCCGCAACCCGTGGTCGGCCAACAGCAGGCCCAGCTTGGGTGAGAGTTCGATGTCCGATTTTACCAAGTAGCCCGTTTCACCGTTGACCACATAGTCCGGCTGATACTTCTCCATCGCCACCACCGGCAATCCGCAAGCCGCCGCCTGCCCCAGAACCTGGGGGTGACCCTCGAGCACGCTCGGGAACAAGAACACGTCGGCCCGGCGCATCTCCTCGGCCAAATCCGGCTGCGACAGGTGGCCAACGAAGGTCACATTGCCACAACCCAACTCCTTTGCCAGAGACCGGCAATAGTCTTCCTCTTCGCCCTTCCCCACCAGTCGAAATCGAACCGAAGGCAACTCCGCGGCCTGGCGAATCACGAGATCCACCCGCTTCCGTGCCTGGAATGATCCGGCATAAAGCACCGTGAGCTCAGATCGGGACGAGCGAGACGCGGATGGCGGACGGAATACTTCCCTCCGTATGCCGCTGTGCATTGTCCCGGTCGTTACTCCAAAGCGGTCCTGAACCGTCCGGGCCACGAAGCGCGAGTTCCCGAAGACAAGGTCCGCCTCGCGAATCGATCTGGTCATGGTGGGCTCGACGACGACTTCATCCAGAGCCATCGCGATGTAGGTTACCAGCGCAACCGGCAGGCCCAGAGTACGTCGACAAAAGAGGAACAGCCTGTCTAACGGCCCCGTGCGCGGGAAAAAGTAGATATCGATTTTCGAAAACAGCAGGCGGGGAAGCCACCGGGCCGTATTTCTGCTTTGCGACCAGCGCAATATCTCGGTATTGCCGCGCGCCATAATCCTGGGATCGGGGGCGCCGTCGCCCAGCAGCACGACCTTGAACCGGTCCGCAGGTAGGCGGCTCACGATCTCTTTCGCAGTCAAATTTTGCGCGTTCGTGTTCGCGTCATCCGCGAACGATGGAGTGAATACCGTGATCATGGGGTTGCTATGCACGACTCGTCTGGCAACAGGTCCGTCTATTCAATCTGCGCAAAAGATACCGCCGATCCAAACGAGCAGCGCTCGATGCGATACTCCCGCAGCCTCAGAGCCTCGAGAACCGCGGTCGACTCCCCTCGCCAATCCTTCAAATTCAGCTCGTCGAACGCGATGACCGCCCCTTTGGGCATTCGAGGAAGAAAATGTCTCAGAGCCGAGAGCGTCGGTTCGTAAATGTCAAAATCGAGATACAAGAGGCTGACGATCAGTTGCGGATTTTCCTTCAAATAGGCGGGGATTGTCTTGGTCGCGTCGCCCCGGACCAGTTCTACCTTCGGCACATGCCCGACAAAGCGGTTCCGGTCGAACAACGCAACACACTGCTCCAGGTGATCATAAGAGTCGACAGCCAGGCCACCCGGGCGGGCGTCCGCGGACTCGCTGGATCGATCCTGCCTCGATAGCGCTGGAAAGCCTCTAAACGTGTCGAAACCCACGATTCGCCGCTGGTGATTCACCGGTTCGAAAATGGCGCTGAACTGCGCCCAGGCCATCAATCCACCGCCCCGCAAAACGCCACACTCGATGATTGATCCTTGGACCGCTAGCACTCGTTTGAAGATTTCATAGCGCACCAGAAAATTCGTCAGATCCTGTCGCGGCGTATAAAGAGTGAAATTCTGCAGGCGCTCCAGGTTTGAGAATGGACTCTGGGCGATGCATCTCTCCATCTCGTCGGCGTACTCGATCTCCTTCTCGGAGCGAGTCGTCCGTGTCCGCCTCGGCTGATTCTTTCTCGGCATCGAATACCTTCTCGGAAGCGAACGCGGTTCTAGTCGACTCTTTCCAGCAAATCCTCTTGCAGCAGCCGCACAATCATTGGGAGGCAGGCTTCCGCCGGCACTCCGATGCGCTCTGCCAGGGAAACCAGATCGCCTTGCCCATCGGCGTACGCCAGAACATCCATCATGGCCTTAACCTTCACGCCACTGCCATGCTGGCTCAGCGTAGGATACAGGCCTCGCCTGCCCAACTGCGGCTCACCAAGACAGGTCGCCCGATAGACGTGGTTTGCCTCCAGCAAAGATATACAGCGCTGCAAAGCGCCGAATGCACCGGCCAATCCGGAAGAGGAAATCAAACTCAGGTCGTCCAGAGAAGTATGATACTCCGGGTAGGTTCCATACTTGGAACGCATCAAAGACACGACCGGGAGATCCACCCCGGGGCTGCAATACTGGCGTTCATCACTGCCGCGATCGAGAAAGCTGTAGGTGACACACTTGGGATAGTGATGCTTGATCACGTGCCTTGTAATCGAATCGGCCAGAGTATTCCCCGCGCGCGATTCCAGGAAAGAATACGCACGATCGTCGCCCACGCAGGTGACAACATAGCCCGCGATCGTGTTCCGTTTCATCTCCTCCAAGTGCCTGCTCAGATAAGCAATCGAACCAATGGTCTCGGGCACAAACACCACGCGATATGTGTATCGCCGCTGCGGCAGAGACCCCAGCCAGCGCGCCAGCGCCGCCGTCACCACCGGACCTGAAAGTTCGTTGTTCGCCATCGAGGGATGGCATACATAAGTCGACAACAGAACCTCTCGCTGTTCGCTACTTTGGCCGGTCGCCGGCAGAATCACCTCTCCATAACTGAGGGAACCAGGGGCCAGCGTGCTATCGATCAAAACCCGGTACTTCCCCGGACGCAATCCCTCGCGCGAGCGTTGGCTCAAACAGAATCCCCAGCGTCGTTCGTAGTAGGAAGTAACATAGGGAATCGCGTCCGGCATGGCCGCCAGCGAATGCAGATGCGGTTGCAGTTCTTCCAGGGTCATTTCCGCGGAAACTGGCTCGGAGTAACCAACCACGTGCAGGTTATTCTGGCGGAAATCGATAATTCGGGTTCCAGAATTGTCGGCAACAAAGGCGTCGCGAATGTTCCATTCCTCGGGAACAACCCAGTCGAGCACGGGAGTTCCCGACGGCACCTCGTAGATTTCCATTCCGGGTAGCAGTTTCTGAAGATAACGAAGCGTCTGCCGCACCCCGTCACCGGTGATGCTCCGGCAAATCGGAAACAGTTCTCGGGCCCATTCATACATTTCGTCGCCGATGCCAACATTGTTCATGACAAGAATTCCAACAGGTTCAACTTCCGCCGATTCGCCGCCGCTTACTCGCGAGATCCTTCCGCGATCAACGCAACCGGATCCTCATCCAACATTCTCCAGGCTGTGGCGAAAAGATCGCCCGCCGTCACCGCCATTACCCGGGACCTTCCCAGATTCGCGGTTCGAGATTTCCCGTCGTCGGCCAACCGCCTCTGCAATCGACGAAGGTCGGCATCCGACCGCCTCGTCAGATCCCGGACGTTGTAAACTACCGAATGCTCGGCCCTCTGGCCGCTCGGGTAGATCACCGTCCCCGAGAATTCTTTCCGGTAGCGATAGTCAACTCCGTGAGCGGTCTCAACGTAGTGCACAAAAGTCCCCCCCCGGCTCATCGAGCAACCGAGGTCAACGATGTGGGCGTTCCGCCGGTGCAAGAATCCGAACACCGATTCAGCGCCAAAGCACTCGTTGACCGGAAGAGCGCACAGCTCTGACGCTAACCGCCCTCTGCAGGCAAAACTGAATATCGGGTCGGACGTCCGGCAAACACCCTGCTGGATGCGGAATCGCTCGCTCACCATGCCCACCGCGCTGGGCGTACGAAGGACGTCGAACACCTCTCCTTTCGTGAAACTGTAGCTGAAGGCGGGAATGACGAGTGTACCGTCGGTGCCAATCGCAGCTTCAATCGCTCCAATCAAAAGATCCAGCCGCTCGTCGTCGGCCATGGCTGGGTGCACGGCGGGAAATTGCGCCGCCACAATCGCATCCGCGTGCACCAGCACCATACTTCCCCGCTCAATACCGATCGACGTCAGCGCCGCGGTGACGTCAGACGGTGCGATGGTGCTGCCCTTCAAGTTGCGATTCACGGCCAGGCGGGCTGCTTCAAGTTTCTGCAATCGTTTATGATAGCCCATCGCGCTTCTCATGCCAGCCTGCGACTGCTAAGATTTTTTCGTGTCAAGTCAGCCTCGCAAGTCGTTCCCTTCATGAAAGTTCTCCTGCTGCATCCCGACGATTCGGCTGAGGTAGGACCTTGGGCCGGGACCCAATGGGATCTGGCGATTGATCTGGGCTGGTCCGGAACCCACGCCTACTCCCAACAAGCCGAACGGCTGGGATGCCGTATCGTCAGCATTTACGGCCTGATGGACCATGCGCAGCATCGTCGCCGCATGCGTGACCTCCTGGCCGTGGGTCTGGACCAACTGGTGGATTCGGAGTCGGTGGATTGGTGGGACGCTTTTTCCGTCTTTCCCTACCAGGAACTCGAGCAGCTCATGCTGTTGTCCTGCCTGGCCGAACAAATCCCCGATCAGGCCGAGGTCTTCGCGTCCCGCCCTCACTTCACTCTGGCGGCGCTCTCGCGCCTGCTGCAGCGCAAGATGGAAAATCGCGAGATCAGGATTCTATCCCTTGAGTATAAGAGCCCTATAGGACAGCGTTCCCGCCGCTACCTGAAAGCCGCGCTGGCCCTGCATCCCTCGCAGTTGGCCGAAATAGCCCTCGACAAGTGGGACGCCGACTACCGCCTCCGTCGCCATTTCACCCGTCAGCCCGGCGCCTCGTCAAACCCGGCCATCCTGCTCCCATCCGCATATGTCAATGTCTCTCTGGCTCAAGTAGCCTATGCGCGGATGCTCCCCCATCGCCGTTTTCTAATGATCGTCACACGCCGCAGCGGACGTCTTCGCCAGCTTCCTCCCAATGTGGAAGTTCGCTCTCTCGCCTCCTATGCTCCGCGCCTGCTGCCATCGACCGACACGGAACAAGCCCGCCTGCTGGCACTCTGGCAGGGCGTGAAAAACAAGCTGTTCGAGAACGACCCCGTTCTTCGCCACGCCAGAGACCTGCATGTGTTCGACGGGTTCGCGAAGTTCTTGAAAACCGGTCTGCGGGTTCGCGACGCCTGGCGGCAGGTCTTTGCCGGCGAACCCATTGCCGCCGTGCTCTCCGCCGACGAACACAATCCCTATACCCGGCTGCCCATATGGCTGGCTAGATCGCGCAAGCTGCGCACCGTGTTTTGCGATCACGGCGCCCTGAACATGAGTTTCGGAATCCGCCGGCCCATCTCCGACGCATACCTCACGAAGGGCCCAATGGCACGGGATTACTGCGTGGAGTGGTGCGGCGTTTCCGCCGGCAAAATCGTGGTTGGCAGTCCTCCCGAAGCGCACAGTGCATCGCCAAGTACACCCGTTCAAAGAGACTGGATCGTTTTCTATTCCGAGGCTTACGAACTTTTTTCCGGACGCACGCAAACTTTCTACGCGGAGCTTCTACCCGAGTTATGTCAGCTTGCCCGCCGCGTCGGTCGCAAGGTCGTAATCAAGCTCCATCCTTTTGAGAGTCGTCGAACCAGAGCCGCAATCCTCGACCGAGTGCTCTCCGCAGAGGAGCGCAGTCTAGTCGAAGTGCGCGAGGGGCCGATGACTCCCGACCTTTTTGCCCGAGCCTGGTGCAGCCTGACCGTGGAATCAAGCGTGGCGGTCGAGAGCACGCTGAACCGGGTGCCCTGTTTTCTGTGCAGTTGGTTTGATGCTTCCTGGTACGACTATGGCAAGCAGTATGCCAGGTTCTCGGCAAGCTATCCGCTCGATTCTCCCCGCAGAATCCGCGAGATTCCACAACTGCTCGAGCAGTTTCACATCACCGACGAAACCCGGCAAGGCCTTCAGACCCCCATCAGCCCCGAAAACCTGGAGTCGGTTTTGTCCGGCATGTAACGATGCCTGGATCAGCCCACCACCAGCGCCCAGCTCAGCGGAGTTCCACGCTCAATGGCGACCGCCGCGCGTTTTCCGAGAACTTCGTTGAAGTGCCGCGGGTGCAGTCCGTCCGCCGGACGAATGGAGCGCACGTTCTGCTTCGTAAACAACTCGCCCTTTTTTACGTCCTCGACCACGAACAGCGAACGCCTGAACCTGCGGCTGTTGGCTTCGCGCGGTCCGGAGTTGAACTCGATCGCGCCGAGGGATCTCTCCGCCTCGCGCACCGCTTCGACCATCGCTTTGAATTCCGCGGGCTCAAGTGAAAATGCGCCGTCGGGGCCGCCATCGGCCCGGCGCAGGCAAAGATGTTTTTCGACAATGCAGGCTCCCAGCGCAACCGCCACGACGGGAACCGCGCTTCCCATGGTGTGGTCGGAAAGTCCTGCCGGACAATGAAAACGTCGCGCCAGTTCGGGAATGGTTCGCAGGTTTGCCTCTTCCGGCGGCGCCGGGTATGCGCTCGTACACTTCAGCAGCGCAATCTGCGTCGCGCCCGCCTCCCGCGCCGCTCCAACCGCTTCCGAGATTTCATCTGCGCTGGCCATGCCGGTCGACATGATCAGTGGCTTCCCGGTACGCGCCATCTTCTGGATCAGCCCGATGTCAACCAGTTCGAACGACGCCACCTTGTGCGCCGGAACATTCATCCTTTCGAGAAAGTCAACGGCGCTGTCGTCGAAGGCGCTGGAAAATAAATCCATTCCCAGTTCATCCGCAATCTCTTTCAGCTTCGGCTGCCATTCCCAGGGAGTGAACGCTTCCTGGTACAGATCGTGAAGAATGCGGCCATCCCACAGAGTGCCGCCCTTGATGCGAAAATATTCTTTGTCGCTGCGCATCGTAATCGTGTCGGCGGTATAAGTCTGGAGCTTGACCGCATCCGCCCCAGCCTCTTTGGCAGCCCGAATAATGCGCACCGCATGATCGAAGCTCTGATTGTGATTGGCGGAAAGTTCGGCAACGATATAGCAGGGAGTATCCGCTCCAATCACGTGCTCGCCGATAAAGATGCGGGGCGCCATCAGGAGCCGACCTTGTTATCGTTATCGCTCACCCGGTCCTTCCGATGAACCGCAACTTCTGTCGGGGCAAGCGGCTCTCGTCGTCCGCTGCGAATCGCTGCCAGCGAGTTTTCACCCTCGTTGAACAGTAAATCGAGCACACTGGCGTATGGCTGAAACGGAGGAAAAAGCTGGCGGTAAGTTGGATGCTCGTAATGCTGGAACACTACCTCTACGCCCCGGCCAGTCAAGATGGGCAACTCGTCCAACAGATAGTCGGCGGACCCGAGAGGCGAAACGTAAGTGGTCGCGCCTGACAAATTGCAGATCTCCCCCAGTAACTCGGTGCGTTTCCCGTCCACGGCCAGTTCGGACGACCGGACGATTGGCGTTGTGATCCCCATATCCTCCACCAACCAGCGGACCAGCGTAACGGTCAGTTCGGCCAGCCTCAGGCCCGGGGAGGCCGACAGTACTTCTTGCAATGGCGGGTAATACCTGTCGAAAAAGGGAGCGCGGCGATAATTCAATTCCACGGCCCGCAGGTGATCGCGCCAAAAATCCGGGTCACGGATTTCCACGTCCACAATGCGCTGCCCCAGCCGCCCTCGAAACACGACGGGTACAGTGAGCCACAGCAGGCCGGTCGGAGTCTTAATCCGATTGCGCTGCTGCCACGACTGCTTTTCAAACTGGACCGTATCCAGCAACACAAACTGGTCCACCTGATCCAGCAGATCGAAATAGCCGAGCCACGGCAGGTACGTGGGCTGTGCGATTGCGATCTTCACGACCCGCTCCTCAAGACCCGCCGTTCAGCACATAGCGGCCGGTGACCTTCTGAAATCCCAGAGACTCCCACAGCGCCGCCGCTGCCGTCCGGCCTTCGACCACTTCGAGCTGAATCTTTGATGGGCCAAGCGCCTGAAGTTCCCGAATCGCTTCCGCGGCACACGCGGAGGCCACGCCACGCCGGCGAAACTCCGGCAGAATGTAGACTTCGTAGATGGCTCCGGTCATTCGCGGCAGAAACCGGTGCTTCTCCAGCCCGAACAGAATGAAGCCTGCCCGTTTCCCGTCGCAAACCACCCAGCGGAGAAAATACTGCGGATTCCCCATGATGGTCCGGAAGTAGTGCTCCTTCCAATCGTCCGCCGGCACGAAGGCAGCATTCAACTCGGAGAAATGCCGCTGCGCCATGCCCAGAAAATCATCTTTTTCCGAAGGTAGAATGGGAAGCATCCCAACCGTGCCCGCTCGCTGCGTGGCCTCGACCACCCGGGTTGCTCCCAATCCGTCGACCAGAGACCGGCCCAGGTGGTTCATGCGCTCGCGCGCCACGCGAGCATCCACCAGGTCCTTCACTACAGCCACCAGCTTAGCCGGATCAAACCGCGAAACATCCCCCATGTCGACCACTACTCCGCGTTCTGACAAAACCCTGATGATGCGCCCTTGCACATCGTTTCTAGAGTAGCTCAACACCGCGCACCCCATGGAAAGAAGCTCCCACACAGTTCCGCCCGCAACGATGATCGCCTGGTCCGAGTCTTTCATGAACTCCGCCATGTTGGGCGGATTGAAAACGACTCGCAGATTGCTGGCCTTCAGCTTTCCCAGGTCGTTCGATCGGTCGAAGCCGGCTCCCGCGATCACCGTAACTTCAAGTTCTCGACACTGTCTCAGGGCGCTCGCCATTCGCGGCGCTAAATTCTCCGGATCGCTGCCGCCAAGGGTCACCAGAATTCGGTTCCCGCATTCGCGAGTCTCTTTCTTGACTGTTTGCTGCCTGAACTCCCGGCGCAGCAAAATGTATCGCGACCCCGTCAGCACAGGCGCTGTCGCTCCTCGTTTTCGATACTCGATATTTTCATCGAGATCGGGATTCACGATCAGATCGGCGGGAAATGACTCCCGGTTGGCGAAATCGTCGATCAGCAGTACCCGAAACCCTGCGGCCCGAATCAGCGCCAGATAATCGCTGCCGAAGCGATCGCCGTCAATCACCAACCAGTCGGCTTTCAAGCGACGGGCCTGCGCAATTATCTCCTGCGCATCGGCGGAACTCCCTGGGATGGCATCCACTCGGCTCAGTGAGATTCGTTCCGCATTCACCCGGGGCAAAAGCCCATCCGGCAACTCGGCCACGGCCAGGTTCACCGAGCCGCCAGCGTCAATCCATGCCTGCGCCAGAGCGAGGCAGCGCATCACGTGTCCAGTTCCTAGGGCAAGGGAGGCGTCGGCCCGGATCAGAAGTACGCCTGGTTTCATGGACTCCAATCAACTTCCAATCTCAACGAAGTTACACCCGGCCGCTTTCATGATTCGCGGGTTAGACAAGTCGCAAGTGACCTTGCCAGCCAGCCTCTCATCGTACTTTGAATACCGGCTGAATCATCTCGCCTTCCAGATATCTTTCCGGACCTTGGTCGCTCAGCCATTGCGACAAGGTCTTGCACACTTCCGCATACACCCGCAGCGTCTGTTCAATCGCCACTGGATCGTGCGCTGCCGTCATATTATGGGTTGCCAGCAGCAGCACTCCCCGTTTCACGCATTCCTGGGTGAAGAGGCTTCGCACCAGAAGACTGTCTTTGCCGTCGGCATCCAGAAACTTGATCAGCGACCAGAACGGATAACCGATGCACTTGATCCGATCCTGCAAACCCGCCTCTTTGGCTAGTGTGTTCAGGCCCTCCTGCAGCGTCATCCCGTTTGCATCCATGCGGGCCAACGCGTCCGTATTTTCCAGCACGTCCAGCACCTTCATGGCTGCTGCCATCGACGCCACTTCGCCGCCGAACGTGAAGCTGAAAAAAATATCCTCGAACACCTTCATCACATCCGCTTTCCCCACCACGCACGAAATGGGAAAACCGTTGCCCATCGCTTTGCCAAAACATGCCAGGTCGGGCGTCACGTCAAACCTCCTCTGCGCCCCGCCCAGCCCAAAGTGAAATCCGCTGCAGATCTCGTCAAAAATGAGCAATGCGCCGTGCTCGTGCGCCAGTTTCTTTACGCCTTCGAGAAAGCCGGACGCCGGAGGCCAGAAGTTCACCGGCTCCATGATGACCGCCGCGAACTCGCCCCGGTGTTCGTTCAAGAGCTTTTGCAGCGAACCCAAATCGTTGTACACGAACGGATGCGTCAGAGCCCGCACCGCTTCCGGAACCCCCGCATTTCGAGTCGTGCTCCCGATGTACCAATCCTGCCATCCGTGGTAACCGCAGCAGGCGATGCGCTCGCGTCCCGTCAACGCTCGCGCCGCGCGCACCGCTCCTGAAGTAGCATCCGATCCATTCTTGCCAAAGCGAACCTTCTCCGCGCACGGGATCAGCCACGTCAGCCGCTCCGCCAGTTCCACTTCCAGAGGATGCGGCAACGAGAAGCTGTGCCCCAGGGCCAACTGCGCCGTCACAGCCGCGTTGACCTCCTCGTGCGCGTAGCCGAGAATGTTCGGCAACAGGCCCTGGATGTAGTCGATATATTCGTTGCCGTCGACATCCCACACCCGGCAACCTTTGCCCTTGGCCAGAAAAATCGGGGCCACTCCGCGAACATGCTGGTTCGCTCCCTTGCTGAACGTCTGCGAAGAACCCGGGACCACCTTGTCCGCCCGCGCCAGCCAGCCTTTCGATTTTTCAATCGACCGGAGAGTCGCCGCCGCCGCATTTGCCTCCGCGTACAGGCTCTTGTAATACCCGCGGTTCGAAACGATCTCCGAATTCATCTTCTCGAGACCTGGGTTTTGGTCGATTAATTCCAGAATATCCTCCATTACGAAATTCTCCTTCCCGCGGAAAGCTTTGTACACTGCCCGGATGAAGTCCAGATCGGCCGCCTCGTCCACTGTCCAGCGATAATGCAGAAACAGGGCCGTCGAATCATTTTCCACGTTGGCGGTTCGAAATTTGTCCGAACGCAGGTACGGAGTCACATGTTCGCGCTCCGACGCCTTGCTCGCCTCGTGCCATGCCCGTTCCAAAGCTGAAAACGAAAAGACCTCGGTATCGAGCCCGTCGGGATAGCTTCGTACCATGGCATTCGAGGCGTAATCGAGATCGCCGCGTTGAAAACGCCGCACCACGCGATCAATCACCTCGGGATCAATCAACGGGCAATCGGCCGTGATGCGTACCACCTGCGATGCCTTCTCCCCCCGCGCCGCCGTGTAAAAACGGTCCAGCACATCGTGTTCGCTGCCGCGATAACAGTGGACGCCATTTTCCCGACACATCTTTTCGATCGCATCGTCCGCGGGAGCGGTGGAGGTGGCCACAACCACGCGATCCACCAGTGTCGCCCGCTTCACGCGCTCCACGACATGCCACAACATCGGCCGTTGTTCGATCTCGGCCAGACTCTTGCCCGGCAAGCGCGTCGAACCCATTCGGGCCTGAATGATTGCTACCACCGGCCCTTCCCTCGGTTCGCTCGTCCAATTCAGCGTCTGCGCTCTTCCCTCTTCCGAGGATTTCTTCGCCGCTTCCACCACCCGGATCACATCCCGGCTCTGCTCCAGATCAACCATGGGGCCGGTGCCGCTTCCCAGAGACTCCAGGAAGTGCACCATCTCGGCCACATACATGTCGTTGGTTTCGAACACATAGGGAATCGCGTTCCAACCGGGCTGTTCGGCGGAAAACCAACGCACTTCCTGAACATTGAAATCCCACAGCGCCGTCCCCGTTTCGCCGACCACCTTGCACGAACGGGAATAGGTCCGCTGCACAAAATCGAGATGCAGTTCCGCCCGCCGCCGTTCTGGAAAACTCAAATAGATCCAGGCCGAGTCTTCCACATCCACGTCCAGGCTGCTGAGATGTTCCGCGCGGCACGTCACTTCGGTGGGACGGCCCAGGAGCCAGCAGATGTAATCCAATTCGTGAGAACCATCGAGGATGATGCCGCCGCCCAGTTCGTTCCGCGCGCTGTAGCTTTCCCGATAATGCTGCCACGGTCGCCAGTCGGGAAGGTATTGCCCCGCCTCCGCGTTGAGCCAAAGCACCCGCCCGATCTTTCCCGAGTCAATCAGTTCCTTCAAAATCTGCAGGCCGGGATGAAAGCGCATGTTATACCCGATCTGAACGTTGCGATCGTGGCGGCGAGCCTCCGCCATCAGCACTTGAATTCCACTCGATTCATGGGAAAGAGGCTTTTCGATGAAAACGTGGGCTCGAGCTTGTAGCGCGGCCAGCGCCTCCTCCACGTGGTACACCGGCGGAGTGCAGATCAACACGATATCGGGCCTGAAACCCTGCAGCGCTTCGCCCAAGTCGCCAAATACCTCGCCGCGCACCTCTTCGCGGCATTGCTTGAGCGCTTCCGCGCTCGTGTCGCAAAAACCAAGCTGCCGCACACCGAGAGCTTTGAGATTCCGCGCATGCCGCCGCCCGATCGATCCGCAACCCACAACCAGAGCCCGATATTCCACCCAGTCAGCAATTCTGGACATGACTTATTCTGATTTCCTGATCCCGAGCCAATGGGACGCTCGCCTTTCCTTCTATCTATTTGGGAAATTGTCCTTGCCCGTCTGTTGCTCGTCGTTGATCGTTCGCGGAGCGACGGTGGATTTGACCAACAACAAGCGACTGGCGACTAGCGGCCATAGTGACCCACAACTCTCCGCACCGCGCGAATAACGTCCTCCACATCCTGCGCCGTCATGGAGTGAAACATGGGCAGGCTGATCAGCCGCCCATAGGCGTCCTCGGCCACTGGATAAATCTCTTCAGATCCAAAGCGCTCGCGGTAGTAGGGATGTTGATGCACCGGAATATAGTGCACATTCACGCCAATGTTTTCCGCCCGCAGGGACCGAAACACCTCTCCCCGGCCTACTGCCAGCATTTCCAGGTTGAGCCGGATCGGATACAGGTGCCACGCCGGATGCGCTTCCTCACGCACTGCAGGCACCACGATCGCATTCAGGTCCCGGAATGCCTCTGTGTATTGCGCCGCAATTTCCCGCCGCCGGGCCAGGTTCGCTGGCAGTTTTTCGAGCTGCGAAAGTCCGAGCGCGCACGCAATATCGGTCAACCTGTAATTAAAGCCGAGCAGGACCATCTCGTAAAACCACTGTCCCGCTTCCTGGCGCTGGCGCGCTTCACTGCTGATGCCATGATTGCGAAAGCGCCGCAAAGTCTCCGCCAGCCGCGCGTCGTTGGTGGCCACCATGCCGCCTTCCCCCGTCGTCAGATGCTTCACGGGATGAAAGCTGAACACCGTCATGTCGGCAATGCCGCCGACCCGCTTACCTTGGAACTCGGCGCCCAGAGCGTGGCAGGCGTCTTCGATCAAGAACGCTCCTCGCCCCTTCGCTAGTTCGCCGAGTTCATCCAGCGCGGCCGGATGTCCCGCGAAATCCACCGCGAAAATCGCTTTCGTTCGCGCCGAAATCTTCCTGGAAACTTCCTGCGGGTCAAGGTTCAGCGTGTCCGCGGAGACATCGGCGAACACCGGCATCGCCCCCTGGTACAAAATGCAGTTGGCGGTCGCGCAAAAAGTCAGGGGCGTGGTAATCCCCTCATCCCCCGGCCCCAGTCCCGCCGCAAACGCCGCCCCATGCAACGCAGCCGTACCCGAACTGAAGCTGACCCCGTGCCGCGCTCCCACCCTTGCCGCGAAGCGCTCCTCGAACTCGACCACTTTCGGCCCCGTAGTCAGCCAGTCCGACTGCAGCACGTTAACCACCGCCTGAATGTCGTCGTCATCGAGACTCTGCCGGCCGTAGGGCAACAACGTGCTACGCACGGGCGCGCCCCCGTGGATGGCTAGCGCTTCCAGTTTTGTGGGCAGGGCGCTCATGCTAGGCCGAAGTTGGAATCGCCTCTGCGCCGCTGGTTTCCGGGGCCACCAACTCCTCCAATTCCCGCCGCGTCAGCCAGTTTGGGTTGTTATCGCTCGCATAGCGGAAGCCTTCCGGAAGCGGCCGGGCGCTCACCCAGTTTTCCGATTTCCACCACGGATGCGCCGGCTGAATCACGTACATGTCTTCCGTCTCCAGCGTCTGCCGCGATTCGTCTTCCGACACCAGCACCTCGTGCAATTTTTCGCCCGGACGAATCCCGATGTACTCCACCTGGCATCCCGGCGCCACTGTCTCCGCCAGGTCCACCAGCCGCATGGAAGGAATCTTCGGAACGAAAATCTCGCCGCCATGCATCTGCTCGATACAGCGAATTACAAACTTCACGCCCTGCTCCAGCGTCAGCCAGAATCGCGTCATGCGCGGATCGGTGATGGTGATCTTCCCGTGCCGCCGCTGTTCCAGAAAAACCGGAATTACGCTCCCCCGGCTGCCCACTACGTTGCCATAACGCGCGCAACTGAAGCGCGTGTTCTTCGCGCCCGCATAGGCATTCGCCTGCACAAACACCTTTTCCGCGCACAGCTTCGTCGCGCCATAAAGATTGATCGGATTCACCGCTTTGTCGGTGCTGAGCGCCAGAATGCGGCGCACACCCTGATCGATGGCCGCATCAATCACGTTGCGCCCGCCCATGATGTTCGTCTGAATCGCTTCAAACGGGTTGTACTCGCAAGCCGGCACTTGCTTGAGCGCCGCCGCGTGCACCACTACCGTCACTCCCGAGAGCGCCCGCTTCAAGCGTTCTACATCCCGCACATCGCCAATAAAATAGCGCAGGCTGGGATGATCGAAACCCGACGTCCTCATCTCATGCTGCTTCAACTCGTCGCGGCTGAAGACGACCAGTCGTTGCGGATGATAGTCGCGCAGCATGACCTCGACAAATTTCTTTCCGAAAGAGCCCGTTCCTCCGGTTACCAGAATCGATTCCTGCGACCAATTCACCATTCATATCCCTTCGAAGCTTCTTCTGTCCGGGTTACGCGCCGTAGAAAAATGCAGGCTTCCCTTCCGCCCCTTGTCGCGGCGCTTGGCTTCGTGTCAGGCCATCGCTTGAGCGATGCCGTAAGTCGAAATCAGAGGCCAGGCGCCGGGTATCGAATCTCGAATCTCCGCAGCCGGCTCGAAGAATCTTCGCTTTTTCGCGTAACTTCTTGTGTTCGATAGTATAGCTGAGGAGTCCGTCGAGGACGTATCACTGACCTCGCCGAGCCCGGCCCCGACCCAAAAGAGGGTTCTCGACAGCAACCTGGCACCCAGCAGCGGGTGATCCAGGTGAAAAGTGTTTCATATTGACGTCAACAGACACTGAAGGGAAAATTCCAGCAGGCAGAATTGCAAAACTAAGGAGGGGAATCTACAAAATGCTAAGTCGCCAGATTCTGCGTGTTCTTGGGCTGCTCCTTTTCGTATCGATGCTGACCGCCGTGGGCAACGCAGCCANNTATGCGATCAGCGCGAATTGCACGGGGAGTGGGACGATCATCGATCAGAACGGGCATCAGAGCCATTACAACTTTGTGGTCGATCCGGTCGCCAAGCACCTGGAAATGGTGGTAGCGGATTCCGGACACGGAACCGGTTCCGGCGAGGCGGATGCCCTGGGCACTGCGACCTGCTCGCTTTCCTCCGTAAAGGGCAGTTACGGCTTTCATGGCGGAGGCTACATTGTTGGGACCGGGGTGTGGCAGTTCAGCGGGCAGTATGTGCTGGACGGTGCTGGCGGCGTCAGCGGGACGGAGACAAGCGTGGTGGCTGGTGTGCCCTCGACCGCTTCGGTCAACGGCACATACACGGTCGCGTCCGGTTGCACGGGTACGATCACCGTGAGCGGCTCTGCTCCCTACAATTTGAATATCGTCTTTATCCAGGGGGCGAAGGCATTCTTTGCAGTTGAGACGGATTCCGCTTACGTCGGAACCCTGGTAGCACACCAGTAGCAAACCATTCACAGCGGCGCTGGCAGGGCAAAGCACAATGGCGATTGCGGCTCCGCCCGGCCCGACCAGGTCCTGCCAGCCTTCGAGCCTGACCATTTATGGCGGCGTCCCTTGGCCGCCCTGCGGAAACCAGAACGCCAGACAATATCGCCACCCGCCAATTTTTGGCTGTTCTCGCTCCCTGAGATGCTAAAATCAGGCAAATTATTGATAACAGCCTGCTTTGCCCGCCCCGTTTACTCCGGCCAGGCAGTCGGGGACGGTCCGTTGTGTCGAATGCGGCGCGCTGGCGCGTAGAATTTTCTGGAAGTAGCCGAAGCTAAGGAGTAACGATGTCATTGGGTCCGCTGGTTCCGCGCAGTAACGATCCACAAAGCAACCCGCGCGAGCTACAGCCGAGTGAAGCGGCTGAACTTCTGAGGCCGGTTTCCGCATTTTATAACGCTTTGCCTTCGCAAGACTCCACCCTGCGCGAGTACATGCGCGTACTCATCAAGCGCAAGTTCATGGTGATCGCGGTCGTGATTGGCATCTTCATGGCGGTCGCCATCGCCAGCCTGCGCCAGACTCCCGTTTACGAAGCCATTGGCCGCATCGCCATCAACAAAGCCGATCCCAACCTGATTACCTTCAAGGACTCCGGGCCAGTCGTCGATTACTACGACCAGAGCGATCTCGATACCGAAGTCCGCATCCTGCAGAGCGACCTCATGGCGCTGCAGGTCATCCGGCAGTTGAATCTCGATAAGCGTCCCGAGTTCGGTGGGCATGCCGATCAAAAGCAACCGAACCTCGTCGCGGACCCGCTCCAGACCGATTCCAACCACACTTCGGCCCTGCTGGGAAGCTTTCGCGGAAACCTCCACGTCACTCTCATCCCCAACACGCGCATCATCGAGATTCATTACACCAGCACGGATCCTCAACTGGCCGCCAGCGCCGTCAATACTCTGGCCGCGACCTATGTCGAGCAGAACTTCAAGACTAAGTTCGAATCGACCATGCAAGCTTCGGACTGGCTTTCCAAACAACTCGTTGACCTGCAGATGAAAGTCGAAACCTCCCAGGAGAAACTCGTGCGCTACCAGAAGGAGCACGAAATTCTTGGAATGGACGAGAAACAGAACATCATCACTGAAAAACTCGACGAACTTAACAAAGAAATGACCATGGCGGAATCCGACCGGATGCAGAAGGAAGCGGTCTATCGTCAGACCCAATCCAACGATCCGGATGCAATTGCGGCGGCCATCATCAACGATACGACTACCGGCGGCGGCGTTGCTGCCTCCGGTCTCCTGGATAAACTTCGCGAACAGCAGGCCAATCTTCGCATCCAGGTTGCCGATCTCAGCACCCAGTTCGGTCCTTCCTATCCGAAAGTCGCGCAGCTCAATAACCAACTGAAGGAGATTGATCGGCAGTTGCAATCGGAAACCAACAAGGCCGTCGATCACCTCAAGGGCCAGTACCTCGCCGCTTTGCAACGTGAGACTATGTTGCGCGGCGCCTTCGAAAAGCAGAAGCAGGAGGCCAACAAACTCAACGAGAGTGCCATTGAATACAGCATCCTCAAGCGCGATCTGGACAGCAACCGGACGCTTTACGAGGGATTGCTGGAAAAACTGAAAGAAGCTGGCGTCACCGCCGGATTACGTTCCAATAATTTTCGCATCATCGACGCGGCCCGGGTTCCGACCTCTCCCAGTGAACCCAATATTCCGCGCAACCTGTCCTTCGCCCTGGTGCTGGGTGTGATCTCTGGCGTTGGCCTGGCCTTCCTGCTCGAGAACATGGACAACACCGTGCGTACTCCCGAGCAAGCGCAAGTCATCTCCGGCCTGCCTTCTCTGGGCATGATTCCGCTTAGTTCCAAATCAGGCAGCCGCGGCTCCTCGAGTAAGCGACTGACACTGACCGGCTCCAAAGAGGTTGTGGAAACCGTAACTCAGCTTCGCCCGCAGTCGCAGATGGCCGAATCGTATCGCGCATTGCGCACCTCGCTTCTGCTCTCCAATCTGGGAGCGCCGCCCAAAGTCATCATGGTGACCAGCGCTCGTCCCCAGGAAGGCAAAACTACCACCAGCATCAATACTGCCATCGTACTGGCGCAAAAGGGAGTGCGAGTTCTGCTCATCGATGCCGACTTGCGCCGCCCCAGTGTTCACAAAACCCTGGGTATGGGCCCGCGCAGCGGTCTCAGCAATGTCCTGACCGGAAGCGCCACCTTGCAGCAGACCATTACCACATCTCCCATCCTCCCCAATCTGCTCATCATGCCCGCCGGCACACCGCCTCCCAATCCCGCCGAATTGCTCGCCTCCTCCAATATGCGGGAACTTATCGCGGAATTGCGCCAGCAGTTCGACCATATCGTGATTGACACTCCGCCAACTCTCTCCGTCACCGACGCGGTCGTGCTCTCCCCGCGCGCCGACGCCACCATCCTCGTCATTCGGTCTGGACAAACCACCAAACAGGCGCTGCGCCGCGCCCGCGAAATTTTGATGCAGGTCAATGCGCACGTCGCCGGCGTTCTGCTCAACGCCGTCGATCTCACGTCTCCCGACTATTATTACTATTACGAATATCAGGGCAAATACAGCCATTATTATCAGGAAGAATCTGCCGAGACCGGGAACGCCGCAGAACAACCCAAGGCGGTTTAAGGCGACAGTCTCAGGCTTGCGATCTTAAAGTTGCGATCTTAAGTTGCGATTTTAAAGTTGCGATTTTAAAGATTAATGAACATTCCACTTTTAGACCGGCGCCGTTGGCAGTTCGCGGGCACTGTGCTATTGCTGGCGGGTGTCTATTTCTTCCTGACCGCCAAAGAGTTCGCGGCCAGCCTCTTCGCTTCCCATCCCGAACCGACGCAACTGGAGCGCGCCGTATCGCTCTCGCCCGGCAACGCGGACTATCGCCATCGACTCGGACGCTACTTCGCCTTCGTGACCGGCGATCCGCAGTCCGCCATCGACAGCTTTCGATCTGCGGTCGCGCTTAACCCGCACGATGCCCGCTATTGGTTCGACCTGGCTGGCGCCTACCAGGTGACCGGAGACATTGCCGGTCAGCGAACCGCCCTGGAGCGCGCCTTGCGGGCCGAACCTACTGCTCCCGATGTGGCCTGGGAAGCCGCCAACTTCTTTCTCATCGACGGCGACCTCGATCGCGCCCTGCGCGAGTTCCATGTTGTCATCGAGAACGATATAGAACTGGTGTACCCCGCCCTGCTCGCCTGCTGGCGCGTGCGTCCCGACACCGACGCTCTTTTGCGCGACGTCGTGCCGGCCCGCGCCGATTCCCTCATCGCCTTTCTCACCATATTGACCAGCAAGCAGGAAACCGAAGGCGCGATCAAGACCTGGGCGCGACTGGCCCAGTTGCACGAGAAATTTGAGAATCGCTATCTGTACGATTACGTGCGCTACCTGATTGGAGTGCGCCGCCCCGACGCCGCCATGTCGGCCTGGGAGCAAAGCGCCGGCATTCTTGGTCTCTCCGCCTATCTGCCCACGGAAGACAACCTGGTCGTGAACGGCGACTTCAGCCTCGACATACTCAACGGAGGCTTCGACTGGACCTACGTCAATCGCAATGGCGTCCGGCCCTTGCTTGATCCCAGCGATTTCCGCGAGGGGCATCGCTCCCTTTCCCTGACCTTCGAGGGCCCCGGAATTAACGACGCCGGAATTCAACAACTGATTCCGGTGCGCGGCGCAACCACCTACGATTTCTCCGCATACTACAAGTCGGCGGACTTTGAAGGCGCGGGCGGACCCCAGATCGTTTTGCGCGATGCCTACACCGGCACGCCGCTCTATGCCAGCGATCCGCTTAACGATGCCGACTTCTGGAAGGAAGTTCACTCCACCATCACCACCTCCTCTTCCACCACCCTGCTGGTTCTGGCCATCGAGCGCTTCCCCGCTGGTTCGCCGATTCGCGGCAAGTTGTGGCTCGACGATTTCGAGCTTTCTCCCCAACTGCCTCCCGATAACTCGCCCGACAATTCCACCAGCAAGTCCAAGGACACTCCGTGAGTTCCGCCCCGGCCACGCCCCCGGTACCCGCTTCTGTCGCCAAGGTCCCGCAACCGCGCCTGACCAACAACGTCCTCCTGATCGGCGCCAGCGCCGTGCTCCTGGCGGGCCCACTCGCCTTTGGAGCGGTCCAGCCCTGGGCAGTATTTGCCCTGGAAACATGCGCTCTCCTGCTGCTCGGGCTTTGGGCTTACAAGCACTGGCTCAACGGTGCGCTCAACCTCTGCGACAATGCGCTCTACCCGCCGATGACGGCCTTCTTCGCCCTGGTCCTGTTCCAGTGGCTGCTCGGAACGACCGCCTACCGTTACCTGACCTACACCCACTTACTGCTCTACGCCGCTTATGGCATGCTCGCATTTGTCGTGACCCAGACTCTCCGCCGCTACTCCCAGTTTGAGCTGTTTGCCAAGTTGGTCACCGGTTACGGTTTGGTCGTCGCTTCATTCGCGGTTTTACAGGGCATGGCGCCCAATGGAAAACTTTACTGGACCTGGCCGCTCGAGCAAGGCGGCTCCATTTATGGACCCTACGTCAATCGCAATCATTACGCCGGACTGATGGAGATGCTCACTCCATTCCCGCTGGTGCTGGCCGTAACTCAGTTTACCGACGGAAATCGAAAGATTGCAGTGGCCGGGGTCGCCGCCGTGATGGCCGCCAGCATTTTTCTTTCCGGATCGCGCGGAGGCATGGCGGCCTTCGTCGCGCAAATGGTGCTGCTGAGCGTGCTTCTGGTTCGCAAGCGCAAAGGTACCTGGAAACAACCGCTCCTGCTCGGCGGGTTTCTTGCCGTCGTGATTGTATTTCTCGTCTGGATGGGTGGTAACGAACTCACCCGCCGCCTGGTGAGTATTCACTCTTCTGCTCGTGAAGAACTAAGCGGAGGGGTTCGACTCACCATCGACCGCGACTGCCTGCGCATGTTCATCAAACGGCCATTGCTGGGCTGGGGCCTCGGCGCATTTCCCATCGTCTATCCGGAGTTTCGCTCCTTCTACACCACCTTCTTCGTCAACCAGGCGCACAACGATTATCTGCAACTGCTGGTCGAGACCGGCCTGGCGGGATTCTCCATTGCCATCTGGTTTCTGCTGCTGGTCTTCCGCCATGCAAAAAGCAAGCTGCACAATTGGACCGAGACGGCCAGCGGCGCAATGACCGTGGCCGCGCTGCTCGGTTGTGTGGGAATTCTGGTTCACAGCTTCCTCGATTTCAATCTCCAAATCCCGGCTAACGCCGCGCTGTTTTATGTTTTGTGCGCGATCGCCGCCTCCGCTCCCCTGCAGGAATCGCACCGCAAGCGCGTGCTCCGCCGCCATAATTTGATTGTGCAACCGAATCTCGGACCCCCAGCCTCGTAAGTGGGCACCGGCAACATCAAGTCGAGCGCAGAAACGTTCATCTCAATCCCTCTTGCACTGCGAGCGCGAATACGCTTTCATAGTCCCCATGACAATCTCTAGCCGCCACTTCCTCCAGTGGCTCTTGCTTCTTCTTTCACTTGCCGGTGCCAGCAGCAGCGCCGCTGAGGATTCCTCCAAAGCTAACTACGTTCTTTTTGTCGGTACTTACACCGGGAAAGACAGCAAAGGCATTTATGCCTACCGCTACGACCCGTCCTCCTCCCATTTGAATGTGCTCGGCCTCGCGGCAGAAACCGACAATCCCTCATTCCTGGCCATCGACCCGACCGGCCGCTTTCTCTACGCGGTGAATGAAGTTCAAAAATATAAGGGCTCCAACAGCGGCGCCGTCAGCGCCTTCGCCATCGATCGCATCCATGGGCGCGTAAGCGGCAGGTTGTCGCTCTTGAATGAAGTGGCCTCGCGCGGCGCCGACCCTTGTTACATTGTCTTCGACAAGACTGGCAAGTACGCTCTGGTCGCCAACTACACCGGAGGAAACGTTGCCGTTTTCCCGGTCGCTGCCGGCGGCCGCATTGGTGAGCCTTCCGCATTCGTCCAGCACTTCGGGTCGAGCGTCAACCGGCAGCGCCAGGAGGCTCCGCACGCGCATTGGATCGACACCACCCCCGACAATCGTTTCGCCATCGCTGTCGATCTCGGACTCGACGAACTGTTGGTCTACCGTTTTGACGCCCACACCGGCACCCTCAACCCGAACGCGCCCCCCTACGCCAAACTCGATCCCGGCGCCGGACCTCGTCACCTCGCCTTTCATCCCAATGGCAAGTTCGCCTACGTCGTGAACGAATTGCAGTCCAGCATCACGACTTTCTCCTACCAGGCAAGCGGTGGAGTATTGCTTGCCGGGAAAACCGTTTCGATACTGCCGAAAAACTTCTCCGGCAATAACACCGCGGCGGAGATCCAGGTTCATCCCAATGGCAAGTTCTTGTTTGCCTCCAATCGCGGACACGACAGCATCGCCGTCCTTTCCATCGACCGCGACACCGGCAATCTCACCCTCGTCGATTGCTTTCCGACCCTGGGCAAAGCGCCACGCGACTTTGTGATCGATCCCACTGGCACCCGGCTTTTCGTGGCCAATCAGGACAGCAACAACATCGTCGTTTTTCAGATTGACCCCAACACTGGAAGACTGGCCCCGGCCAGCCAATCGCTCCAGGTCCCCTCCCCCGTCTGCCTGAGGTTTTTGGCTTCGGAATAGGACTTCTCCGTGTCAACGCGTAAGCTCCTCCTCTAAAGCCGCAGCGCTGCGCGAATCTCCGCCACAATCTCCGCTGGTGATCTTTCGATATCGACCACCAGCGCGTCTTCTGGCTCCTCCAGCGCCGCTAACTGGCTCTGCAGCATCCGTTCGGTCATAAAATGACCGACCCGCGCCCGCAGTCGCTCCCGCAGCAGTTGCGTAGTTCCCTTCAGGTAGACGATCCGCACTTCCGGCGACACCTGCAGACATTCCCGGTAGGAATGTTTCAGCGCCGAGCACGCTAATACTGCACCGGTTCCCGTCGCCACCCAACCAGTGATCAACTGCCGCAGACTCCCCAGCCAGGGTGCGCGGTCGGCATCAGTGAGCGGAATCCCGCTGCGCATTTTCTCCACATTCGCCGCCGAATGAAAGTCGTCCGCATCCACGAACTGCCATCCCAGTTCCGCCGCTAGCAATTGCCCGGCCGTCGTCTTCCCCGATCCCGAGACTCCCATCAGCACTATGACCACGCTGGCTCGCCTTCCAATGCTCTTCAACTTTCGCACAACCCCGGAGCCTTCGCACAGTGTCCGACTTTGAACAAAAGAATCTCGCAGGGGCGGAGCGGCTCTGTATAATCCTTTCCCGTGAAGGTTTCGAAGCTGGAAATCTCGTGAACAGAATCCAAATTTACCCTTAAGGAGAGACTCTGAAAATGGCGAAAATAAAATTGCTGACCCTGGCTGTATTGCTGGCGGTGGCATCCAGCATGTGTCTGGCGCAAGCGGCCCCGGCAACCTCGTCGGATAGTATGTCCAAAACCGACAAGATGGCGAAGAAATCGAAAAAAGAACCCGTGGATCCCTCCACCATCGCTCAGGCTCCAGGCGGCGGTGGCGGCAAGGTCTGGGTGAACACTTCGACCAAGGTATTCCACAAAGAGGGCGATCCCTGGTACGGCAAAACCAAACACGGCCAGTACATGACCGAGGCCGACGCCACCAAGGCTGGCTACCACGAAGCCAAGGAAGATCCCATGGGCAAGAAGAAAGACGAAATGAAGAAATAGGCTGGGAAAATATTGAGGAAAAGAGCCATCCGGGATCGGGTGGCTCTTTATTTGTGAAATCAGTTCAGTCCGCCAAAAATGCCGGATTCCGTCGCCGATCGGCCCCTCCACAGCCATCGGTCTGGCCGTGCGCCTGGGGAGGTATCTAGTTCCTACCGGGATTACTTCGGTAATCTGGGCTTCTTTTGGAGTATTTCGTGTGATATAACGCCGATAGCTGCTCGTCAGGCTTTGGGCTGGGAATTACGTAGTCTTCTGGCTTGGTTTACTGGCTTGGTTTTCTGCTTTTGGGTTTGAGCGCAGAGCGACAGCAGAGGAGGAGTCGTGACTGAAGCACGTACCGGCAAAAGGTTTCCGCTGCAGTTGCCGATCAAGATTCATAAAGAGGATGTTGCCATTGACACTAGCGGCATGACCACCGATCTGAGCGCAGCCGGCGTGTACATTCGTGCCGATGCGGCCCTTGAGGTTGGATCTCCCGTTGAGTTTGAGATCACCCTGCCCCCGGAAGTCACGGGCGGCAAGGACAATGTCGTGATTCAGTGCCGCGGCCGCGTGGTGCGGACCGACGAGCCCAATGCCAGCGCCGAAGCCGGGGACAACCGGGGCGTCGCTTGCGTAATCGATTCTTACGAGTTCGTTCGCAATAGTTAACCGGGAGCGCGATCCATGCTAAAGCTTATTCTGGCCGACAATCAGGCGATATTTCGCGCCGGCATCGCCAAGGTGCTGGCCGTCGAAGACGAAATGCGCATTGTGGCCCAGGCGCAAACTGCCGAGCAGATGTTCATGGCGCTGGACAAATTTCGCGCCGCCGTTCTGATCATTGCCGGAGGGTTCCACTCCGACTTCAACTCCGTTCTCTCCGCCGCCAGCAAGAACAAGACGCGTGTCGTGGTTCTCGCCGACACCGGCGAGAGCGCGCAACGCTATATGGCCGCGGGCGCTCACGGCGTGGTTTATCGCAACGTGACCAGCCCCGCCTTGGTTGACTGTGTCCGCAAGATCGCACGTGGCGAAAGCTGGGTGCAAGACATGGCGGTACCCAGCGAGTTGACCGAAAACGATATGGTCGGACTGCGCGTCCGTGACCGCTTAACGGCCAAGGAACTGCGCATCGTCGCGCTCATCGTTCAAGGCTACAAAAACAAGGAAATCGCCACTCAACTGGGCACCACTGAACAGGTGATCAAGAACTACCTGCGCAATGTTTACGACAAAATCGGCGTATCGGACCGGCTGGAATTGGCCCTGTTTACAATCCACCACCGCATCCTGAACGAAGCTGCTGCTGCCACCGCCGCGGCGGCCGTTCCGCAGGCTTCACAGATCGCCGGCATCAGCAACTAAAAGTTCGCCGCGCCGGATTCCAACCCGGCGCGGGCTAGTGACCTGCGCAAACGCCGCTCTCCACCTGATCCGCGCTGCGTGTCGACGATCCTGCCTTCGCGGTCCACTACCACGTAAATAGGATACCGGTTGGCGGCGTACATCGCCGCCAGATTGGTGTCGCCGGTCATCACCACGTGACACTTGCGGGGATGGTCCTTCAAGTACTGCTGCACAACTTTCTTGGATTCGCCTACATCGACCGCCAGAACTACCAACCCCTTGTCGCTGAACTCCGTGGTGATTTCATTCACCGCCGCTTCTTCGCTCCTGCAGTACGGACACCAAGTAGTCCAAAACTGAAACAGAACCACTTTGCCTTTCGTCGAATCGTTGTTGAATTGCTCCCCTTCCAGCGTCTTGGCGTGGAAACGGGGAGCGGGTTCGCGCTCCTCACCGGTCACAATTTCGCGATAAACGTCGGATTGCGCGAAAGCCATGGACGCCACAAATTGAGCTGCCAAAAAAATGTACATGACACGTTTCGCCAACATGGCCGGAAACTATAACATACCTGCATCTATGACCACCAAGGGGTTTTGCCATTGGGCCGTTTTCGCCTCCATCGTTGTTTCCTTCTCTAGCCTCGGATTCGCCGCGGACCAGCCTGACGCCGTCGACGCTTACGTCCACTCCGAAATGGCCCGGCAGCGCATCCCAGGAGTTGCCCTGCTGGTCTCCCGATCAGGGCAGGTCATCCGCGCCCAAGGCTACGGATTGGCCAACGTGGAGTTACACGTCCCCGTCCAGCCCGTCACCATCTTCCAATCCGGATCCGTGGGCAAGCAGTTCACTGCCACCGCGGTCATGATGCTGGTGGAAGAAGGCAAGATTGGCCTGGAAGACTCGCTCACGAAATACTTCCCCGACGCCCCCGCAACCTGGAAGCAGGTCACGATCCGTGAACTGCTGAGCCACACCGCGGGGTTTACCGACTACCCCAAAGACTTCAACATGCGCAAGGATTACACCGAGGCGGATTTGCTCAAACTTGTGGAGAAGATTCCGCTGGCTTACCCGCCGGGCACCAGTTGGAGCTACAGCAATCTCGGTTTTCTTACCCTCGGCCTCGTCATTCACAAGGTCACGGGAAAGTTTTACGGAGACTTCCTGCAAGAGCGCATCTTCGGTCCGCTCGGCATGGACAACACCCGCATCATCAGCGAGGCGGATATCGTGCCGAATCGTGCCGCGGGATACCGACTCGTCAAAGGCGAACTGAAAAATCAGGAATGGGTCTCGCCAACCGTGAATACAACCGCCGATGGCAGTCTCTACTTTTCGATCCTCGATCTGGCCCAGTGGGATGCGGCGCTCTACACCGAAAAACTTCTGAAGCGATCAAGCCTGGACCAGATGTGGACCGTAGCCAGGCTCCGCAATGGACAACCGAACTCGGGGCACTACGGTTTCGGCTGGTTTATCGAGACTAAGCAAGGCCACCACGTCGTAGAACACGCGGGTTCATGGCAGGGCTTCGAAACTCAGATTTCGCGTTACGTGGATGACCGGCTCACGGTCGTGGTTCTAACCAATCTCGCGGACGCCAAGCCTGAGAACTTTGCGGACAAGGTGGCGGAAATGTATCTATCCGGAAAAGCCAAGTAACGCGAGATCATGGGAGCGACGGGCGAACACCCGCCGCTCCGCTGACTTGACGATTCTAGATCTTCTCTCCAATGCTCTTCGCCTGCGTGAACAGGTAGAGATAATCCGGCCCGCCCGATTTCGAATCGGTCCCGGACATGTTGAAGCCGCCGAAGGGATGCGCGCCCACCATCGCTCCCGTGCATTTCCGATTCAGATAGAGATTGCCGACGTGGAACTCACGCACGGCGCGATCGAGCTTCTCCCGCGAACTGGAGTAGACGGCGCCAGTCAGCCCGAACTCGGTGTCGTTGGCGATTTCGAGAGCGTGGTCGAAGTTGCGCGATTTGATCACCACCAGCACTGGACCAAAAATCTCTTCCTGCTCCAGAGTTGACTTCGCCGGAATATCGGCGATCACCGTCGGTTGAATAAAGTAGCCTTCCCCAGCCTTGGTGTCACGAGCTCCGCCGGTGATCAGACGTCCATCTTTTTTCCCGATCCCGATGTAGCGCAGGATATCGTTCATCGAACCTTCGTTGATGACCGCGGCCATGTGCGGGTTCAGCGTGGGATCGCCCATGGTGATGCGTTCGACGCGGGATTTCAGTTGCTCGACGAACTTGTCATAGATCCGCGCGTCCACGATCGCGCGCGAGCAGGCCGAGCACTTCTGGCCCTGGAAGCCGAAAGCCGCCTGGGCGACGCCCTCAACCGCCGAGTCAATATCGGCATCGGCATCCACGATGATCGCGTCTTTGCCACCCATTTCGAGGATGGTGCGCTTGATCCAGAGCTGACCTGGTTGCTGCTGCGCGGCGCTCTGGTTGATGTGCAATCCCACTTCGCGGGAGCCGGTGAAGGCGATGTAGCGCACTTTCCGATGCGACACCAGTGCGTCGCCGAACGTCGCGCCGCCACCGGGGCAGAAGTTCACCACGCCTTCGGGCATGCCGCATTCCTCGAGCAATTCAACAAACTTCGCCGCAATGGTCGGCGAATCGCTGGAGGGCTTGAGCACAACCGTATTGCCACTGACGATCGAAGCCAGCGTCATGCCGGCCATGATGGCGCAGGCGAAATTCCANNGCCTTCGCGAAACGCAGAGCCTCGCGTGCGTAAAATTCGCAGAAATCGATCGTCTCGGAAATGTCCGCGTCGGCCTCGAACCAGTTCTTCGAAACCTCAAACACCAGCCACGCCATGAATTCCAGCTTGCGCTCGCGCATCACATCCGCAACCCGGAACAACAGCGACGCGCGCTCCTCCACCGAAGTATGGCTCCAGTGGGCAAACGCGCTGAGCGCGGCCTGCACCGCGGGCTCAACGTGATCCGTGCCGGCTTTCTGGTGAACTCCCACCACTTCCGAAGGCTTGGCGGGATTGATGGAGCGGATCTTATCCGACGTCTTGATGCGCTTGCCGCCGATGATCAAATCGTACTCGCGGCCCAGTTGGCCGCGAACTTTCTCGATGGCCGAGCGCATCTTGCGCACGTTTTCTTCTTTGCTGAAATCGACGAATGCCTCATTCTTGAACCCACCTTCATGCAGCCGGACTTGCAGACGCGGCGGGGCTTCCATGGTTGCCATAGGCGATCCTTTCTGAAACGAAGTATTAGACTTTGAATAGTAGCGCGGAAACTCGCGACCCTTGATTTTACACCGGCTCCTAGGTTGGCACTCATCCCAAGTGCCCCATGGACGCGGCGCCCGGCCTATTGGCCGATTTAGCGCCGCAGCGCTGCTTCTGCCGGCTCCGGCTCCAACCTGGCCGTGAAATGCCGCAGGAACGGCGCTTCGTAGCTGAGCTTCATGCCGTGAATCTGCTCGCGCTTGCGCCAGACTTCGAGAATGATCTCCACCACATAGTCAATGTGGCTCTGAGTGTAGACGCGACGCGGAATCGCCAGACGAACGAGATCCATCTTCGCCGCCGGTCCGAACATCAAGGTGCCGATCTCGACCGAGCGGATCCCGCCCTCTAGATAGAGTTCGTTCGCGAGCGCAACCGCGGGAAAGTGGTCCGGCGGAACGTGCGCCAGAAAGGCGCGCGCGTCGATGTAGACGGCATGACCGCCCGGCGGTTGGACAATGGGCACTCCCGCATCAGCAATGTGGTTGCCCAGATANNGAGGCGATGCGGTATTCGAGGTAGTCCTCTTCCAGCGCTTCCTGCAACCCTACGGCGATGGCTTCGAGGTCGCGGCCGGCCAGGCCCCCGTATGTGGGATAGCCTTCGGTGAGAATCAGCAGATTCTTCTCCTGCTGGGCCAGGAGATCGTCGTTGGTGCAAAGAAATCCGCCAATGTTGGCCATGCCGTCTTTTTTTGCGGACATGGTGCAACCGTCCCCGTAGCGAAACATTTCCTGCGCGATTTCTTTGGGTGACTTCCGCGCGTAGGCTGTCTCGCGGCTCTTGATGAAATAGGAATTTTCGGCAAAGCGGCAGGCGTCGAAATAGAGCGGGATGCGATGCTTGCGGCAGACGGCGCTCACCGCTTTGACATTCTCCATCGACACGGGTTGGCCGCCGCCGGAGTTGTTCGTAACCGTCAGCATGACCAGAGGCACTCGCTCGCGGCCCATTTTCTCGATCAAAGCTTCCAGCGCGGCTACGTCCATGTTCCCCTTGAAAGGATGCTTCAAGCTGGGTTGTCGCCCTTCCGGGATGACGATATCGACCGCTTCGGCGCCGACGAACTCGACGTTGGCGCGAGTCGTATCGAAGTGCGTGTTGTTCGGCACGACATCGCCCTTCTTGCACATCACGCTGAATAGAATGCGCTCGGCAGCCCGCCCCTGGTGAGTCGGAATGACGTGTTTGTAGCCGAAGATATCCTGCACCGACGAGCGGAATTGCTCGAAGCTCCGGCTGCCGGCATAGCTCTCGTCGCCTTCCATCATGGCCGCCCATTGATGGGTCGACATGGCTCCGGTCCCGGAATCGGTGAGCAGATCAATGAGGACATCGTCGGCCGGCAGCAGAAAGAGGTTATAGAACGCGGCGCGGAGTGATTGCTCGCGCTGAGCCCGACTCGTCCAATGAATGGGCTCGACGCTCTTGATGCGAAACGGCTCGATGATGGTGCGGGGCATATAGGCTTCTCTTTTTTACCACACGCCGTTTGCGCGTGCGTGTCAATGACTGGGATCACGAGAAGATGGTAATCGGCTTAGCGTGGATCCGCCGCCAAGCGACCCCCGTAGATTGCCTCCGCCGCACACATCTGCCCGAACGAGTGTCCGCCCCACACCATCAGACTTTCACCGAGTCCCGCCGTTCCGCGGGAACGTAATTGACCGCTGCGGTGCGGTCCAGCTTATCCCACGCAAAGGGAAGGCCCTGGATGGCGCGCTTCAGGGTACGAAACAGAACGAGTGAAAACACCTGCCGATAGGCAAAGCGCTGCAGCCATACCTGGCTGAGCAGCCATGCGTCTTCGCGGGCTTCGGGCTGACGACGCTCCAGCGCGAAGGCAATCGAGGACGCGATGAAATCGATAACCAGAAACGCCCCGAAGAAAATCAGCAGGCGCTGGAAGCTGGCGGGATCGTTCGATTCAGGGTGAAAATATTTCTGCACAAAGTACCAGATCACTCCAACCGCAAACATCAGGTCGATAAAGGGTGAGACCAGCGGCAGCAGAATCTGGAAAATGAGAATGTTGGGCAGCGCAACGAATCCCAGCGCACCCTTGCGCGCGAAAACTCCCTTATGCTTAAAAATGGCCTGCAGAATTCCGAATGACCAGCGGAAGCGTTGCCTCATAAGCGCGTTGGCGCTGGTCGGCGCCTCGGTGAAAGCGAGCGCCATATCTTCGTATTCGACGCGGTAGCCGTTACGCAGCAGCGCCATGGTCAAATCGGCGTCTTCGGCTACCGTGTCCACGTGGTAGCCGCCGGCTTCGCGAACCGCCGCGACGCGCCAGGCTCCGATTGCTCCCGGCACCACGCTGACCGCGCCCATGGTGTTGAGCGCCCGCCGCTCGAAATTCTGGCTGGTGATGTATTCGAGCGCCTGCCACCGCGTCCACAAGTTGACCCGGTTGCCGACTTTCGCGTTGCCGGCGACAGCCGCAACTTTCCGGTTCAGAAAGTGCGGCACCATGTGCACGATGGCATCGGGAGCAATAATCGTGTCGGCATCGATCCCGACAAAAATTTCCGCATCGCCAATATGTTCCAACCCGAAGTTAAGCGCCTCCGCCTTGCCGCCGTTGGGCTTGGTGAGTATCAATACTCGACCCGAAGCTTCTTCGGCGGCAAATGTGCGGCGGGCGATTTCCAAAGTGCGATCCTTGGAACCGTCGTCGATCACAATCACCCGCAGATTGGGATAGTCGGAATCGAGCGCGCCCTGGATCGTCCGCTCAATAACCTTCTCCTCGTTATAAGCGGGTATGAGAACCGCAACCCGCGGACGATAGGCGGCAATCTGTTCGGGAGTCCCGTAGACATGGGCGCGAAGACGATCATAGATCGCCAGGACGCCAACGGAAACTAGCCGCCCGGTCATCAGGATATCGCCCAGAAAGAAGATTGCCGTGATCGCCGCCATGGTCGCGCTGAAGAGCCAGAAGCCGATCCAATTGAGGCGCGCGGACCAATATTCGTTGGTCGCCAGCGGGGGCATGACGTCGGTTTTGGTTTTGCCGATCAACTGCGAGACGGGAACAAATTGAAATCCTCGCGCCCGGGCGCCGTCGATAATCAGCGGGAGAGCGAGCACAGTCCTCTCGCGGTTGCCGCCGCCATCGTGCATGAGAATGATGTTGCCGCACTGCTGATCGTTCCCCTGGCAGGGTGGCAGGTGGTCGAGCACTCGAGCGGCAATCTGTTGCGGCGATAGCGCGGGCTCATCGTTCCAGTCCTTGGTGTCGATCTTGTTGCCAATGGTGATGTAGCCCAAACCTTGCGTGAGTTCGAGCGGACGCACCTCGTCCTCGGTATCGGGCTCGGCGTCGACCGAGTACGGTGGCCGGAAGAGCATCGTACGAATGCCCAGCCGGCTCGCGAACAGACGCTCGGTCAGATTCAACTCCACCCTCATGTAACCGTTGCCAATCGAACTGATGTCGGGATGAGTAAAAGTATGATTCCCGATCTCATGACCCTCGCGGAAAATACGTTGGGTCAAGCTGCCGAACTTCTCCACCTGAATCCCGATCAGGAAAAAAGTCGCGGGCACGTGCTCGCGTTTGAGGACATCCAGAATTTTCGGCGTCCACTCCGGATCAGGCCCGTCGTCAAAGGTGATGGCGAGTTGGTTCTTGCTGGCCCCATAGCGCGCCACGCGATAGGGCTCGGGCAAAGTCTTGAAGCTCTCGCCATCGATCAGTCCGGTCTGCTTGTCGATGGTCAGGTCGCGCTCGCCGTCGGCGGGACGCGCTTCAATATGCAGAATTTCGCCCTCGCCCTCCATATCGACATCCTGGCCGGGAGGAACATCTTTCAACCGGTCGGACGCATTCGCTTCTCCCGGCATATCCCAGACCCGCCACAGTGACCGGTCTTCCGCGCCCAGTCTCCACAGCGCGAAGGTCTCGATGCCCAGGGTCTGGGCGGCCCGCATCTCATTCAATGCCGTCACCGCATCGAGAAACCACACATCGTGCCTGAGGCTATCGTCGTCGCGGTAGCTGAAGTGCGGGTTGAGCGCGTCGCCATCGTAATCAATGTCCTCTTCCGCATCCCGCGATCCGATCCAGGCTTCCTGCACCGTGACGCTCTTGTCGGCCACTACCGCCGGAAGCTTGCCCTTTTTCGGACGCTCCACCCAGTCGTATCCGTAGTTGCCGATCGCACAGATCAGCTTGTTTTTCGGGATCTCCTCAACCGCGGACTGAAGGTTGTCCAGGAACCAATCCTGCGAAGCGACCGGGCCCGGAGTGCCACCCGGAAAATGCTCGTCGTAGTTCATGATGACGACGCCATCCACGGCTGCTGAAATCGCCTTGTAATCAAAATCTTCGTTGCGCACCTGGACGCTGACGTAGAGCTTCATCCCCCGGGCATGGAGGTCCGCCGATAGTTCGGTCAGCAGAGCCACGTAACCAGGTTGCCCTCTTTTAGGGAAAGATTCGAAATCGACCATCAATCCCCGGTAGTGATTGGAGGCAAGAAACAGTCCAACCTCGTGGCGAAACCTGGCGCGGGCCTGAGGATTGTTCAGGAACGCGCTGATCCCCGGAACAAAGTCGGTGCCGTCAAAGTTCTGCACCACCGGAAACACTTCCATTTCCGTGTCTTCCGCCTTGAGGAACGGCATTACTTTGTCATCGACGGGATGAACCGTCTGGCCCTGAACCACGTCAAACATCGCGTTGGTTTCGTTATCGACGGCTTGCAGACGGCCATCGGGAGTGAGTACCTGCAGCCATGTGGGGAACAGCAAGTCGATCTGACGCGCATACTCGCGCAACGACGAGAAACTCGCCGAGTCCCAGGGAACGTAGAAAGCTGCGCGCACTCCCTGTTCTGAGTTGAGCGTAAGTTGCGAAGGAGCTTTGTGGGACGGGCGGCGATGTCCAGCGCGGGCCAGAGTCGCCAGTCGGCGCTTCTCACGAGCTTTCGTCTTTTCGTTTTCTTTTAGGGCGTGATAAGGCTTTTTTTCCGACAGCCATGAGAGGTCGGGCAGAGGCTCGCTGCGCAGTGCGCTGTAGATGAAGAAGATCACCAGCAGCGAAAACGTCAGGGCGGCCGCGTCAAAAACGCGGCGAATGCGCCTCCAGCGCGCTTGCAACGGATCGTAAAAAACCTGTTTGGCCATCGCGTAGTGGTTACTTCATCCTAAGGTCACAGCGGCAAGGGGTCAAACCCGGTTGTCGGAGCCCCCGAGCGCCGCCATCCCGCACCTGAGGTTTGCCCCGCGGAACACTGCAAATTACGCGATTCGCGATATATTCCCAGTGTGCTCCGCTCCATGCGCGAACATCGCGGGTTTTTCCTGGCCACCGCATTGGCCGCCCTGGCCTTGCGACTGCTCTTCTTCGTTTATTTTCCCGCGGTCACCGATGACTCGCGGGTTTACGCCGACCTGGCCGGCAACTGGCTGCAGCACGGCATCTACGGCCAGACGCAATCAGCGCCATCCGTGACTCAAATCGTGCCGACCGACACGCGCCTGCCGGGATATCCCGCGTTCCTGGCGGCGGTTTTCTGGCTGTTTGGAGTCGGCAACTTTAAGGCGGTTCTGCTGACCCAGATTCTGCTCGACCTCGCAACCTGCATCATGGTCGCCGACCTCGCCCGCCGAGTCGTTTCCGAACGTGCCGCCCGAATCACGCTTGTGCTGGCTGCTCTGTGTCCATTTCTGGCCAACTACGCCGCCGCCGTGCTCACCGAAACGCTGGAGATTTTCTTTACCGCGCTCGCTCTCGACTGCGCCGCTGCCGCTCTGCATCGCATGAACGAAATGCAATCTGGGAGGAGCCCGCTCCCCCTCTGGGCCGCGACAGGCGCGGCCATCGCCGCCTGCATTCTGCTGCGTCCGGACGGCGGCATCTTACTGGCCGCAGTCGTTTTTTATCTGGCGCTAGCCGCGCTCGGGATTTCTACCGAGTTATGTTCTTCGTTATGTTCTTCCCAACGCCCGCCATTTCTCCGTTTTGGCGGAGCGGCCATCATGATCGCGGTTCTCGCCCTGGCGCCGCTCGCGCCCTGGACCATTCGCAACTTCCGCACCCTCCATCACTTTCAACCGCTGGCTCCGCGCTACGCAAACGAATCGGATGAAGCCGTCCCGCGAGGGTTCATTCGCTGGGTCAAAACCTGGATCGTCGACTATGCCTCGGTCGAAGAAATCTACTGGAACGTTCCCGGTGAACAACTTGATCCTCGGAGGCTGCCGTCGCGCGCGTTCGAAAACGCGGCCGAAAGAGATAAGACTCTGGCCCTCATCGCCGATTACAACCAATCCGGGGAGATGACGCTCCAACTCGATATGCGCTTCGGCGATCTAGCCTCGGATCGCATTCACGCGCATACGCTTCGCTATTACTTTGTGCTGCCCATGCTGCGGGTCGCGGATATGTGGCTGCGTCCGCGAACTGAAATCCTGCCGCCCGACGTGCGCTGGTGGGAATTCAATGACGACCTGAAGCAGTCGCTGCTGGCGGTGGGCTTCGGGTTACTGAACCTGGCTTACGTCGCGACCGCGCTGTCGGCGGTCATCCTCAAGCCATCGCGCCAGCAGTCGGAAATTCGGTGGGCTGGGTTCCTGCTCGCCTTCCTCCTCCTGCGCTCGATATTTCTCGCAACCCTGGAGAATCCCGAACCCCGCTACACACTGGAATGCTATCCCGCCATCATCGTGTTGGCATCGGCGCGCCTGGCGCGGGAAACCGGTCGCGTGTGGCGCTACGGGGCTCCGCTCCCCCCCAATAAGCCGTAACGCCGCGTCCTCGGTAGGAATGCCACCGTGCGCACCTCTTTCCCCCTTAGCGAACTGGCGGCGCTTGTGCTTTCTCGGCCCTGGCTCGCTCGATTTTTTCGTCGCCCGGCCGCCCGAGCTGCGCGTAGGCGTCGGCGAGAAACAAGTGCGCTTCCCGCGAGTCCGGCTCAACCGCAGCCGCCTTCCGCAGATTGGGCAAGCCTTCCTCGGCCTTGCCGAGCAACGATAGCAATCGTCCGCGCAGCAGATTGGCGCGGTAATGGTTGGGATTGAGCGCGAGGCATTGATCCAGTTCCTGCAACGCGTCCGGCACGCGATCGATGCGTGCATAAACAGCGGCCAGCGAAAAATGGGCATCGGCCCAACGCGGACTGCGGGCAACCACTTGTTCGAACTGTGGAGCAGATTCCTTCCAACTCCCGGTTTCAAACAGCGCCAGCCCCAGCTCGTATTGCGCCAGCCCCGAGTCGGTTTTCAGTTCGACCGCCTTTTGCAGAATTGGCAAAGCCTTTTCGTAGTCTTTCAATCGCGTCCACGCCGTCCCTAACTGCAGATAGGCAATCGCCGAGTCCGGTTCGCTCTGCAGCACGCGCTCCAGCTTGCCGATGGCCACTTGGTATTCGCCTTGTTCGACCTCCAGGATGCCGTCGTGCATGAGGTTCGCGATCTCGATTCGGTCCTTCGGATCGATCCCGCCGATCCTCCCTTCGTGTCCCTGACCCGAATCGCCTCCTACATAGCCCAGCGCCCGCAGCTTCTCAGTCTGTTCCGGACCAAGCTTGGCGGCGGCGGCAAGTTCGGCCCCGGTTTGTTGGCGAAACTGTTCCACTCCAGCCATCAGCGTATCGGTCACCGCCGGAGACGAATCGGCGATGTTACTGAGCCCTTTCGGGTCATTCGCCTGGTCATACAACTCGCGCTTCGGAGCGTCGATCGCCAGATATTTTCCCGAGCGCAACGCCCGCAGCGAACTCCACTTAAACGCGCGGTGCGGATAGTCGGTCTCGGAGTAAATGGGACGATCAATGGGACGATCAACGCCATGATCATCCACCGCTCTTTCAGAATGCCTTGTGCCCAGCTGCATTTCGCCCACCAGTGGCTGGCCTTGAATTTCCTTTGGAATCGCGATGCCGGCCACCTCCAGGACCGTCGGCGTGACATCGACCAGGCCAACGCGGGCATTGACACTAACCCGGCGCTTGCCCGCGGCAGCAGGTCCGGGCAGCTTGATCAGCAGCGGCACATGGATGGTTTCGTCGTAAAGAAAAATGCCGTGCGTACGCTCTCCGTGTTCACCAAAGGCCTCGCCGTGATCGGCCATCATCGCGATCAGAGCGTCCTGATAAACGCCCGCCGCCTTGAGTGCCGTAAACAGCTTGCCCAGCATGGCGTCGGCATAAGCAATCTCTCCGTCATAGGGGTCCGGGAACTTCGCCTTGTAAGGCTCGGGTGGGTCGTAAGGATCGTGCGGATCGTACAAGTGCACCCACAGGAAAAATGGGGGTGCGCCGGCCGGGCGCGTCTTCAGCCACGCCAGGGCGCGAGCCACTACCTCTCCAGCGCGTCGTTCGACAGTTTCGTAACGGTTGTCCTTTGCCGTCTTGATGCGAAAACCGGCGTCGTAAAGATCGAAGCCGCGATCGAAACCGGGAGCAGTGCCCGCAACCGGATCGAGGATCAGAGAACCCACAAAAGCGGCGGTGCGGTAGCCGTGCTGGTGAAGAATGTCCGGAAGATAGGGCAGCCCCGCAGCCAGCGGCACACCGAAATCATTGACATGGTTGTACTGCGGATAAGTTCCGGTCAGGATCGTCGCATGGGACGCGGTCGTCAGGGGCACGTGCGCATAAGCGCGAGTGAACGCGGTTCCGTCGCGCGCCACCGCGTCGAGGTTTGGCGTCAGGCCGCGATTGGAACCCAGAAAGCCCATTCGATCGGCGCGGGTGGTGTCGACCGTAATGAGAATCACGTCAGGCTTTTGCGTCCGCTTGGCTGGAGCGGGAGCGTCGTTCGTCGTGTGAGCCAGGCGGGCCTGTTGCGTCACACTCCAACCACTCGAAGCGAGCAGCAGAATTCCGAGAAGCCGAAGCACCCGCATAAGAAAAAGGAGTCTAGCATAGCCAGACTCCTCTGGATTCCGCTGCCGCTTTCCGCTAGAAAATAAACTTGAGAGAGAAGTTCATATTTCGCGGACCACCTTGCGCAATCACCGGATTCCCCACCGCTACGTCCGACGTTTGCTTGATTTGTCCGAAGCCACCGGCGTTCAGAATGTTGTTGGGGAAATAGTAGAAGTTGCCGTGATTGAGAACGTTATAAAGTTCCCAACGCAGTTCCACATTAAGACGTTCCGAGACTTGCGTGGCCTTTATCAGACTCATATCCCACTGGCTGAGGCCGGGGCCGATCAACTGATTGCGGCGGGAATTACCCACCGTCCCCGCGCACGGAATATAAAATGGAGAAATGGGAGTCCCCACGGCATTATTTCCGCAAGGGTCCGACTCCGTTCCATCGGAGTACGTCTCCACCACATACGCGTCTGGATTGCGCTTGTTGTAATGGATCGGCGTGCCGTCCCATGCAGCTCGAATCGAGTTCCCGTCCAGCCCCTGCCCCGAAGGATCGGAGCCACCCCCGGCAATCACCGTGAAAGGCCGGCCACTGAGCGCAGTGTAGATGGTGCTGATCTCCCACCCTTTCCCGAGCAACTTGCTCACATTCGGGATCGTGGGAAAAGCATACACTCCGCTGACATTGAAGTTGAGACGAACATCGTGATCGCAGAGTCCCCACGAATCCCGAATGTTCAGTGGATTCTGCAATTGCGGGTAGTCTCCGGTTCCGGCCCCGCCACGATTGGTGGAGTTGTCGTCATAGCACTTGCTCCACGTCAGGTTGTATTCCGTGTCCAGTCCATGCCAGCCCCGCTGGTTGTAGGAAGCCTGCAGGCTGTCGTACTGCGAACTCGCCAGATTGGTAGCCTGGACGATATGTTCAAAACCAAGTTGGCTGTAAGGACGAGTCCCATCACAGCTTGCACCGCTGCAGGGGTTGCCATTCGCGTCAGTGCTGCCCAGCGGGTTTGCATTTAGATCGCGGAAAATCACCAGGTCGTGTCCGCGTTGTCCAGAATAGGCTACCGTGAGCACGTTGTTGTGAAACAGTTCGTCCTGAATGCTGAGGTTGAAATTGTGATAGCGCGGAGTCTTGAAATTAGTAGCTACGGCAAACGCGCTAAACGGCGGCGTCCCACTCGGATTCGAGCCGAATACTGGACCATTGTTGAGACAGATGTAGTCACCCGTCTGGGTCGTGAAATCCCAACAGCTTCCTGCCATGGGCGTATTGCTTGTAATCCCGTTGCCCACATCGCCCGTGATCGCCACCGAGGTTACGCCAAAACCTGGTTGCGTAAAAGCGCCGACGTGTGCCCCGGCAAAGCCGTGCGGCGCGGCCATCGTGCCAAAGTCGGGAACGTCGTAGCTCAGCGAGTAACCGCCACGCAAGGCCATTCTCCCGCTGCCCAGCACGTCCCACGCAAAACCCAGTCTGGGACCGAAATCATGAAGGTCGAGGTTATAAAGCCGGTCAATGCCGTGGCCAACCTGCACTAATCCCGGAACGGAGGTCAGGAAGTTGACCGCGTTGTCGTTCTTCTCGCTCAGCGCTCCGTTGATCTCCCACCGTAAACCATAAGTCAAAGTAAACCGCGGCTTGATCTTCCAGTCGTCCTGCCCATAAAACCCCACCGAATTCTGATAGATGTAGCGCTGCGTGTCGCCAAAATTACGGCTGGCGAAATCAGCCTTCGCCAAAAGCAATTCCGCAATCGCGTCGGTCACCGGATCGTCGGCCGTTGTGGGAGAAATATAGTAGGCCACCGAGGCGTATCCGAACTCGTCAAAACCCGAGCGGGCATTGTTGCGCAAACTGTTCGTGTACGCGTGCTGAAAGTTGCCGCCCATCTTTATGGTGTGGTTCCCCTTCACCCAGGAGAAGTGTTCGGACCAATCCCACGTGGCGTCGGGCCGAGTGCTGATCGGGTAACCCTGCACTCCGCCGATATATCCGCCGTACCCGAGAGGCAGCATGTAGACATAAGGAACGCCGAAGTCCGCCGGACTGAGGGGCCCTGTATCCACGCCCAGGCTCTGCGGATCAATCTTGTTGTTGATACCGAGCAACTGGGAGAAGCGCGTATAACCCAGTCGGCTCTCCAGGATCTGGTTGTTGCGGATGTTCCAGGTCCAACTGACGCCCGCCATCTGGGCCCGCGATGGCGCCACCGAATTGAACAGAGTGGTTGGGAAACTCGCGGCGGGCGGCAGACCAAAACCCGGCGAACTCTGCAGGCTGTCGCCAAAAATGTAACGCACCGCAATCGAGTTTGTGGCGTTTATTTTGTAATCGAACTTCACTCCGAACCCATTCGCGCTGGCCGTGGCTGGAGTGTTCTGCGTAAGAATGCCGGTGGAAGACGTGGGAAAATAGGCGAGCAGGGTTTGACCGAGTGTGGTTGGTGCCAGGCCCGCATTCGTGATCGCCGTGTTCGCGTCGCTTTCCTCTTGCGGAGTCGGGACCACCCGGGACGACGTTTCCGCCGACCGGTTACGCTGGCCCTCATAATAAAGAAAGAAAAATGCCTTGTCGCGAATGATAGGTCCACCGATCGTGCCGTTGAACTGATTATTGTGGATCGGTGTTTTCTGGCATTCACCCGCGCTGCCGCAGTTGTCGGTGTTGTGTTTGGCGAAGTAGTTTATCGAATCGCCAATGCCGCTGTGGTTGACCCAGGTTCCGGACCCGTGCCAGGTGTTGGTCCCGCTCTTCATATCCAGCAGAATCGGCGCCCCGCCCTTCACCCCAAACTCCGCCGAAGGCGTCTCTTGCACGCTCATTTCAGCAATCGCCTCGGGAGGAAATGACACGGCTGGAATGCCCACGATTCCGGTTTCGTTGATCGCCGGTTCGCCGTAGTAGCGGTCGTTATTGTAGAGGCCGTCGATGAAGAAATTATTGGAAGTGGTGCGCGCGCCGTTCACGCTGAGGGATTGATATCCGCCACCCGGAGAACGCTGCACGCCGGGTGTAATCGCCAATAGCGAGGTGAAGTCGCGACCGTTCAGAGGCACGTTCTCAATCTTTTCGCTGTCGATGTAATTATTGTTGTTCGGTGAAAGATCGATCAGCGGCGCGCTCCCTTGCACCTCCACCGTTTCGGTTCGTTGTCCGATCGGCAGTTTGAATTCAGCGCGCGTGACTGCCCCGGTCAGCACTTCGGTCGTCTGGGTCAGCGTCTTGAAGCCTTCGGCAGCGGCCGTCACCTTGTATTTGCCAATGGCCAGATCCGGGACGCGAAAGCCGCCGCTGGCCGTCGTCGTCGCGGTTCGCCTTTCCGCCGTAGCCAGGTTGAGAACTGTGATCGTCGCGGCAGGAACAACCGCGCCCGAAGTATCGGTCACCGTTCCTGAAATCGTGCCGGTGATCGTCTGCGCCGGACACGGAAGGCTCAAACCCATCAAGAGCAGCGAACCAATCACAGAGATACGCCAAGAAGCTGACCGCATGTCACGCCCCCTCGGATGACTCGTCTATCAAACTAAATGCCAATTGGGGGATAAGTTTAGTGCCGATCGCGAGAAAGTCAATACAGTCCAAGAAGGGGTAGTGCCTCAAACTGAGGCACTACCCAAGAAGGACTCCCAATGACCAGCGGTCAAGGCTTATTTCCGGCGGGAAGCAAAAAGGCGACTCTAGCTCAGCGGCGAGTCGGTCATGCGGAAACGAGTGCGTACGTGTTCGGAAAGCAATTCGATGGCTCCGCGATTCGCCACCGGATCGGCCTTGGCGAGATATTTCATCGCTTCCACCAGCATCTTCTGGCCGTCCACATAGCGCGGGTCGGCTGTGCGTTCCCGCTGCTTGCGGAAATCCGGAGGCACTGGAATAGTAAAGACTTTCGCCATGAAGCACTCAACTTTCCGAGGTCTCGTGCAGTATATAACCCCTGCAGTTCTTTTTCAGCTTGTTTCTGTTGGTTCAGCCGGGGCTGGCGCCGGGCTCGGGAAACACTATCCCTGGGGAGAGACTATCTTGGTCTTTTTCGTTGTTTTGAGCCTGAAAACGTCCTCCGGAAGCTTCTCTCTAATCTGAATCTCGGAATACTTTGCCAGGCGGTAATCGCCGCTGGGCTCAAAAAACTGCTGCTGCACAGAAATTCCACGAACCGGGTCGATCCACAATAGAATGCGCGAAATATTGTTTCGAAAATGGTCGGACTTCGGAATGAGCTCCAGTTCGTCGGTTGCAACCCCGCCCACCTTTTCCCGGGTCACCAACCTCACTCCATAGGACTTGAACAAATCGCGCCCGCTGCCCCCGAAACCGAGCACCAGAAAGCTCTCAACGTCGGCGCGGTTCTTGCCCGGATTGTATTCGTTAACCTGATCGATCTTGGGCTGGTACACCTGAACCTTGCCGCCGCTGTAAATCACGTACTTCCTGTCGGGCTCGGCAAAGTCAGCCGCCATCTGGATCTCGCCGCCTTCGCGCCGGAAATAAATCTTGCCTGTCTCCGTCTCTTTTTCATCGATGACTTTCTGGTATTGATCCCAGACAACATTTGCTTCCAGCGCTCGAAAATTCTTCGCGGCCACATCCATCTGGGCGATCACATGCTCCAGTTCAGGGGATTCGCCGACAATCTGCGCCGTCGCGGACGGGATCAAGACGCGCGCCACCACCAGTCCGAGGAAAAACGCTCTAACCGGAACTCTCATTGACTTACTCGAAGACTAACTCGAACTTCAGCAACTCGAATTTAAGAAACTCAAATGCCGTCACTTTATTCTTTTTCAACCCACACCTTGTAACTTTGAATGTGTCCCGAAAGATCCTTGACGGTTTCGACATTGGTGATGCTGACCGCTCCCGAAATCGGTTCAATGATCTGCTCCAGTTGCCGGCGAACATCCTGGCCCTCAGTCGTTTTCACCGCCGACGCCTGGATCTGATAAATGAATTCACCTTTTTCGCCGGGGATCACGACTACGCCCGTAAGATGCGGAATGTGCTCGACCGGTTTGTCCTTGAAATTGATGAAGTGCGGCGACACAAAAATAAAAATAAGGATCAGCGTGACCATGATGTCGTAGTGCAGGCTGCCCCGCTCGTACGACCAAAGAATGTATCCGCGAATTGTGCGCCAGATCGCGCCCATGGGAGAGACGGCGCGTTCCAGCGCCATCGAGGGTACTTCACGTCGTTGCAAGTGTATTTGGGAATTCATGGTATGGCAAATGGTATGGCAAATCGAGCCCGCCGCGCATTCCTCGCCCGACCAGCGCGGGTTCAGGCCCTCCTTTTCGGTGCCGGGATGAGGTCCGTGCCCATGTACCGCTGCAGCGCCTCGGGAATACGAACGCTGCCATCGGCCTGCTGATAGTTCTCGACAATCGCTACCCAGGTTCGTCCCACCGCTAATGCGCTGCCGTTCAATGTGTGTAGAAATTCCGTCTTGCTCTTGCCCTCCGGCCGGTAACGAATGTTCGCCCGCCTTGCCTGAAAAGACTCAAAGTTGGAGCACGAAGAAATTTCGCGAAACAGATTCTGCCCCGGCAGCCACACTTCAATGTCGTACGTCTTGGCCGCGGAAAACCCGATATCAGCCGTGCACAGCGTGACCACTCGATAGTGCAGGCCGAGTTTCTGCAAGACCACCTCGGCATTATTGGTCAGCTTCTCAAGTTCGTCATACGAACTCTCCGGACGCGAGAACTTCACCAGTTCCACCTTTTGAAACTGGTGCTGGCGAATAATGCCGCGCACATCTTTTCCGTAAGACCCCGCTTCGCTCCGGAAACAGGGAGTGTACGCCGTGAGGCAAACCGGCAGGCGCGCCGCGTCCAGCACTTCATCGCGATACAGGTTCGTCACCGGCACTTCCGCCGTCGGAATCAGCCAGAGATCTTTCTCGCCGTGGGGCACGCGAAACAAATCCTGCGCGAACTTCGGAAGCTGGCCCGTGCCATACATCGATTCGGAGTTCACCAGGTACGGCGGAAGCACCTCGCTATACCCCTGCTCCCGCGTGTGCAGATCAAGCATGAAGTTGGCCAGCGCCCGTTCCAGCCTCGCGCCTAACCCCCAGTACACGGCAAAGCGAGCGCCGGAGAGCTTGGCGGCGCGTTCCAGATCGAGCACCTCCAATGCTTCGCCCAGTTCCCAATGCGCCTTGGGTTTGAAATCGAACTGCGGCGGCGCGCCCCAGCGGCGGGCTTCCACATTATCTTTTTCGCTCGTGCCCACCGGTACGCTGGCATGAGGAAGATTCGGAATGGAGGTCAGAATTTCGCGCAGGCGGGCTTCCTGTTCGGCCGCCTTTTTTTCCGTTTCCTGGATCTGCTCGCGCAGGTCCTTGGTCTCGTTGATCTGCGCCGAGGCGTCCTGCCCGCTTTTCTTGAGTTTGGCGATTTCTTCGGAAGCCCGGTTGCGCCGCGCCTGCAGTGTTTCCGCCGCGGTAATGGCCTGCCGCCGCTCGCCATCGATAAGGCGAAAGTCTTTCAAAACTTCCGCTGCATTCATTCCACGCTGCCGCAGTTTTTCTTCGACGAGCGTAAGGTTGTCGCGAACAAAATTTAGATCGAGCATTCTGCTTTAACTTTAGCTGAAAAATGGGATTCCGTGCACGCGGCCGATCCATGTCTTTAACCGCCGACTACGCTCTCCGCGTCCCCTGCGGTTCGCTTGCGGTAAACTAACCGCGATGAGACTCCCCCGCTCGCTGCTCGTGACCTTGGCCTTGCTCGGCCTGATTTCCTCGGCGTTCCCTTCCGCCTACAACGCCCGCCCCAAGCTGATTGTTGTCTTTGTGATTGACCAGTTCCGCGGCGACTACCTGGAACGCTATCGCGATCAGTTCGGCGACGGCGGTTTCCGCGTCTTTCTTGATCGCGGAGCTTATTTCACCGACTGCACTTACGACTATGCCAACACCCGCACCGCTCCCGGGCACGCCACCCTCTTCACCGGAACCTACACCAGCGGACACGGCATCGTGGCCAACGAATGGTGGGATCCGCAGAAAAGTAAGATGGTCACGTCGGTCGAGGACGACAGCACCAAACTCGTTGGCACGAGCAAACCCGGCCCCGGCGCATCCCCGCACAATCTCTTAAGCGATACCCTCGGGGACGAATTGAAACTGGCCACCGACGGCAAAGCGCGCGTCTTCGCCATTTCCCTGAAGGATCGCGCTGCCGTGTTGCCCGCAGGATTTGCGGGAGACGCCGCCTATTGGATCGATCCCAAAAGCGGTGACTGGATCACCTCCACTTACTACCGGCCAGATCTTCCCGAGTGGGTGCGCAATTTCAATGGCGGCCATCGTGCCGAGAAATACTGGAACCGCGAGTGGAAAGACAGCGTTGGAAACGTGCTCGGCTCGACCGCGCCGCGCATTTCCAATTCCAAAAACAACGATGATAAAGATAAAAATAAAGACGGCGCCCCCGCCGGCTTCTACGAGGTCGTCGGCTCGACTCCCTTCGCCAACGATTACCAGTTCGAGTTCGCGAAGGAACTTGTCCTCTACGAGAAACTGGGCGCCGGTGCGGCCACCGACTTGCTCGTGATCAGCCTCTCCGCCAACGACATTCTTGGCCACCAGGTCGGTCCTGATTCTCCCCAGATGCGCGGAATGGCGCTCGAACTCGACCGGCAACTGGCGGACTTCTTCGATTTCCTCCGCCATCAGATTGGAATGGCCAGCGTCTGGATGGCGCTTTCCGCGGATCACGGCGTCGCTCCTCTCCCGGATTTCGCGAAAACGCTTCGTCTGCCCGCCGCCAATCTCGACGCCAGGGCCCTGCGCGAACAGCTCAATTCCCTGCTCTCCAAAAAATACGGGAAGAAGGCCGAGTACGTGGCTGATCTCGCCTACCCCCTGGCATGGCTCCGGGCAGATGCCTTCACTGGAACTCCCGGCGGAAAAGAAGAATCCGTCGCCGAAGCGGACGCCGGTGAAGCCATGAAGCAGGTAGGATTGGCCGGATACTTTACCAAGTCACAATTAGCCCGCGGAGCCACCCCCGCCACCGAAATCGGACGGCGCTATGCCCACAGCTACTCGCCCGAAGGCGGCTGGTATGTGCTCGGAATTCCCACTCCTTTTCAAGTTGGAATCCCGAAGGGTACCGACCACGCCTCACCGTTTTCCTACGATACCCACGTGCCCCTGGCTTTTTATGGCCTCGCCTTTCAGCCCGGCACCTATCGTACGCACGCCGAACCGGTCGATCTCGCCGTCACCCTCGCCTCTTTGCTCGGCATCAACGCGCCCGCGCAAGCCACCGGTAGAGTGCTGACCGAGGCCCTGCAATTGCCACATCATTCCCCGATAACGCCTCCACCTCAGCCCGCCACGCCACCTGCCGGAGGAACACAATGACGCCCATCGGCCATCCCGACTTGAGCGTCAGTTTCGCGGGCATCGAACTGAAAAATCCCATCATTGCCGCCTCCGGCACCTTCGGCTACGGCGTCGAATTCGAAGATATCGTGCATCTCGACCGCCTCGGCGGATTGGTTGTCAAAGGCCTCTCGAAAGAACCCATGACCGGAAATCCGCCGCCGCGCCTCTACGAAACCGCCGCCGGAATGCTCAATGCCATCGGGCTCCAGAATATCGGGGCACCCGCGTTCCTTGCGGAAAAGCTCCCGGCGCTGTCGGGTAAGAAGAATGTAGTCGTATTCGCCAACGTCTTCGGCTACACTCGCGCCGATTACGAACAGACGATTGAGATTCTCAATGAAGGCGAAGGCATCGCGGCCTACGAAATTAACGTCTCCTGCCCCAACACTTCGCATGGCGGAATTCAGTTCGGGAGCGATCCGCTTCTGCTCGACGAACTGGTGCGGAAAGTCAAGCGCGCGGCCCAGCGGCCCATCATCGTCAAGCTGTCCCCAAACGTCACTTCGATCGCACAGATGGCGCACGTGGCCGAGGAAGCGGGCGCCGATGCCATCTCCCTGGTGAATACGTTTCTAGCCATGGCGATCGACCCCGAAACCCGTCGCCCGCGAATTGCGAATGTCACCGCCGGACTCTCCGGACCTGCCATCAAACCGATTGCGCTGCGCATGGTCTACGATGCGGCTCACGCGGTCAAGATTCCCGTGCTCGGCATGGGCGGAATCACCACTCCCTCGGATGTCGTCGAATTCATGCTGGCTGGCGCAACCGCCGTCGAGGTAGGCACCGCCAGCTATTTTGATCCCCTGGCAACCGAAAAGTTGGTGGAGGAACTGATCGTCTACTGCCGCGAACACCGCATCGAGCGGCTCGGCGACCTTACCGGCGGCTTGCTGACCGATTGAGGATCGCCCCGGACAGGCCCGACCGATTCTGAGGTTGTGAGTGATGAGGCGATGTTTCGCATGAACCAGTTGCAGTCGGTCACCCGTTCTTCACCACCAAGGAAATTGGCAGGGGTGCAGGACAGGGATTGGCCATTGCACGTTCCGTGATCCTGGACAAAACGTGGAACCTCAGGGATAGGTGCACATCACTGCAGCTTCGCGTACTCGGTTTTCGCCTGCTTCAGGATGGGGATATTCGCGTCTGCATCCTTCCAAAGCTTGAAGAAATTCTTATAGCCGCCAAGCGCCCGGAAGCGGGCGGCATCAACATCAGGTCCCCGTTCGCTTTTCAGGTCCAGAGCATTGGCGCGAGCCACCCCTAAATGAGCCAGTGCTCCGGTCCAGCAGCTCCAGACAATGCCGCTATGGTCGATGATCTTCTGAAACTCGGCGGAGGCAGCACGGCCCTGCCCGGAAGCTAAGTACGCCTCGCCTCGTACGTACGTCGAATACAGACAGGAGAAATTGTTGACAAACGTCTGTAGCCCAAACTCGATCTGCGAACCGATCTGCGAACCGATCTGCGAACCAACGATCGGCGAACCCAACGGTAGAGCGCTCAGTGCTGCAACTGGATTTTTCTCGTCGAGCGCCAACTGCCCCCGGATCGCCGGCAGCCAGACCGATTGCATCTGATCATCCAGCGGGAAACGTTGCGCCAGGTCTTGCGCCAGAAATTTTGCGCGTTTCGTGTCTCCCGCCATGGCCAAGGCAAGAGCGGCTTCGCTCTCGACGCTTTGACTCGCCGGTGCCAGCCTCAAGGCTTCTTCTGCCAACCGTCGCGCTTCCACTGCGTTGCCATAAGCCGCCTCGGTCACCGCGGCATTAACCTGCCAGATTGCGCCGTTCTCCTTGCTGTCGGCCCGGATGGCCGTCGCGACCGCCTTCTTCGTCAGCTCTCGCGCCTTGCGCAGATGACCCGCGTACGCCTCGGTGTCCGATGCCAGCGCCAATCCAAAGTTCTCGTATTCAGGTCGGCTGGCATACCAGCGCTGTTGTTCGGCCATCGCCGCCGAGTCCGCATCGAGGAAGGCCACGCCATAGAACGCATTGTGAAGAATGTAATCGTCCAGCTTTAGCGCCTGCGCTTGGTTGAGCGCCTTTCGCGCCTCGTCGAAACGCTGCAGCGCGAGCTCGTTGTTGCCGATATTCTCACGCCATGAAACGGTGTCGGGCGCAAGGCGCGCCGCTTCTTTCGTGACCTCTAGGGCTTTCTCATACCTGCCCTGCTCCGAATACACCGAGCCCAAATTGCCATAGGCTGAGTCGATCCGGGGATAGCTTTCGATCTCCTGCAGATACGTTTGGACTGCCTTTTCCAGCTCTCCGGTTCCGACCGAATAATAGGCGGCAAGAATCGCCAGTCTTTCCCACTGGCTGGTATGTTCCCGCAGCTGAAATGCCTTGGCGTAGTAATCTCGCGCCCGGCCAGGCTCGCTCATGTTCATGTAGCTGTCGCCCACGACCAGGTAGCCCATGGCAAAGTTGGGATCGATTTCGATGGCGCGTTGTCGGTAAGGCAAGGCCGCCGCCGGGCCTTTCTCGTTCAGGACTTTTCTGCCCAAACTGAAGGCTTGCAAGGCTTCCAGCGAAAACGTCGTCGCCTCCGGAAGTGGAGTATCAAACTTCTGCACGCCGGCCAGCGATTCACCCAACTTCGAGCGCAGCTTCGACGCCGCCACGCCCAGTTCGGCCAGCACCTGATCTCTGAACGCAGCCGTCACCTGCTCTCGCGCCAAAGACTCCCCGCTCCGGCAGTTGACTGCCTCCAGCGCCAGTACATATTGCTTGCCCAAGCTGCCAATCGCGCCCGCAATGTAGGCTTTGCTCCCGGCGCGCTGGCAAAGTTCGCGGGCCAGCTCGGGAGTGAGTTTCGTGCCCGCGGGGCGAGTCATTAATTGCAAGGTCTTCGCGACTTTTCTGTCGGAGAGCACATTGAGGAACGGCGACTGCCGCAGCGAGAGATTGAGCGCCGTCTTCAGCGTCTCATCGAAGATCGCATCGCCCGTGCTGTTGTCAAAATCGGCGAGAACGACGGTGTCATTTTCCGTCAGACTGTTTTGCCGGTTCACGCGCTGCCTATAAAAGAGAAGAGCGCCCGCCGCCAGCAAAACAACAACGGCGGCCAGAACGAAAACCCCGGCCTTCCTCAGATGCAGATGTGTGGTTTGTGCAGTGGGCAATGGCAATGTCAGTGACGCTGCCGCTGGTACTTCCGCCACCGTCTCACTGGCGATCGCAACCGGGTCGTTCTGTTCCGGCGCTCCGTCCAAACCGGCTGGCGACCCGGTCTCTTCCAACTCCTCTTCCACCGGAGCGATGAAGCGGTAACCTACTCCGCGTACCGTCTCGATATACGAAGGGTCGTCGGCCGAATCGCACAGCACCTGTCGCAGCTTCTTGACCGAGGTATTGAGCCCGTGCTCGAAGTCGACGAAGGTGTCGGAGGGCCAAAGCGTCTCCCGAATCTCATCCCGCGTGACCACCTTGCCCGCGCGGGCGAGCAGAATTTCCAGGATCACAAAGGGCTGGCCCTGGAGCCTTATTCGGGTCCCGTGTTTGGTGAGCTCCCGCTCTCCCGTGTCAACTTCAAACGGGCCGAACCGGAAATTTCGAGAACGTAGCTGCAAGCCCAATACCCTTGCCCAGCACGGAGTTTACCATCCCTTCTTGGAAAAGGCACCTGAAACTTCTGCATTTACATAGAGTTAACTACTCACCTGAAAGTCACCTAACTTTCACCCTCCATCCATTGAGTGATCTTCGATTGTGGGGGAAAGTGCTCGCACGTTTTCCGGGCCGGGATTGTCGGGCCCTCTCTGTGGGAATTTCAAAGGAGTGTCCATGAGCCGTCAATCCGAGTTCTCGTTTTCGTCCCTACTCTGCGTGGTGGTTTTGCTGGCGGCGGCGATGGGCTCCGCCCAAACCGCTCCCAGCCAGGATGCCGACCCCAATGCGGCCCAACCAACCACCCAATCGGGCGCCGCGACCATCGCGCCGAGCCGGCCGGCAATGGCTTACTCCAAGGCGCAACGGCGAGAGAACAAGCTGGCGGCGCGGGGCCAATTTCTTGCGCAATGGAAACAACGATCGGCTAACTCTGCGCGGCCTTCCAAAAAGAAGGCTTCGCCTGCCTTCGGCGGGACCTGGCAGCTCGGGCCCGCTGTGACGAACGGCACACCGATATGCAACCCGTTGTTGTTGACCGACGCGACAGTGATCGCCATCGACTGCAGCCCCTCGCTGTCAGGGGAGTGGTACAAGTTGACGCCCGACATCACCGGCAGCTACGTGAACGGGACATGGACTGAGATTGCGACGCTGCCGGTATTCTATAACGTCGACCGCTGGGTCGAAATACAGTATTCCCCGCTCAATTTCGCCTCCGCCGTGCTGCCCGATGGCCGGGTCATCGTCATGGGCGGTGAGTCCAACGGCCCCGACGACGGTCTTCCGGTAGGAGCGATCTACGACCCGGTGGCTAACACCTGGACACCCGTATCGGCACCACCCGGAGCCGGGTGGGTACAGTATCCATTGGCCATCGGTGACGCCCAGAGCACGGTGCTGGCTGACGGCACATTCTTGCTCGCCGCCTGTTGCGCCTACGATCCGGATCTCGATGCCCTGTTTGACGCCACGAACCTGACCTGGACCAGCACGGGAGCGCCCAATGCGGGAAGTAATTTCCAGGATGAACAAGGTTACACGCTGCTGCCCAACGGGAACGTGTTGACGGTCGATATTTGGACGGGTTGCAGCGGCCGTGGATCCTGCACCGGCCCGGATCCCACCAACGCCGAGCAATACAATCCTACGACCAGCACCTGGAGCAGTGCCGGCAATTCGGTGGTTTCGCTCGTCGATCCGTATGCTTGCGGCAACTACGAAATCGGGCCGGCTCCGCTTCGGCCGGATGGAACCGTGGTCCAATTCGGCGGCAACACGGGCTGCACTGGTGACGCGGATCCTACTGGGATCTACGACTCGACCACTGGCGTTTGGAGCGCCGGCCCCAACGTACCAGAGGTGTGCGGATCCAACGGGACCACTCAATGCGACCTTGCCGATGCTCCGGCGGCGGTCTTGCCGAATGGGAACATCCTGTTTGCGGCCGATACTGGGGCTTTCGAAAAGCCGACCCATTTTTTTGAATTCACTACCCTCAATGCCATCAATCAGGTGGCCGACGATTTCGGTGGGAGTTATGTGGGTTCCTCCTACTACAACTTTCTCGTCCTACCCAATGGCCAGATTCTCACCACCGTAGGTCTCGACCAGCCCGAGTTCTATACCCCGACCGGTTCTCCCGATCCCAGTTGGGCTCCTGTGATTTCTACCTCGCCCTCCAGCGTTTACCCTGGAACCACCTATACCATCACCGGAACGCAGCTGAACGGCTTGACGCAGGGCGCATATTTCGGCGACGACGTACAAGCGGCGACTAACTATCCGATCGTGCAGATCACGAATTCCGCGACCGGTCACGTCTTTTACGGCCGCACGTTTAACATCAGCAACCGGTCGGTGGCGCCGGGCGTTTCGGTCTCCACGAACTTTACCGTCCCGGCGAATATCGAATTGGGCGCGAGCAGTTTAGTGGTCATCGCGAACGGCATTCCATCGGCGCCGGTTCCCGTCGGCATCGCGGTGCCGACGGTGGGGGTAAGTTCCAGCCTGAATCCTTCGGTCTACGGACAGGCAGTGAGCTTTACGGCGACAGTGACCGGGGCGAGTCCCACCGGTAGCGTGCAGTTCAATATCGACGGCGGCGCATTCGGATCGCCGGCGACGCTGGCGTCGGGCACGGCCACTTCGGGCACGACCTCGACCCTGTCTCCGGGAGCACACACGGTTACGGCCGTCTACTCGGGCGACACGAACAACGCGCAAGGCACGGGCTCGCTGAACGGCGGCCAGGTAGTGAATCAGAGCAGCGTCAACGTCACCGTCGCCACCAGCCCGTCAGGACTGCTGGTTTCGGTGGACGGCGGCTCGGCTCAAGCCTCGCCCGTCGTCGTCTCCTGGACGATTGCCTCCTCGCATACCATCGCTACCACTTCACCGCAAGGGTCAGGCGGCACGCAATATACGTGGAGCAGTTGGTCTGACGGCGGCGCAATTTCTCATCAGGTGACCGCCTCGGCCAACGTGACCGGCTACACTGCGTCCTTCAACACCAGCTACCTGCTGACCACGGCGGCCAATCCAACCAATGGCGGAACCGTCGCGCCTGCATCGGGCACGTACTATGCTCCGAACACAATCGTGAACCTGAGCGCGACGCCGAACCCGAATTATGCGTTCTCCAACTGGACGGGCAACGTGGCCAACGCCAACAGCGCCTCGACCACGGTGACTATGACCGGGCCGCAAAGCGTAACCGCGAATTTCGTCGCGGCGTCGTTAACCGTCTCCCCGGCCAGCGTAAATTTCGGCAACGTCAAACAGTGCCAAACGAAGAAAGCAGTTCTAACCTTGACCAACAATGCTTCGACGAAAGCGCAGATTGGCGCTTTGTCGTTCATCGACGTTACTGGAAATCCCAACGACTTCACTTACCACGAATACTGCCGCCCAACCCTTGATGCCGGGAAACACTGCACCATCGCTGTCACATTTAGTCCCTCCGAAGACGCATCGGAATCAGCGACGCTGAACATCCCGACCAGCGGCGGCACGTTCCAGGTGCCAATTACGGGCACAGGGGTTGCGAACAAAAAATGCACTGAGTAGTCAAACTTGAGTAGTCAAACCCTCCCGTTCTAACGTCGCGCCGTGCGACGTTAGAACGGGAGGTCACTCGCCAATGAACCTGTCGTGAACAAAACAGCGAATGCCCGCTCAATTTTTGGGCCGCCTTTGTGCAGAAAGGGCAAGAGCGAATTGGCGACATTATGCCAGTGACAGGCTCAGCGTCGTTTTTGCCCCGCCACACGCCTCGCGCCGCAAACTTGCCTACCCTTCTGCCGTCAGGAAAGCTGTCCTTCGTCCCAGGTTTAAGAATAGCCGCTCACATCCGCGTGTGACGTGTTCCATTGAACCAATCTGTTAGGCCAGCTACAATCGCACGTCGTCTCATCAGGGAGGTTCTACGCCCAACCCCTTCGTTCGCGCCTATCGGCCTGCGTTTTGCCTGCCAGTCCGCCTCGTGAACTCCTCGGTCCTTTGTATCCTTTTACTGGCGTGGGCTGGATGTGGCGGAGGCGGGAATAACGAATCGGCAACCCTATTTTCCCTGGGTGGCACCGTTTCGGGATTGGCGGGCTCGGGACTCATTTTGCAAAATAATGGAGCCAACAACAGTCCCGTAACTGCGAATGGTGCGTTTGCGCTGACCTCGCCGATTGCCAAGAACAGCTCTTACGACGTTACCGTTCTTACGCAGCCATCGAACCCGGTTCAGGTTTGCACCGTCACGAACGGCAGCGGAATCGCTACCGCGAATGTAACAAACATAACCGTCGTCTGCACCACGACCGCATACACCATCGGCGGCACTGTTTCTGGCCTGGTGGGGGCGGGGTTGGTGTTGCAGGATAATGGCGGTAATAACCTCACGATCATCGCGAACGGAAGCTTCGTGTTTACCAACCCGGTTGATCTCGGGGCCACTTTTGCAGTCACAGTTCTGACGCAGCCATCGAATCCGACTCAAACCTGCACCGTATCCAATGGCAGCGGGACCGCTACGGCCAACGTCACGAATGTGCAAGTTGCATGTTCCAGCACCATTAGTGGAACGATCGCCGGGCTCAGCGGCAAAGGATTGGTGTTGCAGGATAATAGCGGCGACAACTTGCCGGTCAGCCAAAATGGACCTTTTACCTTCCCGACGCAGATCGCGTATGGCGGCAGCTACGCAGTCACCGTTTTTGCTCAGCCTGCCACTCCCGCGCAGGCATGTCTGGTGATCGACGGAAGTGGAACTGCTTTCGCCGACGTCACGAATGTTCAAGTCAACTGCAACAATAATTGGACGTGGGTGGGCGGCACGAACACTTCGAATCAGGCTGGCGTCTACGGAACCATGGGCGTGGCCTCTCCCAGCAACAATCCGGGAGCCAGGACCGCGGCCGTCTCCTGGACCGATGCGGCGGGTAACTTCTGGTTGTATGGGGGGTCGGGTTATGACTCGACCGGTGCAAACAACGACCTCGGCGATCTGTGGGAATACAGTGCGGGAGAATGGACTTGGGTGGGCGGATCGAACGTGGTCAGTCAGCCGGCCACCTATGGGACGCAAGGCGTAGCCGCGCCAGGAAATTATCCAGGAGCGCGCGATGGCTCCGCGGCCTGGACCGACAAGTCTGGAAACTTCTGGCTCTTTGGCGGAATCGGACGTTTCACCGGCAACGGATGCGGCCCCGGTCCGGTGGCATGCAGTGGCCAATTTAACGATCTCTGGGAATACAGCGGCGGGGAGTGGACGTGGATAGGGGGGCCAAACACTCCATTCGGGACCGGAACTTATGGCACGCAGGGAGTAGCATCGGCAGCGAATGTCCCTCCTTCACGTGAGTCTGCGACAGCGTGGGTCGATCAGGCTGGCGATTTCTGGCTCTATGGAGGCAACAGTGGGCTCGGCCCCCCGAATGGCGTATACGGAGATCTTTGGAAGTACAGCGCTGGAGAATGGACATGGGTAAGTGGCTCGGATGTCATTAGTCCGTCGGCGGTGTATGGCACATTGGGCGTACCTGCTCCAGAGAACACTCCAGGATCTCGAATCAACCCGGTTGTCTGGCTCGATTCGAGTCAAAATATTTGGCTCTTTGGAGGCGTGGGATACAACACAGTTGGTTCGCAGAGTGACTTGTGGAGGTATAGCGGCGGCGAATGGACCTGGATGGGCGGTCCGGAGATTAACGAACAACCTGGAATTTATGGCACGCTGGGAGTGCCAGCGGCGAGCAACATTCCAGGGGCCAGGGGCTGGGGTAGTGGCGTGAGTTGGGTTGATGCAAAGGGCAATTTCTGGATGTTCGGCGGCTTCGGTGAAGGTGCCATCGAAGACTTCGACCAATCTCTCGGAGATGTGTGGAACTACAACGGCAGCGAATGGACGTGGATAGGCGGGTCGAACGCCACCTTCCAGCCGGCCGTTTACGAGGCGATAGGAATGCCGGGTGATCCCGGAGGGAGAGATAGCGCCGCAACCTGGATCGACAATTCTGGGAATATCTGGCTCTTCGGCGGCGAGGACCAGGGAACTACTGGCCACCCAGGATACTTGTTGAGCGACCTGTGGAAGTACACGCCGCCGACCGCGGGCGACCAGAGGAACGCGCGGCGGACGCAAAAAGGAACCAGGTAGCGTCGTGACCAGACAGAGACAGCTGCAAATTTGCGCGGCATGGCGCTGAGCGAGCGCAGGATGATTTACCGAATCAGATAAATCGTGCTCACAACACCGCCCGAGATCCTGCCTATTCGCGAAGTGCGGGACGCGGCTAGCCGCCTATCCACCAGAAAATCTTCCTATCGTCCCGCAGCATGCCAGATCGAACCGGGCGACTGATAGTTCAATCCCTCGCCCCACACCACATGCGTGTCCCCGTGGTTGTCGATGGCGAGTCCGAAATAATCGCCGAAGGGGAAACGGAAACCTGCCTTGCCGATATAACGATATCCCGGCACGTAGCCGGAGATCCGCATCTCTTCTCCCCAAGTCGCGCCGCCATTGCTTGAACTACGATAGTAAGTATTCCAAAAGGGAGAGTTGCGTTGATCCATCCAGGCGATGCGGACGTCGCCTGTATTGGCCGCGACGATAGCCGGAAAGGCATGTTCCACGCCCGATTCGGCATACGAAACGCTGACCTTCGGCAGCCAGTTCTCGCCGCCGTTGGTCGATGACGAGAAGTAAATGCGTTGCGGTCCCAGCGGCGCCGTGCCCGCGTTCCAGAGCGCATATAGAGTTCCAACCGCATCCGACGCGAGCGCCACCTGCGCGCCCAGGAATGCCTCGCCACAATCTTCGTTCTTGCAATCCGGCGCCGCCGCGGAAACATCCAGCAGAGTGGTGCTCCAGCCTTTGCCCGCATCCGCCGACCTGGCAACATACAGGTTCACGGCGCCCCGCGCCCCTCCTGCCTTGGAGTAAGACGCCCAAGCCAGATAAACGTTGCCTCCAGTGTCGACGGTTGCCGCTCCCAGCAACGACCATCCTGGACGGCTTTCCGTATTCACCCGCGCCCACGTAAAGCTCCGGCCTCCGTCCTGGGAGGCCGCAACCCATATCTCTTCTTCATGATTGAACGCTACATAAACGCTCTGGCCGCGCACTGCCAGCGCCGGCTTATCCAGTTCTTCCTCGCTGCGCACGGCAATCGTAAAGAACCAGGTCGCGCCGCCGTCTACCGACTTGGCCAGCATGACTACGCGCTTATCGTTTTGCAGCCACGCCGCATAAAGCGTACGCCGGTCCGCCGGGTCAACCGTAATCTGCGGGTCAAATTGCCCCGATCCCGTCTCCAGCATCACGTGCGGCGGTTGCCAGGTCTTGCCGTTATCGTTGCTCGCCAGCAACAGCATGGTCGGCACGCGGCAGTCCTTGCAATCGGGCACGTTCCCGTAATGTGGATAAAGCACGTAAATCCGCCCCGAACCATCGGCCGCAACCGCCGGTTCCCATTGGTCGCCGCTGGTCAGACCAATGCGCTTCTGCCCCGAAAATTGCGGCGCCGCCGCCCAGGCGAGACTGGCCAACGCAAGAAACAGGACCGCAAGTTTCACCACCGCGAACCTCGGAAAAGCGAATTGGGGATATGTGACAGGCATGAAATCCGGAACCACAACGGGGCGGGGAGGCAAGCTGACCCTTATCATCAAACTTTATCGTGAACCTGTCCGCCGGTCAACCGAATCTGCGCGCCAAATCGATACGCCAAACCCCGGTCCGCCCTTCTCTCTCTAACCGGCGCATCATAAACAACGTCATTTGATGGAGGTTCCGATTTTTCACCCGGCTGCTGGCCGTCTTCCGCCTGAGACGGGTTACACTATCGCCGGAGTAATTCATGTCCCGTTGCCCAGGCTGTAACGCTGAAGTGCCGATTGCCAGCCGCTTCTGCTCCGCCTGTGGCGCGCAAATGGGTATCCCGGCAGGAGCAGGATCGGATGACGCCACTCTGACCTCGGCCCCGGCATCGTCACCCGACGCCGACGCGACCATCGCCGATTCCAAAATCCCTGCCCCCAGGGCTTCCACCCCCAAAATCGACTCCGACAATGTTGCGACTCTGGAATTCGCCGCTCCTCGATCGCCGCTTCCGCAGCGTCCGGCCTCGTCTTCATCGTCGTCCCTGCGCCCGCCCAGTTCCGCGGCATTTTCGCTCAGCGAAGGCCGTTTCCTTCCCGGACGCCTGCTGGCCGGCCGTTACCGCATCATCGCCCTGCTCGGAAAAGGCGGCATGGGCGAGGTATATCGCGCCGATGACCTTACTCTCGGCCAGCCGGTCGCCCTTAAGTTCCTGCCCGAACAGGCATCCCGCGACGAAGGCCTGCTCGAACGTTTCCGCAATGAAGTGCGCATCGCGCGCCGCGTCTCCCATCCCAATGTCTGTCGCGTGTACGACGTCGGCGAAGTCGATGGCCACACTTTTTTCACCATGGAATATGTGGACGGCGAAGATCTGGCTTCCCTGCTCCGCCGGATTGGCCGCTTGCCCCAGGACAAAGCCCTCGACATTGCCCGCCAGCTCTGCGCCGGATTAGCCGCCGCCCATGCCCGAGGCGTCCTGCATCGCGATCTGAAACCCGCCAACATCATGCTCGACGGCCGCGGCCAGGTGGTAATGACCGATTTCGGCCTCGCCGGACTCACCGACCAGATTCATGGCGCCGATATCCGCAGCGGAACTCCAGCCTACATGGCGCCCGAACAACTCGCGGGCAAGGAAGTCACCGCCCAAAGCGATCTCTACTCGCTCGGCCTTGTCCTTTACGAGGTATTCACTGGCAAACGTGCTTTTACCGCGGAGGCGCTCACCGCGCTGGTCCGCGGCGGAAAGGCGTCGTCCCCCAGCAAGCCTTCATCGGTAGTGAAAGACCTCGACCCCGCCATCGAGCGCATCATTCTGCGTTGTCTTGAACCGGAACCCCGCCTGCGTCCGGTATCCGCGCTCAGCGTCGTTGGAGCGCTTCCCGGCGGAGATCCTCTCGCCGCCGCTTTGGCAGCCGGCGAAACGCCTTCGCCCCAGATGGTGGCGGCAGCCGGCGCAACCGCGGGACTGGCTCCACGCGTCGCGATCGCATGTCTGCTGGCGATTCTGATCGGATTGGCGGGCGCGCTCTACCTTACCATCCGGCAAAACGGGCTCGATCAGATGGGATTGGAACTCTCGCCCGAGGTGCTGGCCCAGAAAGCTCGCGACACCATTCTTCACCTGGGATACGAGGGCCGGCCCGCCGATAGCTTTTTCGATTTCGATTACGACTACGACTTTGTGAAGTACGTCGAGAAGCATCAAACGCCGCGGCCGCAGTGGGACAGGATTCTGCGCTCCCGGCCCAGCCTGCTCACGTTTCTTTACCGGCAGAGTCCCGACAACATGGTGGCATCCGACTATCACGATTTGCTGCTGACGCCAGGTGTCATGGGCTGGAGCGATCCGCCTCCCATTCTCTCCGGCATGGTTCGAGTGCAACTCGATCCCCAGGGCAGGCTGATCCTGTTTGAGGCGATCCCGCCGGAAGTGGTCAGCCCATCCGCCGCCACGACCGACGCCTTCGATTGGAATCGGCTGTTCAGCGCAGCCGATCTGGATCCCGCGCAATTCCAACCCGCGCAGCCTACATGGAACTCGCTCGCCTCCTCGGATGCGCGCGCCGCTTGGACCGGGAAGTGGCCTGGTTCCGAGCTGCCGCTGCGCATCGAAGCCGCCGCCTTTCAGGGCAAACCTGTATTCTTCCGCTTGCTCGGGGACTGGACCCAGCCCCCGCGCATGCAGGCGCCGCCCGATTCAGCCGGAAAAAAAGCCGGCAATATCATTCTGCTGTTGATTCTCGCGTCGATGATCGTGGGCGGCGTCTTCCTGGCGCGCCGCAACTACCGTCAGGGGCGCGGCGATCTTCACGGCGCCCTCCGCCTCTCCACAATCGCGTTTGGACTCCTGATCGTGCGCTGGTTGCTGCTCAGTCACCTGGTTCCCGGTTTTGAAACCTTCGGGCTCATGATTCTCGCCCTCGCCACATCGCTGTTCCTGTCAACTCTGATTTTTGTGCTGTATCTCGCGCTCGAACCTTACGTCCGCCGCTATTGGCCCCATGCCATCATTTCCTGGAGCCGCCTGCTGGCCGGCCAGGCGCGCGACCCTCTGGTCGGGCGCGACATCGTCCTCGGTGTGCTCCTCGGCGTAGTCTGGGTCGCCATCTTCAAGGTCAACACGCTCGTTACCATGAAATTGGGCGATGCTCCCGCCCTGCTCAGCAGCGGCTATCTCGTCAGCGCCCGCGCTGGCCTTGGCATGTGGATTTCTCAACTGCCGTTGTCGATCATCGCCACACTGGAATTTTTCTTCCTGTTCCTCGTTTTCAAACTACTGCTGAAGCGCGACTGGCTCGCGACCTCCGCCTTTGTTTTGATCTTTACGGCGGTGAAGACTCTGGGACAAGATCACATGGCCGTCGCGGCTGTGACTGCGGTTTTGGTCTATCTGATTCTCGCCCTCATCGTCTATCGTTTCGGCTTGGTACCGCTGGCCTGCGCCATCTTTACAGTCGACATGCTCGCCAATGTGCCCTTCACCGGAGACATCTCGGCGTGGTACTTCGGCACCACGATGTTTGCCCTGCTTAGCGTCGTCGCTCTGGCCCTATGGGGTTTCTATCATTCCCTCGGCGGCCAACCCCTCTGGCAAGCGAATCCGTAGCCATCCTGGCTAGTGGTCGTGATGGCTCAATGCGGGACGCGCCCTCAGAAAAATCTGAAACGAGACTGGGTTATTTCCGTAGGCGGAGTCCAGGCTTGACGGCTTCGAATAGAACGTAAAATCCGCGCCCAGTGCTAGCTGCCCCTGCCGCCTCTGGATGAGGTCGCGCTCGCCGCCAAACGTGTAGGCTCCGATGCGATAGCTCGGAAGCGATGGGTTGCCCGGAAATAACTCGTCCTTGTCGACCAGTTCCATCCGCGAGAAGGCATAGTTGCGCAACTTGAAATTGGCCGTCGTCTCCAGCAAGTAGCCGTTCAGGCTGTGGTCATCCAACAACTTGTGCACTCTCCCCCAGACTACCGACGTTGCCCAGGAGCCGTTGGCAAACCGCCGTACATATTCCACCGAAGCCGTCTGCCGGCGTTGGCTGCCCTGTTCCAGCGCCTCCGGTCGTTCCAGCCTCCCATAGCTGTACTGCGCCGTCCACTTCGGACTGGCGGCAACGCTCACCCGCGCCGACCACGAATCGAGTGGCGCAAACTGAATCGTATACCGCCTTTCGTCGGGCTCGCGGCCGTTGAACACCGAGCCTTCGATCTTCAAACGATCAACCACCACTCCCGTGGTCAGCACTCCAAAGCTGATGTGAGTGGAATCCTGCAAATGATGAGACAACGGGGCCATCGGCAATTCCGATGCCGAGGCGCGATGCATGAAAGCGACTGGCCCCAGCGCCGGCTCACCCGCCGCTGCGCCGTAAAACAGCCAGGAAACCTCATCGTCGATGGGCAGCGTGTAATCGAGCGCGAGTTCGGAGAATACGTTATGCGGATGCTGGTGATCGACCAGCGGCTGCCCGTGATAGGTTTCGCCTGTCTGGAAGAGCTCGGGAAATCCAGGATGCGGCGCCGTCAGCGACTCGGCCGAAAACATCTCTCGAAACAGAAGAGTGCCGCTTGCCAGCCTGTGCTGTTCCATCAGCATCAGCCAGTTCACCGACTCGGCCTTGCCCGCGCCGCGTGGACCGCCCGACTGGTTGTAATCGGCAAACACGACCCCATGCGCCATTACCTCCCACGCCCCGGACGACTTCATCCAGGCATGATCCAACGTCGCCGCCGGTTGCCATCCCGTACCCGAACTGACGTGGAGCGACGGCATCCACGCGGGCGCGCGCGGCGGCATTTCCATATCCATGTTCATGCCCGGCATATCCATGTTCGGCAAATCGGTTCTCCGGTCTGCCTGATCTTCTGCCCCCGAAACACCGAGGCCGCCGAAAACATGAACTCCAGGAACATCCGGAACGGGAGCCTGTCCCGCCGCGCTCAGTACCAGCAATTGGATGACAACAACACCGAGGAAGAGCGCCCGCACATTTCACTCCCCACGCGCCAAAATACTCGTGAAAGATAGAGTTCCTGATTGCGCTTGATTCCCAATGATACTGGCCATCGACTACTGCGGAGGGAGTGTCTTCACACGCGAGGTTACTAACGGCGGCGGCCGCTATTACGATCCGGTCAGCTTCACCCGTATCTCTTCCGGCAGCTTTTCGCGAATCTCCGCCGGCAGCCGGTCGTGAACGTGCCGCGCTCCCAGCCGGGCCACATCCACCATCACCATCGGCGCCGGAGTCGCAACCGCTACGATTAACCAGATCAATGCCGAAAGGGCGAAGCCCAGTAGCGCCCCCACCTCCAGCCAGAAAGCATGGCGCGGCCCAAAATACCGGATCACCGCAAACGCCAGCAAAAATACTGCCGCCGATGCCGACGCCAGCACAATCAGCGAGATATCGATGATGCGGTTCAGCTTCTGGCGGCTGCGGCACCGCTCGCACGCGGCAAAATGCAGTTCGTAATCCCCGCGCATCTCCGGCGCCAGGCCGGAAATATCGTACCGCCAGCCTGCCAGGATTTTCCCCACCATCGGGTCCACGCACTCACTCATAAGGGGTTACAACCGGATGGATTCGAGAACTTCCGCCTGGGTTGCCAGCAGCACGCGATTGTGCCACAGCCCCGGACGGACGCCGAGTGCCTGTTCCGCCGCGGCGCGAGCGATTTCGGGATGGTTGTTCTGTTCCGATAAATGAGCCAGAATTACGTATTCAGCTCCCCCATCATAATCGCTCGAAAAGAATTCGGCGAGCGCCTCATTCGACAGATGCCCCACCCGGCTCATCACGCGCTGCTTCACCGACCACGGATATGGCCCCTGACGCAGCATTTCGACATCGTGATTCGATTCCATCACTAATACGCTGCAGCCGCGCAGATGGTTCCGTACGCTGGCCGGCATATAACCCAGGTCGGTGGCAAACCCGATCTTCACCCCTTCCGCGCGAAACGTAAACCCCACCGGATCCGCGGCGTCGTGAGGAATCGTGAACGGCATCACCTCGATATCCCCCACGCAAAAACCGCGCCCGGCGCTAAAATGTTCCGCCTTCGGCAGTTCGGGAACACCCTTACCGTTCTCGGGATTGCTGTCGCGCACCGCCCGGCTCCACGCCTGATGCGTGGGCGCCGTGATAAACACTGGCACCTTCAGCTTGGTCGCCAGTCGCTGCAGTCCCGCAACGTGGTCGGAGTGCTCGTGCGTAATCAGGATGGCCGAAATTTCCTCCGTGCGCTGACCAACCGCCCGCAGCCGCTTAAAAGTCTCGCGGCCGGAGAGACCGGCATCGACCAGAATGCGCGTTGTACTCGTCGCCACCAGCGAGCAGTTCCCTCGACTGCCGCTCGCCAGCACCGATACCGTCACTCCCATAGCCGTAGCTTACCCCCTGCGGCTGTGGAAACGAGAACACTTTTTCGGCAGTCGGTACCTTCGAGGGGACGGCCGGGCGACAAAAACGATCTTTACTTCCTCACTTTTTCGGAAACAGGTTGTCCACCACGCCCCGTCCCATGGCCCCCCCGAAGGCGCCCGCGATTCCTGGCACGAACGCCAGAAACGATTCGTAGACCTGCGCCCGCTCCGGCTTCTCCGAAAGAAAATAATAGGCCAGCCATTCCACCACCGGCACGAACACGCCCACCAGCACGACCCACCGCCACGGCCGCCGCGGACTCAGAAATCCCAGCAGCATGTTCGCCGTCAGCACCACCATCGCGGTTAGCAGCAGGTCGCCAACCTTGATGTCCAGCCATCCCGCCGCCGCTCCCGACATGGCCGCCAGCAGATAGTAGAAAGCGTCGCCGCCAGATTTTCTTTCAGGAAGAATCCCGCCCGGGCTTGTCGTCATGTCTCCATCTTAATCACGAATACTGATAGAACCCGCGCCCGCTCTTGCGTCCCAGCCAGCCCGCATCCACCATCTTGATCAGCAGCGGACACGGCCGGTATTTCGGATCGCCCAAGCCATCCTGCAACACGCGCATAATGTCCAGGCAAACGTCGAGTCCAATAAAGTCGGCCAGCGTCAGCGGTCCCATGGGATGCGCCATCCCCAGCTTGAACACCTCATCCACCGCCTCGGCCGTGGCCACCCCCTCCATGACCGCGAACATGGCTTCATTCAGCAGCGGCATCAGCACCCGGTTTGACACAAAGCCCGGAGCGTCATTCACCTCCACCGCGGTCTTCTCCAGTTTCACCGCCAGATCGCGCACTGTCTCGAACGTCGCCTGCGACGTCGCCAGCCCGCGAATCACTTCGACCAGCTTCATCACCGGCACGGGATTGAAGAAATGCATCCCGATAACCTTATCGGCCCGCCCCGTCAGCGCCGCAATCTTCGTGATCGAAATCGAGGACGTATTGGAGGCGAGAATTACCTCCGGCTTCGTGATGCGATCCAGTTCGCGAAAAATCTCCGCCTTGATCTCAAACTTCTCCGTCGCCGCCTCGATCACCAATTCGCATTCCGCGAGTTTCGCCCGCTCCACTACCGCCGTAATCCGCCCCAGCGTGGCCACCTTGTCGTCCGCCGTAATCTTGTTCTTGGCTACTTCGCGATCCAGGTTCTTCCCAATCGTCGCCAGCCCCCGCTCCAGAAAGCGCGGCTCCACATCGCAGAGCACCACGCTAAACCCGCAACCCGCGAACATGTGGGCAATGCCGTTGCCCATGGTGCCCGCCCCAATCACTCCCACCCGCCGAATCGCCGTCATTATCATTATCGTCACCTCGATTCTGGTCCGCGCAAAAAGCAAACTGGGAAGTCTAGCAGACTAGGCTGCCGACTCCGCCGGCAGGAGCATCCAAATGTGTCGGAAAAAACGATATTCTGCTAAACTCTCGGCCAAGTTCGAGGGCCTCGATCGGGAAAAACTAGGCGCAATGAGCGTATCGTACGAGGACAAGCGGAGGGCAGGCGATAGAATCGGTTCTTCCGAACAAGCTGGACCAGGAATCTCGCCTGCGCTGCAACCCGGCCCGGCCGTCTGTCGAGTACGAGATTCCCGGCTGGTTTTAGGAGTGTGAGCCATGGCATCGCACGCTGAGGATCATAATCACCATTACCAAGAGGAAACAACCGTCCTGTGGGATACGATCCGGCTGGCTCTCGAAGAAAACCAGGACTGGTATCGCGACCTGGTTGAGCACAGCCACATTCTCCTCTCCATTCACGACCTCGAAGGCCGCTTGCTCTCCGTGAACCCCGTTCCGGCCCGTCTGCTGGGTTACAGCGTCGAAGAGATGCTGCAAAGACCGCTGCGCGACTGTATCGATCCCCAGTTTCGCGGCGAGTTCGATGACTACCTGCGCGAGATCGCCCGCACCGGGGAGAGCCGGGGGTTGATGACAGTCGTAACCCGCGCCGGCGAGCGGCGAACCTGGGAATATCGAAGTTCCCTGCGCCGCGAAGGCGTGGCGAGGCCGATTGTGCGAACCATCGCCCACGACGTCACCGAGCGGGTGCGGGCAGAAAAAGCGCTCCGTCTGACGAACCAGGAGTTGCTGAAAGTGGCGCAGGAACGCGAGCGCATGCTGGGCGACCTGACTCTTTTCCGCACCCTCCTCGACCAAACCCACGATGCCATCCAGGTAGTCGAGCCGGAAACCTTGCGTTTGCTCGACATGAACGAGAGAACTTGTCAGGAACTGGGCTACAGCCGCGAAGAACTGCTGTCCATGACCGTTTATGACATCGCCCCGGAATTCGACCAGAGAGTCCGCGCCGACGTGCTCCGGCAATTGCAAGAGCGAGGCTTCGCCATCATCGAAAGAGTCCATCGGCGAAAAGACGGTTCCACCTTCCCGGTGGAAGTGACCTTGCGCGAGGTCCAACTCGACCGCAAGTACGGCGTGACCGTGACCCGCGATATCACCGCGCGCAAACGGGCCGAGCAGCAACTGCGGGAATACGAGCAAGTCGTGGAAGGGTTGGACGAACTGATCGTCGTAGTCGACCGGAACTACCGCTACCTGCTCGCCAATCGCGCCTTCCTGCTCTATCGCGGTCTGACAAAAGAACAGGTTGTGGGGCATTCGGTCGCGGAAAATCTCGACCCCGGCACCTTCGACCATCTGATCAGGAAAAAAATGGACCAGTGTTTCGCGGGAAAAATCGTCCAGTACGAAATGAAATACCGCTATCCCAATCTGGGCGAGAGAGACATCTTCGTCTCCTACTTTCCCATCGCCGCACCCGGCGGCGTCGATCGCATCGCTTGTGTCTTGCAAGACATCACCGGGCGCAAACAAAGTGAGGCCCGGCAGCAGGAATATGAAAGGGTGGTCGAAGGTCTGGAGGAAATGTACGTGGTCGTCGACCGCGATTACCGCTACGTGCTGGCCAACCACGCGTACCTCCAGTATCGCGGCTTGCGCAGCGAACAGGTGGTCGGACGCCCCTTGTCGGAAGTGCTCGACAAGAATCTCTTCGCGACCCTCGTCAAGGACAAGATCGATGAGAGCTTTACGGGCAAAGTCGTCCGGTACCAGAAAACAGATAATTATCCGAATCTGGGCGAGAGGCATCTTTCCGTCTCGTACTTCCCCATCCAGGGCGCCCAGGGCGTCGATCGCATTGCCGTGATCCTCAAGGACATCACCGAACAAACCGCCGCCAAGAAAGCGCTACGGGAAAGTGAAGAGCGATTTCGCGCCGTCTACGAGCGCTCTCCGCTCGGCATTTCCCTGGTCGATTCCCTTACCGGCAAGTTTCTGCAAGTCAATCCGAAGTTCTGCGAAATCACCGGGCGCAGCCAGGAGGAACTACTGCGGAGCGACGTCAGAAGCATCACGCATCCTGACGATGTCGAACGCGACATCGAAAATCTGCAACAACTGGCCGAGGAAAAGCTGGCCCATTACGAGATGGAAAAAAGATACCTCCGTCCGGATGGATCGGTGCGCTGGGTTCGGCTTCTGGTGACCCGGATGTGGACCCAGGGAGACCATCGCCGCTGGGAAATGGGCTTGATGGAGGACATCACCGAGCGCAAGCGTTCCGAGGAAGCCATCTCCACGCTGGTGCAGGTGCCGGCCAACAGCAGCGAAAATTTCTTTACTTCGATGGCGGTGCAACTCGCCAAGTGTCTGGCCGCCGACCACACGTATATTGGAGAACTCATCGCAGGCGAAAATGGCAAAGATGAAGATAGGGTGCGGACCCTGGGAGTCTGCAGTAAAGGCGAACTCGCCAACAACATTTTTTACGATCTGCCGAATAGTCCGTGCGCCGAGGTTCTGGAGCAGGGCACGTGCTCTTATGTTTCCGGCGTTGTCGCGCGGTTCCCGCGAGACTTCGTGCTGCAGCAGTTGCAGGTCGAGGGGTACGTTGGAACTTCTTTGCGCGATTCCCAAGGGCGTCTGGTTGGCATTATGGCCGCTGCGTACCAACGGCCGCTGGCCAACCCAAGATTCGCCGAGACGATCCTGCAGCTTTTCTCGACGCGAACCGCGGCCGAGATCGAGCGGAAACGCACCGAAGAGGCCCTGCGACAAAGCGAAGTCCGCTTCCAGGTGGCCATCAAGAATTCCCCGATTACCGTGTTTAGCCAGGACGTGAATTTGCGCTACACCTGGGTTTACAATCCAACCCTTTCGCACCCGTCGAGTGACATGATGGGCAAGGACCTGCATGAGTTCTGGGGACGGGAGCAGGGGGACGCGATCGCGAAAGTCCGGCGCAGGGTGCTGGAAACCGGCGTTGGACTCCGGCATGAAGTCCAGGTCACTCACGGCGGCAGGAACCACTACTTCGATACCACCATCGAACCGGTTTTTGACGCGGCCGGCGTGGTCGTCGGCCTCACCGGCGCCAGTATGGACGTGACCGAACTCCGGGAAGCCACGGAAGCCTTGCGCGAGGCCCAGAAAAGGCTGCGGGAAGAAAAAGTCTATCTCGAGCGGGAAATCGATACCGAACTCGGATTCGGGGAGATCATTGGCCGGAGCAAGGCCCTGCAGGAGGTGATGGAGAATGTGGCGAAAGTCGCGGCTAGCGATGCCACCGTCCTCCTGCTCGGCGAAACCGGGACCGGGAAAGAATTGGTGGCGCGGGCAATCCACCGCTTGAGCCAGCGAGCGGACACCAGTTTTATCAAGATGAATTGCGCGGCGATTCCGTCCGGCCTGCTGGAAAGCGAGTTATTCGGAAATGAGAAAGGGGCGTTCACTGGCGCCGTCAGCAGGAAGATCGGACGCCTCGAACTGGCGGATAAGGGCACGCTCTTTCTCGACGAGATCGGCGAGATTCCTCTGGACTTGCAACCCAAGCTCTTGCGCGTTTTGCAGGATCAGGAATTTGAACGCCTCGGTGGAATGCAGACCATCAAGGTCGACTTTCGCTTGATTGCCGCCACCAACCGCAACTTGGTCGCCGGAGTGCGTGAGAATGAGTTCCGCAGCGATTTGTATTACCGCCTGAACGTGTTTCCAATCCGCGTGCCGCCCTTGCGCGAACGGCGGGAAGACATCCGGTTGCTCGTGGAGCATTTTGTACAGAAATTCGCGCGCCGGATGAAACGGTCCATCACCAGCATTCCTACCAGAACCATCGACGCGCTCATGGGGTGGGACTGGCCGGGAAATGTGCGCGAGTTGGAGAATTTCATCGAGCGCTCGGTGATTCTGACCCAAGGCTCGGTTCTGGTCTCGCCACTCAGCGAATTGGAACTGAATATTCCGATGGAGAAAAGAGCGGATGAAACTCTGAAGGCGGCCGAACGCCAGCTCATTCTGCGCGCTTTGCGGGAAAGCCACGGACAAATCGGCGGCCCGGACGGGGCCGCCCAACGGCTCGGATTGAAGCGGACTACCCTCCAGTCCAAACTCAAGCACTTGGGAATTAATCCCCGGGCCGAACGTTAGCCGGCCTCCGCTCCGGCGGAGACCGGGCGCGCCCTGTCTCCGCCGGCGGAACAGCAACTGTCTCGGTCAACAGCGCCGGGAATGCCCGTCACTTCAAGTCTCGCTTCAGACAGCCTTCTTGATCGCGTGGTACACCACCAGGACCACGATCGCGCCGACCACAGCGACCACAAAGCTATAAATGTTCAGGCCGGTCACGCCGTGCGCCCCAAAAAGACTGAAGAGCCATCCCCCGACAACCGCCCCGACGATTCCAAGCACTAGGTCGAGAATGAGACCTTCTCCTGACTTGTTCACAACCTTGCTCCCAATAAAGCCCGCTACCAGTCCTAGTACGATCCACGCCAGAATTGACATCGTTGCATCTCCTTCAAACCGGGATTGAAACTCTACGAAAAATCGAGGGCTGAATATAGCAGAAGCGAGCAAAAATGGGAATGCGGCGCATGCCATGCCGGTCGCGGCCCAGCCCATCTCGGCCTCGCCGTGGTGTTCGCTGCGGCCGCCCCTTTCCCGTCGAACATATGGCGAAGGCTGAGCCGTTCAGTTACAATCCTCGGGCACATGAACCGCGAATATCACAAACAATACAGCCACGAATTGGGGCGCGACATGGAGTCCCTGGTGTACGGGCATGCCGGACAGCCCATCCTGGTTTTTCCGACATCCATGGGACGTTTTTTTGAGTATGAAGATTCGGGGATGATCCGGGCGCTGGGTGGAAAACTGGAAGCCGGAGCAATCCAGGTATTCTGCGTCGACGGCGTCGACGGCGAGAGCTGGTATAACAAGGGCGTGCATCCGGGAGCGCGCATCTGGCGCCATGTCCAGTACGAGCGCTATGTACTCAACGAGTTTCTGCCGTTCTTGAAGTGGAAGAACTGGGCGCCGCGAATGGCCGTGACCGGATGCAGCTTTGGCGGCTATCATGCCCTCAATTTTTCCATGCGTCATCCAGATCTCGTTTTGGCTTGCGTAACCATGAGCGGATCGTTCGACATCAAGAGTTTCCTCGACGGCTATTACGACGACAATTGCTACTTCAATAATCCGCCCGACTACTTGCCTCGCATGAGCGATGAATGGTTTCTGAGCCGCTACCGCCAGATGAAAATTGTGCTGGGATCGTCGGACTGGGATATGTGTCTCGACGCAAATGTAAAAATGTCGGCGATCTTGCACGGCAAGGGGATTCCGCACTGGCTCGACATCTACGGAGACAACAGCAAGCACGATTGGCCGCTGTGGCAACGCATGGCGGAAAAATATTTCTAGCCGCGCTGATAGCGTTTTTCACCCACAAGGAGTCGCTTATGAGCACCAAGAAGATCGGAATTCTTTTCGGGATGGAGAATACCTTTCCGCCCGCTTTGGTCGAGAAAATCAACTCTCTGCAAGCCGGTGTCACTGCCGAATTTGTGAAAATCGGCGGCATCCGCATGGATGAGCCCAAAAAGTACGACGTCATCGTCGATCGGATTTCCCAGGACATCCCTTTCTACCGCGCCTATTTAAAGAACGCCGCCCTGCAGGGAACGATCGTGATCAATAATCCGTTCTGGTGGACGGCGGACGATAAGTTTTTTAACTATGCCCTGGCGCACAAAATGGGCGTCGCGATCCCGCCCACCGTGATTTTGCCGCATCACGAGCATCCGCCCGATACCTCCGATAAGTCCATGCGGAATCTGATGTATCCGCTCAACTGGGAAGAATTGTTTGCCTATGTCGGGTTCCCGGCGTTCCTCAAGCCCTATGCCGGCGGAGGCTGGAAGCATGTCTACAAAGTGCATTCTCCGGAGGAGTTTTTCCACCACTACAACCAGACCGGCGACCTCTGCATGACCCTCCAGCATGGCGTTGAGTTTGAAGATTATTACCGCTGCTACGTCGTCGGGCAAGAAAAAGTGCACATCATGAAGTACGATCCCAAGGCTCCGCATCACGAGCGCTACGTGAAAGGGAATCCCCAGCCGTCGACCGCATTAAAGGCGCGAATCGAAAAAGACGCGCTGGCCTTGCGTCGCGCTCTTGGCTACGACCTGAACACGGTGGAGTTCGCTGTCGAAGATGGCGTTCCCTATGCCATTGATTTCATGAATCCCGCCCCTGACGCCGAGGTTACCTCCGTGGGCCAGCAGAATTTCGAATGGGTGGTCGACGCCGTGGCGCGGATGGCGGTCAAAAAAGCGCTGAGCGGAGAGAATCCGGTCGAGGAATTGCGCTGGGCGGCGTTCTTGAACGGTCCGAAACTGGCGGAGACCGGGACTGTGGGCGTGCGCAAAAAAGCATAAGCTCCCGATTCCGCCAACGCGCACAAACCGCCCCCACACGGGTATCTCATTGGTATACTAATTGAACTTCTGCCGGGGTACTTCGCTCCCTGGCAGCCTGGGATGCCACGATGAGGCCTACATTCACGCTCGGAATCGAAGAGGAGTATCAGACGGTCGACCCCGACACTCGGGATCTCCGGTCACATATCCACGCCGAGATCATCGAGAAGGGCAAATTGATCCTGCAGGAACGGGTCAAGACCGAGATGCACCAATCGGTGGTCGAAGTTGGAACTTCGGTTTGCGCCAACATCAAAGAAGCGCGCGAAGAACTGAAAAGTCTGCGCAGCCACATCATCCGCCTGGCGCGGGAGAATGGCCTCCGGTTGGCTTCCGCCGCGACCCATCCCTTTGCCGACTGGCGCGTCCAGGAAGTTACCCCCGGTGAACGCTACAAGAATATTGTCCAGGACATGCAACTGGTGGCCCGCGCCAACCTGATTTTCGGACTGCACGTCCACGTTGGCATCGAGGATCGTGAAGTTTTGATCCATATGATGAATCACGCGCGGTATTTTATTCCGCATCTGCTCGCGCTCTCGGCAAACTCACCATTCTGGCTCGGGATGGACACCGGCTTGCACTCCTACCGCTGCAAGGTTTTCGACAAATTCCCGCGCACCAACCTGCCCGACTATTTTCCCAGCTGGGGCGAGTACGAAAACTACGTCAAGCTCCTGGTCAAAACAAATTCCATCGACAACGCCAAGAAGATCTGGTGGGATATGCGGCCCCATCCTTTCTTCAACACCCTCGAATTCCGGGTGTGCGATCTGCCGATGCGCCTCGATGAGACCATCGCCCTGGCCGCCCTGATCCAGGCGACGGTCGCCAAACTTTACAAGCTGTACAGCCAGAACCAGGGTTTTCGGATGTATCGCAAGTCGCTCCTGATGGAAAATAAGTGGCGGGCCGCGCGTTACGGCATCAACGGGAAACTCATCGACTTCGGCAAGCAGACCGAAGTTCCCGAGGGCGAACTGATCGAAGAGTATCTGGAATTCGTCGACGACGTGCTCGATGAACTGGATTGCCGGAAGGAAGTGGAGTACATCCGCGAGATTATGAAGATGGGCACCGGCGCGGACCGTCAACTGGCCGTGTACCGTAAGACGGGCGACATGAAAGCGGTAGTGGATTACATCATTAAGGAGACTGAGGTGGGCGTGGATGAGGTGGAGAGTTTGCCCACCGCCAAGGCCGGCTGATGAGTTTGATGACGACTTCTACGAATCCAACGGCACCAACCAACCGACAATTGAACCAACTGCCTTTTGATCCGGAACTGACGCCGGGGGCGCGCAATGCGGTGCGCGTGTGCCTGCGCGTGCTGCCTTCGGAAAAGGTCACGGTCATCACCGATGCGGTGAGCCTCGAGATCGCGGCGGCCATCGTGCACGAACTGGAAGAACTGGGCTGCCGCTATCACACTTGGGTGCTCGAAGACGTGGCCCAGCGTCCGCTGACGGATTTGCCGCTCGCCATCGCCGACGATCTCGAATCGAGCCAGGTCAGCATTTTTGCGGTGCAGGCCCAGACTAATGAACTGAAATCACGCATGCAGATGACCGATGTCGTAAACCGGAAGAAAATCCGCCACGCCCACATGGTCAACATCAACAAGCGCATCATGCTCGAAGGCATGCGCGCCGATTTCCAGAAGGTCGACCGCTTGAGCCTGAAAGTGCTCGACATCGTGCGCAACGCGAAGCAGGTTCGCGCCACGACTCCTGCTGGAACCGACCTGGTGGCGAATTTGAATCCCAACTATCGCTGGGTAAAAACCAGCGGAATTATCAGCACCGAAAAGTGGGGAAACTTGCCCGGCGGTGAAGTCTTCACCAGCCCCGGAGAGGTGAACGGCACTTTTGTGATCGATGGCGTGGTGGGCGATTATTTGTGCGCGAAGTTCGGCGCTCTGAAGGCCAATCCGCTGACTATTCAGGTGAAGGGAAACCGCCTCATCGAAGCGCACTCCGCGAACCGCGAATTGAAGGACGACTTCTGGGCCTACACCCATACCGACGAGAACAGCAACCGCGTTGGCGAATTTGCCATTGGAACGAATATCGAACTCAAAGACGTGATCGGCGAAATTCTGCAGGACGAGAAATATCCCGGCGTCCACATCGCCTTCGGAAATCCCTATGGCGCCCACACCGGGGCAGAATGGTATTCGGCAACCCACATCGATGTAGTCGGACGGAACTTCGATATCTGGGTTGATGGCGTGCAGATCATGCGGAGCGGGCAGTTTTTGATTGAGGCGTAAAGGCAGCGGTTGGCTCATGTCACGGTTGCCTGCTCTCGCCCGCAGCCGTGGTGCCGTCGCTCCAGGATTGCCATGATTCCCTCTTATCGGCACGATTTCAACGCGCGCTTTACTCCCGAAAAGTACGACCGCCTGCGCCATGAGACGGCTTTGCGCTGCGGTATGGAGATTCCGTTCGCGGTCTGCGAGACGCCTTGCTTCCTGCCCAACTCGCTCGTCAACCGCATGGGCGAGGATGGCAAGGTGCTGATCCGGCAGTTGCTGGAAAATCGGGAATATCTCGCCCGATCCGAGGCTTCGATTCCGTCCCAGTTTCGGGTGCCGAATGAATCGGCGCATCCCATGTTTATCCAGGTCGATTTCGGACTCGTACGGAATTCAGTCGGCGAACTGCAGCCCAAACTGGTCGAGTTACAAGCCTTCCCTTCCCTCTACGCATTTCAGGCTGTCTTGTCTCAGGCCTACATCGATGCCTTCCAACTCGATCCCCAGCTTCGTTACTTTCTAAGCGGGATTAACTCGACCTCTTATCAGCGCCTCTTGCGAGACGCAATCGTGGCGGGCCACGATCCAGCCAACGTCGTGTTGATGGAGGTTTTTCCCGAACAGCAGAAAACCCAGCCCGATTTTACCGCGACCGGCAAACTGCTCGGCATTCCAACCGTATGCATTACCAGGATTCGCAAGCAGGGACGGCATCTGTTCTACGAAGAAGGCGGCACTCAAATTCCGATTCGGCGCATTTACAACCGCACCATCGTCGATGAACTGGAGCGCAAGGGCGTGGCTTTGCCCTTTGATTTTCGCGATGACCTCGACGTGGAGTGGGCCGGCCATCCCAACTGGTATTTTCGGATGAGCAAGTATTCGATCCCGTATCTGCACCATCCATCGGTGCCCCGGACCTGGTTCCTGGATCAATTGCCGGAAGTGCCCGCCGACTTGGAAAACTTTGTCCTCAAGCCGCTCTATTCCTTTGCCGGCCTGGGAGTCCTCGTCGCTCCAAAACGCGCCGACATCGACGCCATTCCCCCCGCCAAACGCGGCGCCTACATCCTGCAGGAGCGTATGAATTTTGCGCCAGTCGTGGAGACGCCTCACGGACCAACGAAGGTCGAGATGCGGATCATGTACGTCTGGCTCGATCAACTGCTCCCCGTGCTGACCATCGCCCGTATGGGTCGCGGCCTGCTGATGAACGTCGATCACAATAAAAATATGGCGTGGGTCGGATCGTCAGCGGCCCTGATAAGCGATGCAAAGCCGTGATAATTTTCGCAATCGAGAACCGGTGCCCTCGGGCCCGCACACTCTCGGCAAACTCTTTCTAAACTCGGTTGACCCGGCCGCGCCGACCGCCTAACATTACGCCTTCGCTGGTGCAAGCAAGCTTTGGACCTTGCATCTAGAATCAAAGGCGCGGCGGAGAACCTTGTCCGCTCCACACCACAACTATGGAGATCGTTGGACAGACTGTCTCCCACTACCGCGTGCTCTCGAAGTTGGGCGTCGGCGGGATGGGAGTCGTTTACGAGGCGGAGGATCTGCACCTCGGCCGCCATGTTGCCCTGAAATTTATTCCCGATCATCTCGTGAAAGATCGGCGCTCCCTTGATCGGTTCACGCGCGAGGCCCGGGCCGCCTCCCAACTCAACCACCCCAACATCTGCACCATCCACGCAATCGAAGACAACGACGGGCACCCCTTCATCGTCATGGAGAAACTGGAGGGCGAGAGCCTCAAGCAGCGGATCCATGGCAAAGCCCTCGACCTTGAAGACCTGTTGGAAATTGCGGTCCAGGTCGCCGACGCGCTCGCCGCCTCTCATGCCAAGGGGATTGTCCACCGCGATATCAAGCCCGCCAATATCTTCCTGACTCCGAACGGCCAGGTGAAGATTCTGGACTTTGGCTTGGCCAAACTGGCCAAAGATGGGAGCCTGGGCACGTCCACCGACTCGTCGCTGGAGGAATCGCTCACTCAGGTGGGAGTGATTCCAGGTACGGCCGTGTATATGTCGCCCGAGCAGGCGCGGTCGGAGGATCTCGATGTCCGCAGCGACATATTTTCCTTCGGCGTAGTGTTGTTTGAAATGGCGACCGGCAAAAAGCCATTCACCGGAACCAACGTGGTCACCACTTTACATGCGGTCATCAATTCGAAGCCGGCATCGCCCCGGTCGATCAATCCGGAGGTCCCGGCGCAACTCGAAGCCATCATCGCCAAGGCCATGGAGAAAGACCGCGACAAACGCTACAAGAACGCGACCGAACTCAAGGCGGACCTGGCGCGGTTGCAGAAAGGAACGGAACCCGCCTTGCGCAGTGCGCTTCGTCATGCCAGTGGATTGCACGTCGTGACGAACACATTCCAGAAGCCGAACTCGAAGGTGAACTGGATCTTGCTTGCGCTCACCGCCGTGCTGCTGGCGCTCGTCGCCGCGCTCGGGGTTTGGTGGCTCAAGCAACGTTCCACAACCATACCGGCGGAGATCCGGACAATCGCCGTGCTGCCCCTGCAAAACGTTGAAAATGATCCGCACGTCGACTATCTCAGGGTGGCCCTGGCCGACGAGATCGCCAATACCCTGACCTCGGCTCACTCTTTGGAAGTCCGCCCTTCGGCAACAACCGAGAAATACGCCCAACCCGGAGCCGAAGCCGACCCGGTCAAAGCTGGCAGAGAGTTAGGCGTAAACACGGTGGTGACAGGACACTTCGTCCAGCAGAACAAGATGGTGATGGTGACGCTGGAAGCGGTCGACGTGAAACAGAACAAGGTCATCTGGGGACACACCTTCGAGCCGCGAACCGATAACCTGCTTGTCCTGCAAAACCAGATGACGAAGCAGGTGCGCCAGGAACTGCTGCCATTGTTGGGCGCGGCGACCGGCCCGGTCGAAAGCGGCAGAGCTACTGAGAATCGCGAGGCGTACGACGCATTTCTGCGAACCAAAGCAATGAAGAGCGATGGTCCCGAAAATAAGGACGCTATCGTCACCCTGGAGCGGGTAGTGAGACTGGATCCAAATTACGCGCAGGCATGGGAAGCGCTCGGACAGCGTTATTACTACGATGCCGCCTATTCGACCGGAGGGACGGCCGGATATCAGCGCTCGACCGAGGCGTACCGGCGAGCCCTTGCCCTCGAACCGGGACGCGTGAGCGCCGCCGGACTGCTCGCCGCGAACGAAGTCGAGGCTGGAAAACTGGACAAGGCTTACGAGGACGCGGCCGCTCTGGTGAAGAAGCGTCCGGATAAAGCATATGCGCATTTTTCGCTCGGGTATGTACTGCGCTATGCCGGGCGCTTGAATGAAGCGCAAAGCCAATGCGATCAGGCGTTGGCGCTCGACCCCGCCAATCACACTTGGCGCTCCTGCGCTTTCGCCTTTTTTGAGCAGGGGAAGACCGCCCGCGCCGTCGATTACATAAGACTTGATCCCGGATCGGAGTGGTCGAACGCTACCCTGGTCTGGGTTCTGATGCGGCAGGGGAAGATGGCCGAAGCGCGGGAGGCGGCGCAGCGGATCACTCCCGATGCGATGTGGATGGGGGACTTGGTCAAGGCTTGCCTGAACAACATGCCGCAGACTGAGATTCACCGCTTGGCCGAACTGGCGGAAAATCGATTGTTGCCCGCTCAAGATCCCGAAACCAAGTACTCCCAGGGGACGGTGCTGGCGGCATGCGGCGAAAAAGAAATTGCCTTCACCTTTCTGCGCCGCGCCGTAGCGGAGAATTATTGTGCGCACCAGGCTTTACTGTCCGATCCGCTCCTGGCGGGCGTTCGCGAGGATGCCGAGTTCCGCCAGATTGTGCAGGCAGCCGCGGCGTGCCAACAGAAATTTGCGGCTGCACAAGGCATGACCCCATGACCATTCAAGAATCGCAATAAATTTGCTCCTTTCTTTGAGGAAAATCCATCACATGCTCATGTTCGCGATGCTGAATCGGTTCCGGGGCGGATGGGTGCGGTTCAAAATTACCGCTGCCACGCTCCTTCTGCTGCTGGCGACTCCGCCGGCGATTGTCGCCGCGCCCCAGAAGGCAGAAAAGCCTGCGAGCCCTGCTGGCCCTGCGAGAGTCGACCGTGCCAGCGATCACGCCGGCGATCACTACTATGAGCCGCTGTCGCAGGAGACAGGAACGTCTGGGTTAAAGCTGATGCTGCGACGCCTGCAGACCACGGCGCGCCTGATGCAGACGACCGCCCACCCCGACGACGAAGATGGCGGCATGCTGACGCTGGAAGCCCGCGGAAAAGGCGTCTCGACTTTGCTTATGACTCTGACGCGCGGCGAAGGTGGACAGAATAAACTGGGCAGCAACCTGTTTGATGTGCTCGGCGTGCTGCGCACCTTGGAGTTGCTGGCCTCGGATCGTTATTACGGCGTCGAGCAGCGCTTCTCGCGCGTGGCTGATTTTGGATACTCGAAAGTCCCCGAAGAAACTTTTCAAAAGTGGCAAGGGCACGATGTCGCCCTGTCCGACATGGTGCGGGTCATTCGGACCTTTCGTCCGGATGTGCTCGTAGCTCGCTTCTCAGGCACCGATCGCGATGGTCATGGACATCACCAGGCCTCGGCAATATTAACCAAAGAGGCCTTCCACGCGGCCGCGGACCCCAATCGGTTTCCCGAGCAAATCGCGGAGGGCCTCGAACCATGGCAGCCCAGGAAACTATATATCGGCAACGTGTGCGGCTTCGGCGCCATGACCTGCGATGCCGCGAACTACACCCTCCGGTTGAACACCGGAGTGGTCGATCCGGTGTTGGGAGTGTCGTACATACAGTTCGCCATGCAGGGACTGCGGCATCAGCAGTCGCAGGGTGCAGCCAACTGGACCGTCGACCCCGGAGACCGCTTCACCTATTACAAGCTCGTTGATTCGGTGTTGGAATCTCCGCCGGCAAAAGACAAAGACGGGCACGAACAAAGTTTCTTCGATGGCCTCGACGAGACGCTGCCGGGATTGGCTTCGCGATTAGGGGCTGAAGAAAAGAAGGCGCCGTGGCTGCGGCGCGAACTGGAATCGATTGCAGCCGACATAAAACGCGCCGCCGACAGCGATGCGTCCAATCCCAGTAGCGCCGCCGCCCCGCTCTCGCAGGCGGCGCAAACTCTCGAATCGGTAACCGCCCGATTCGAATCCAGCGGAATTGCCAACGGTCCGAAAGAAAGCTTGCTGGCCATTCTCCGTGAAAAACATCGGGAGGCCCAGGCCGCCGTCGGCCTCGCGTTAGATCTGTCGTTGCAGGCCACGGCCGTTGCGCTGGCTGATCCCAGAAAAACCGTGCCCCGGCTTGAAGACGCACTCACCGTGGTTTCTCCCGGCCAGAGGTTCCAGATAATCGCCAGGCTGCATAATGGATCGAAGTTCTCGCTCCTCGTAAACCATGCGGATGTGGACCAGCCCGGGGACTGGGTCAAGCAGGCCGACGCCGGTGAAATGACGATTGCTCCCGGGCAAACTTACTATGCAAATTTTGCCCTAAAGGTCCCTGTCGACGCCCTGGCAACTCGCCCCTTTTGGCATCGCGACAGCCCTGAAACCGAGGCGCTCAACACCATCGATGAACAGAAATACCAGACTCTGCCACTGCCGCCACCGCCCTTGCGGGTCAATCTCCGGTATGAGATTGTGGAACGCACCGGAAAACATTTGCCTTTGCCAGATGCAATCACGGACCGCGGCTCCAACCATGCCGCCCTCATGCAAGAGATCTCCGCCCCCGTTGTAGTTCCGTTCGCGGACGAAAAAGACGAGACTCGCCAGACTTCTCTCTCCGTCGCTCCTGAATTCTCCCTGAAACTGGAACCCAACGAACAGGTTCTGCCCGCTGCCGACGTAAGAGAAATAAGCGTCAAAGTCGCCGTGAGTTCCAATCTCACCGGTGCCCCGGGCGGAATTCTGCGACTCAAACTTCCGGATGGGTGGAGATCCCAGCCTGCACAATTGCCGGTCAACCTGTCCCAACGAGGAGCGAAGCAGGATTTCGACTTCAAGATTCTCCCTTCCAGCCTCAAGCAAGAACGCGCCCAGGTACGCGCCGTCCTTGACGCCGGAGGACGCGAGTATAGCGAAGGCTATACCCTGGTTACGCGCGAGGATCTGGGCGCTGCCTATTATTACCAGCCGGCCCTGCAACGCGTCAGCATCGTCGATGTGAAGATCCCGAAAAATCTGAAGGTCGGCTACATCATGGGTGCCGGCGATGACATTCCCACCGTGCTGCGGCAGATCGGCGTGGATGTAACGCTGATTCCGGCCGAAAAGCTGAGCGCGGAAGATCTGAGCCGCTATCAGACGATTGTCCTCGGGATTCGCGCCTACGACACTCAGAAAGACTTAGTCGCCAACAACCAGCGGTTGCTCGCTTTTGTGCAGGCCGGCGGCCGTCTGGTCGTACAATATAGCGCCGCGCCGGCCGATTTCAATGCCGGCAAGTTTACTCCCTATCCGGCAACACTTGGCCGGGCTCGAGTCTCAGTCGAGGAAGCTCCCATTGCCATTCTCGATCCCGCCAACCCCGTTTTCCATCTTCCCAACGAAATTACGCAGCAGGATTTCGCGGGCTGGGTACAGGAGCGAGGCCTCTACTTCATGTCGCAATGGGACTCGAACTATACACCGCTGCTGCAATCGCATGATCCAGGCGAAGACGAACAGAAAGGCGGACTCCTGCTGGCGCATTATGGCAAGGGGACCTATATCTATACCGGGTATGCCTTCTTCCGGCAGTTGCCGGCGGGCGTGCCCGGAGCCGTGCGGTTGTTTGTGAACTTGCTTAATCAAGAGTAACGGCAACACGCCGTTCGCTGTTCGCTCTTCCTTTTCGTCGTTCGCTGGCCGTTTTGTTGTCGTCGGTCATTCTCGAAGTAGTTCCGAACGGCGAATAACGAACAGCGAGCGCCGCATGTCACCCATGCAAACCGCCAAAAAGTCCGGGCACACCGTATCTGACAGATCTCACCTCGTCCGCGGCATCGGCCTCGCCTCCGCCACTGCGCTGAACATGATTGACATGATCGGCGTTGGACCCTTTATCACCATCCCGCTCATCGTCTCCGTCATGGGCGGTCCGCAGGCTATGTTGGGATGGGTGCTGGGCGCGCTGCTCGCCGTCTGCGATGGCCTGGTATGGGCCGAACTCGGCGCGGCAATGCCCGGCTCGGGTGGCTCCTATCGGTATTTGAAAGAAATCTACGGACCGCAAAAACTCGGCCGCGCCGTTTCTTTTCTCTTCATCTGGCAACTCTCGTTCAGCGCTCCTCTTTCGATTGCTTCCGGAGCGGTGGGTCTCTCGCAGTACGCTTCTTTTTTCTGGCCAGGATTGGAGCGGGTTTGGGCTTCGCGCACCTTGAGTTTGCCTTTGCCCCTGCTCGGGCAACTGCAAGTCACCTGGGTAGCCATGCCCGCGACTCTGCTGGCCATCGGCGTCTGCCTGTTCGCCGCGTTTCTGCTGTACCGCCGCATCACGGCGATTTCAAGATTGTCGACTCTGCTTTGGCTCGGCGTCATGGGCACGATCGGCTGGATCATCTTCGCCGGCCTCACTCACTTCAATGCCCGGCAGGCTTTTGATTTTCCGCCCGCCGCATTCTCGCTCTCCCCGAGCTTCTTCCATGGACTGGGCGGAGCCATGCTCATTGCGGCCTATGACTATTGGGGCTACTACAACGTCTGCTTCCTGGGAGACGAAATCAAAAACCCAGGGAAAAATATTCCGCGCGCCCTGCTGCTATCCATTCTCGCCGTGGCTTGTATCTATGTAGTAATGAACATCAGTATTCTCGGCGTGGTTCCATGGCGCGAACTGGCCCAGTCCTCGGCGGCCAACAGCAAACTCTACGTGGTTTCCATCTTCATGCAGAGAACCTACGGGCATGGTGCGGCGCAAATCGTCTCCGCTCTGGTGATGTGGACGGCGTTCGCTTCCGTCTTTTCCCTGATGCTGGGCTATTCGCGTGTGCCCTATGCCGCCGCGGCCGACGGCAACTATTTCCCCGCCTTCGCCCGCGTCCATCCCGTCCATCAGATCCCCTACGTATCGTTGCTGGCCCTGGCGGGCGTGGCGGCGCTGTTTTGCTTTCTGCGGCTGGCGGACCTGATTGCCGCCCTGGTCGTCATCCGCATCATTCTGCAATTCCTCGTCCAGGCGATTGGCGTAATTGTGCTGCGTATCAGGCGTCCGGAAATGAAGCGCCCGTTTCGAATGTGGCTCTATCCCCTGCCCGCGCTGGTGGCGGCCGGCAGTTTCGTCTTTATTCTGATTTCCCGTACCGGATTCTTGCGCGAGATACGCTACGCCGCGGTGATCCTGATGCTGGGAATTGCAGTGTATTGTGCCCGCGCGTGGCGAAGACGCGAGTGGCCGTTTGGGAATGGGCCGACGCCCGTTAGCAGTTAGTGGATCCCTGCTACTTCTTCGTCGGCGGGTGATGCTTCTTCCAGTCCGCGCCATCGCATCCGCCGTGTTGCGCGATTTCAGTCAGAATCAGTTCAGCCGTCAGTCGGCGCTTGGTCAGATGCGCGGCGATTCTCTGCTTCGCCTTCTTCGCTGGAACTTTCGGGTCCAGAAACACTAAAACCGATGGACCTGCTCCGCTCAGCGCAGCCCCCAGAATGCCGGAATCTCCCGTGAGTTCCTTGAGCGCTGGAAGCAGCGGAGAAAGCGGTGCCCGATACGGCTGGTGAATCCGGTCTTCGAGAGCCGACGACAGCAGGTCGGGACGGTCTTGTGTAAAGGCCGCCAGCAGCAGCATCGAGTTCTGAATATTGGTCACCGCGTCGGCGCGCGAATACTGAAAAGGCAGCACCCGGCGCGCCTGCTCGGTTGAGATCGAAACCTCGGGAACCGCCAGTAACAGCGGCCACTTCCCTTTCGGCTTCACTTCCACCACCTGCGCTTGCACCTGATTGGCCATGCGCGCCACCGTGAGCGCGCCCATCCAGCACGCCGAGGCGTTGTCGGGATGGTGCTCGCGCATCGACGCTTCGCCGACAATACGGTCGTTCTTCCAGCGCAAGTGTCCAAAATGTACCGCCAGCGCGATCCCCGCCAGGCGGGCCGCGGCCGACGAACCACAACCACGTCCGATCGGGATCTCGTTTTCGATGTGGATGCGCAACGGCGCAATCTTGCGGTTCTCCGACTCCAGCACCTCGCAATACGTGGTGACGATGAGGTGGTTCTCCATCCGGCCGCAGATCTGCGCGTCGCGGCCTTCAGCCGTTACAAAGAAGTCCGGCGCGCGCTCGGCCCGCAAACGGAGATGGAAATCCAGGGCAAGGGCAGCCGCGTCAAACGCCGGACCCAGGTTGGCGGAGGTCGCCGGTAGCGCCAGACGCAGCGAGCGGTCTAAAGATGCGGGACGTGAAGGCATAGTTTCGAGAGCAGGCTCCTCGGCCGCCAAACCCGGCGGAACCGAAAGAAATAAAAGACTTTAGCCCGATGCGGCCTAAGCAGAACCCCTTGTCTTCGGCACTGGCATTGAACTGATTTTTATACACGAATTTGCCGCGAACTGCTACGAATTTCGGCGGTGGCCCAGTTGCTCTCGACTAGTCGCCGTTTTCCTCCGTCAGACCCCGTGGACCTCGTGGTTTGTCCCTTTCCGCCTCCGCCCCGTCCAGCGCCCCAATGACGGCCCCCAAATCGGCATCGAGCACCACCGGGGCGCGCTGCAGATATTTTGCCTGGCTGGCCTCGCTCTCGTCCGGAGTCCCTCGAAACAAGTCTCCCCGATGAAACTTGATCGTGAAATCGGGATCCTTAAGCAGATGCCCGGTCAGAATCAGCACCACCAACTCACCCGCCTTCACGAATCCGCTGCGGCGCAGCTTCTTAAGNNACCTCCTCAACCTCGCCACCCGTCGCCTCCAACACACGCAGCGCCTTCTTCCACGATGCCGGATTCCCGATTCTTATCGCGGTCGCCAGCGTGTCGGCGGTCATCGGCTCGATCTTCTTCCCGCCAAACTCGCGCACGCTGCGGTAAAACGGATTCGCGCCCTTCGCCTGAATGATGGAAAGCCTCGGCAACCGCGAGATCAGTTTGAGCTCACGCATTTCAACCAGCGCCTTGCCGATCGCCGAACTGTTTCCCAGATTGCCGCCGGGAACGATGATGTGGTCCGGCGGTTCCCATCCCAACTGCTCCATCAGTTCGATCGCCGCCGTTTTCTGGCCTTCGATGCGATACGGGTTCACCGAATTCAGCAAATAGACCGGCTTCTGCCGGACGAGGTCGTTCAGGATCTTTACGCATCCGTCAAAATCGGTGCGGAGTTGGCAGGTCAGCGCTCCATAGTCGAGCGCTTGCGAAAGCTTGCCCCACGAAATCTTGCCGTCGGGGATCAACACCAGGCTGTGCATGTTGCCGCGCGCGGCGTAGGCAGCCATCGAGGCCGACGTATTCCCCGTCGAGGCGCAGGCCACCCAGCGAAATCCGCTTTCGTGCGCCGACGACGCAGCAAACGTCATGCCCGTATCTTTGAACGATGCCGTCGGGTTCATGCCCTGGTGCTTGACGTGGAGATTTTCGACTCCGGTCGCGCGCCCACAACGTGGCAGATGATAGAGCGGCGTATTGCCTTCGCGCAGCGTAATGGCATGTTCCGCGGAAATCTGCGGAAGAAGTTCACGGAAGCGCCACACTCCGCTCTGGTCGAGCGCCTCGCTTGATGTCCGGCGCTTCAACCACAGCAACTTCAACGCCGCCGGATCATAGGGACACTCGCCGGCAGTCCATCCCGGGAAAAGGAATTCCAGCAAATCTCCACAAACCGTGCAGCGGAAGTCCCGGGCCGGGGTTTCAGGATTGGCCCCGCAAGATATACAGCGGAGGCGGGAAATGGTTTCGACTGTTTTAGTGGTCGACAAGGAATTGATCCGATGCTCGGCGCGATTCCCGAAACTCGCCTTATCCGTATGATACGGCACGCCGGCTGAATCCAAGTCGACCTTGGATTTTCAGATGGTTACCTTCGCGGGCGATGGCACCCGCGCCACCCAAGCTAAAACGTCGTGCTATAGATCACACTCTCAAAACCGTTGCTGCTGTTGAATCCGGCGCACCATATCTGGTGATGGCCTCCGGCGATCGCGTGTTGCGCGCACGCGCCCATCTCCGAGTTCGTGGTAGCGTCGACGGTCCAGGTATTGCCGCCGTCGCTGGTGAAATACATGCCGCCCACGTTGCTATAAACATTTCCTCCCGTAGCCCAACCGGTCTTGTCCGTCAGGAACAAGATCGAACGGATCGGCCAGGGCCCGTCGAGAGTACGCCCGCTCCAGGACTTGCCGCCGTCGGTGGTCAGATGGAGCCAGCCTTCCACATTGGGAGAAATTTCACCGCCCCCCACCCATCCATACTTGTCGTTCAGAAAAAATACCGGACCATCGAATACGGAATCGACGGAATTCCCGCATGCCCATTTCTCACCTCCGTTAAGGCTGGTGCAGTAGTTGATGCCGGAGGAGCGCGCGTGCAGATTGCCGAGCAGCGAAAACTGGAAATCGAACCATCCCCCGGAGGGATTCGCTACCGAACTCGTCCAGTTGGAAAGCTGGCCGCCGCCATCGACCGTGTACTCAGACTCGGTGACCGAATTGCTCCCCGGGAATTCCATAATTATCCCGTCTTTCGAGTTGGCGTAACGAACCCGCTGCATCCATGCCGGCCCGAAACTCAGGTCGTCGGTCCATGTCTTGCCCCCATCGTGGCTCCAGCGGTAAACCCCGTACGTCTGGGTCGAGTCGTAGAAACCGGAGATGATCACATCCTCGGTGGAGAGCGCGTCGACGCCGTAGAAGTAATCGCTCTGGCTGGCGCTCAGCACTTCCGTCCAGTGATTCCCGCCGTCAGTGGTCTTCCAAACCTGGCCGAGCTCCGCCGCCGCGTAACCGATCTTGGCCGTCGGAAAGGCAATGTCGTGAATCACCGCTCCGGGCAACGTGGCCAGTAAATGCCAGGTGTTGCCTGGAACTTCGACGTCGGCTGTGAACCGCCGATTCAACGTCTCACTTTGCACTTGCTTCCGCTCGGCGGAAAGCTCGCGACGCGGCGAAGTGATTGGAATCGCCTGCGAAGTCTGGTGAAGCGGAGTCGCCAGATCCTGACCGACCGCGAGCGCTCCAAGTAACGAACTCAGTAACAAATTAACTGACAACCATTGGACGAAACAGGCCAGCCGGCAGCGCATGAGTCACCTCCGGAGATCACCGAACGCAAATATTAGCATAGCTTCATGCAGCAAGCTGTACGCTGCTCAGGACGCTGGTTTCGCCCTCATTCCCCTGTTTCCCCTTCTTCCTTCTTAACTCCCCCGCTTACCGCAGGTAGGCGTCGGTCTTGTTGATCCAGTCGGCGCGAGGTGGATTGAAGATGTCCAGCGCAACGCTGTCCGCCAGCGCCTCCGCCCGGTGCGGCAGATTAGGCGGTATCGTCAATACCTCGCCCCCCCTCACCACAATATCCTCGCCGCCGATGGTGAACTTCAGTTCGCCTTCCAGCATGCAGCTGATCTGCTCATTGTGGTGATGGTGCTCCGGCACAACGCATCCTTTCTTCAAAAGTATCCGAGCCACCATAACTTTGTCCCCAACCACAAACTGGCGTCCCAGCAAGGGGTTCAGAGCTTCCACTTCGAGAGCACTCCAGACGGCATGACCCCATCGGGCCTTCGTCGATGAGCGCTTCTTCTTTTTTGCGTCCTTAAGCTTCTTCTTTTTCATCGGTGTGAACTCACCCGAACTGACCCAATCGGAATTTGCAATCCTACTGATCCAACGAAGATATCACTAAGCCACCAGCCCCGCCGCGCCCGACCCACACCTTGCCGCTGCCGCCCAGCGCAGGTACTCTTATTAGATTCCAGACCGGGGTTAAGGAGCTCCCCTGAACATATGGCACCCGCCCGCTACGTATGGATTGACGATTCCTTGCGACCCGCCAGTGAAGGCGTGGTCCCGTTTCTGAGTGCCGGAATGCAATACGGTTTCAGCGTGTTTGAAGGCATCCGCTGTTACCTGACCAGTACGGGGCCGGCCGTCTTCCGCATCGGCGAACACGTGGAACGCCTGCTCGATTCCGCCCGCATCATTGGCTTTCGCGAACTTCCCGTTACCGCCGACCAGGTAAGACTTGCCATCCACCAGACCATTGCAGCCAACGCATTCTCCGCATGTTATATCCGCCCCATGATCTACCTCGACGGCGCCATGAGCCTGACCGTCGAAGCCGGCCAGCCCCGCTTCGTGGTCGCGGTTTGGGAGTGGAACGCGTTTCTGGGAGCCGAGGCGCGGGAACGCGGCATCCGCGCCAACGTCTCATCGTTCACCCGGCTTCATCCCAACATCACCATGACCAAGGCCAAGGTCTCGGGAAACTACGTCAGCTCGATTCTGGCGAAGACCGAGTCCCAGCGCGCCGGATTCGATGAGGCAATCATGCTCGGCCCCGATGGCTACGTGGCCGAATGTACCGGCGAAAATCTCTTCACCGTGCGCGACGAGATCATCTACACCACGCCCCGGGCCGGTATTCTCGAAGGCATCACTCGCGACACGCTGATCACCATGGCGGTCGACCTCGGCTGTACTGTCGTCGAGGAACCCATCTCGCGCGATCAGCTTTATATCGCCGACGAAGTGTTCGTCTGCGGCACCGCCGCGGAAGTCGTCGGCTTGCGCGAGATTGATTTTCGCGTCATCGGCGACGGCAAGGCCGGTCCCGTAACTCGCGCCCTGCAGTTCGAGTTCGACAAGGTCGTCAGCGGCCGCCACCCGCGATCGGCGCAGTGGCTCGCCCCAGTGCCCGCGCTCAATGCCGCGGCCGTCCGCTGATATTTCTTGCCCGGGCGGGACTCGCCAGGTTTTGTTTTTCGATCTCACTGGAGATTTCGCGATGAAAAAACACAGATTTCGCCAGGAAACCGAAGCCGTGCGCGGTGGCACCGGCCTCGCCAAAAAGAACGGCCCCCTCTCCACCCCGATCTATCAGACTTCAACCTTCGAAGTCACCGACATGCAGGAGCAGTTGCGCGTCACTCCCACCGACAGCTTCTATACTCGCTACGGCAATCCCACGAACACCGTCGCCGAGAACGCGATCGCCGAACTGGAGGGCACCGATGCCGCCCTGCTGTTTTCTTCCGGCATGGCCGCCATCACCACTTCGATTCTGGCCCTGGTCAGGGCGGGCGACCACATCGTCGCGCAGCGCGACATCTATGGCGGCGTCATCAAGTTCCTTTCGCAGTGGCTGCCTAAGTTGGGAATCGAAAGCACCTTCGTCGACACCAATGACATGGAGCAGCACGAGCGCGCCCTTCGGCCCAACACCAAACTTCTGCACATTGAGTCGCCGACCAATCCCAATGTCCGGGTCGTCGATCTGGAGAAAATTGCGGCCCTGGCCCGTAAACACAACCTCATCACAACCATCGATTCCACTTTTGCCACGCCTGTCAATTGCCGGCCGGCGGAGTGGGGCATCGACCTGGTCCTGCATTCGGGAACCAAATACTTCGGCGGACATTCCGATCTGATCTGCGGCATCGCCGCCGGACGTCGCGACTTGATCGAGCAAATTCATCACACCCGCACTACCCTCGGGTGCTGCATCGATCCGCACGCCGCGTTTCTGCTTCTGCGCGGAATCAAGACCATCGCCGTCCGGGTCGAACGCCAGAACCAAAGCGCCCTGCAGATTGCCGAGTTCCTGCGCCAGCATCCCAGGGTGACCCGAGTCCACTATCCGATGCTGAAGGACCATCCCGATTACGCCATTGCGAAAAAACAAATGAAAGGCGCTGGCTGCGTCGTGAGCTTCGAGGTGGAAGGCAGCGGCGCGGACGCCTGCCGCGTCGCCGAAGCTCTGCATCTGTTCACCCTCGCGCCCAGCCTCGGCGGAGTCGATTCGCTGGTGACCATCCCGGTCCTGACCTCGCACTACATGATCGATCCCGACCTACGAAAGAAAATGGGCGTCACCGAGCAGATGATCCGCCTCTCCGTGGGCATCGAGCACGTCGACGATTTGATCGCCGATCTGGACCAGGGCTTGACGGTCTTGACCGGAGCGCGGAAACAGGCTGTCTTGGCGGATTAGGAGACGCCCCGCCGTTTGGTCGTAATTCAGTTTGCCCCCATGGACAGCCGGTAGCCCCGCTCCGCCTGCCTTACATTTGCGGGGCGCATTCCGGAAGAACGCGGCCCCGTCGCTCCATCGCGCAAATCATCTGCCCATCATCTGCCTAAAAAATAAACTTCATCCCCAGTTGCAGTATGCGCGGGTTATGCGCGCCCAGAAACTGCATGAAGTTGGGCGCGCCATATCCGTTGGTGCCAGCACTGTTATTGCTCCCTCCCGAACCGGCATCGCCGTAAATTGGAAGCCATTCCGTGTGGTTAAACACGTTAAAGGCCTCGGCGCGGAACTCGAAATGCTTGCTCTCCGTCACCGCAAAACTCTTGAACAGCGCCATGTCAAAGTTCGTGCGGCTCGGATTCTTCAGTGAGTTCCGCCCTGAATTTCCAAAAGTCAACCCTTCCGGAGCCGCATAAGCGTTGGGGTTGTAGAGAAAGCCGGCCACCTGCGGCCCCCCCGGCGAGGGTGGGATATCGCTGTAGGGGTCGCCCACCTTGTCCGCGTAGGAACTCGATCCGATGCTGTTGCCAACTCCGGCGTTGTCGGCGCTGACGCTCGATTTATTGAACACGCTGAAGGGCGTTCCCGTCGCAAAACTGGTAATCCCCGACCACTGCCACCCGCCCAGAAACGTATGGCTCAGACCGGATTTCCGGAAGAACGGCAGATCGTAGATGTAACTCACATTCAGCGAGTGCCGCTGATCGAACGTCGAACTCGCTCGATTGGCGCCCGGGTCATAGGTGTTCACGAAACCGGCGTCCGATCGATCCGAAGAATCGTCGATGGAATGGCTGTAAGTGTACGCGACATCGAGCGTAAGTCGACCCAGCGTTCGCCGCGCCGAGAGCTCGAATGCGTTGTAGCTTGATGACGACGCCGTCTCGATGCGAGTGATGCTGCCCGCCCCAAGGTAGGGCCGGAAATAATCGGCGTCGCCGCCACAGGCAACAAACATGTTCTGCCCCACCCCGGTTTGCTGCGACGGCAGTCCTCCGGGGGTGTAGCCCGGAATCGTAACCCCATTCTGTGTACTTGTGCCGGCGCAATCGTTGGGCCCGATAGGCTCTCCGGGAGTGTACGGATTATTCGCCGCCGAAACTGGGTACATCTGGTTCAAATCGCTTTGCCGCGTCAGATGCGTCCCCTTACTGCCCACGTACGAAATCGTGAGCACCGTTTCGTGAGACAGATCACGCTCGATGTCAAGGTGCCACTGCTGCATGTAAGGCCAGGTCGTCTTATCGGGTATCGATACAAAACCCAGCGGCGACAAGGGCGAGAGTTGCCCCCCTCCGATAGCGCCGTAACCCGCAATATTCACCTGGCTTGTATTTTGGATGAGAGGCGACGATTGATTTTCCAGGGACTCGGTATTGGCCTCGTTCCCATTAGTGTGCTCAAANNACGCCCGCCTTGCCGCATTGCACCAGTCCGTCGTACGGATTGCCCACTCCCGGCACCAGGAAACCAGACCCTCCCGGGTCCAGTTCAGGCGCGTTGGCCGCGCTATAAGCCGCCGGATCCCAGTTATAAGCGTGCCCATACTTCTCGCGATACGTCCCAAACAAACTAAGTCGCAAGCCGAGATTCAACGTAAGGCGCGGTGTCGCGCGCCAGTCATCCTGAAAAAATGGCTCGAGAATCTTGTACCGGTTATAGAATTTCTGCTGGTTACTCGCCTGGCTGAAAGTCCCGATGTTCCCCAGCAGCAGATCGGCAAAGGCGTTCCCCGTCGACACGGTTGACCCGGTGTCGAACGAAAGCGAACCGTTGACCTGCACCGTGCTCAACTCATTCTTCTGCGCCGCCACAAAATAAGCGCCAAACGCCAGGCTGTGTTTCCCGAAAATCTTCGTCATATTGTCGCGGTACGTGTAAGTCGGATTCGAGTTGTAGGGCCCCTCCGGATAGATACCATCCGCGTCCTGAGTGAAATTGTAGGCCGCGTTTCCCGAGACTGAGATAGCGGGCAATTTCCCTCCATAACCATTGTTGAAAAGGTACGTCATGCCCGGAATGCCGCCCGCCGGAAGCTGCCAGGCGTTCGGGTTCGGAGTCCCCGTCGAATTAAAAATAAGATGGTCGGTGGTATAACTCGCGACAAACTCGTTGAGCAAAGTCGGCGAAATCGTGGTCGTCAGGCGCGCCAGCATGCTGATCGCGGGACCGGCAAAGCTCGTCTGCACCGTGGGGAATGAGTCCCCGCTCCAAAGGTTGGTCGGTTCGACCGTGTTCCACGAGTCGTGCACGTAGTGGAAGCTCAGCCGGTTGTGTTCGCTGATGTTGTGATCGATGCGGAACAGTTCTTCCCGCCACTTCGTGGGCTGCGGCGGCGCCGCCAGATAGACTGCCGCTCCAGGAACGTCATTTCCCGCGCTGGCAACCGGAATCAGCGGGAGCAGAGCCATCCCCGCGGCCGTCGGCGTAATCGTGTTGTTCGGAAACGGGTTGCCGGTCGAGGGGTCGATGGGGCAGTCTGCACTGGATCCCGTCGTCGGGTTGGGACACAGGTCGTTGAAATTGCCCGTACGCTCCTGGCTGTAGGGAACGGGTACGTTGAAGCTTTGTCCGGCCACGATTTCCCGCCGCCATTCCTCGGAATAGAAAAAGAATGTCCGCTGCTTCTCTTTGTTGTAAACCCCCGGGATATAAACCGGTCCGCCAATCGTCCCGCCAAAATCGTTTTTCTTATACTCCGGCACGGAAGGATTGAAATAGTTCCTCGCGTTGAAATCGTCGTTGCGGACAAATTCGTAAACATCGCCATGGAAAGAGCGGGTCCCGGACTTCAGTTCCGTCTCGACCGTGCCCGAACCATTGCGCCCGTACTGCGCTCCGTAGTTCGAGGTCAGCACTTTGAACTCCGCGATTGCATCCAGACTCGGAAACACGTTCAAACTTCCGTTGCTCCCGTTGTCCATGTTGTCGCCACCATCGAGTTCCCAGTTGTTGTACTCGACCCGGCCGCCATTCATGCTGTACTGCACGCTGCCCGTGATGCCGACTCCGGCTTCATCCTGCCCCGTCTGATTGCTGACCCCGGGCACCAGCGTGACCAGTTGGGTGAAATTGCGCCCGTTCAACTGCAACTGCGCGATTTCCTTCCCCGTGACCGTGCCCCCCAGTTCGGAAGATTGCGTCTCCACCTCGGCCACGCTCGTGCCTTCGACCGTCACCTGTGTGTTGGCTGCCCCGACTTGCAGGGCCACGTCAACCCGAACTTTCTGGGCGACGTTCAGCACCACGCCCTTGGCTTCGTACTTCCGGAAGCCCTGCGACGTCACGGTGATGTTGTACGTCCCCGGCGCCGGTAACGCGCTCTCGGCATATTCGCCATCGGAGTTGGTGCGCGTGTCTCGCTTGATTCCATGTTCGGCGCTCGACACCGTCACCTGCGCCCCTGCCACGATCGCGCCGGTGGAGTCGCGCACCGTTCCCGTCAAAGAAGCTGTGTCCTGTGCCTGCGCTAGCGCGGCTGCCAGTATAAAAAGTCCGGCCGCGATTCCTCTGAACTGACGAATCCCCATATCGTCCCCCAGTCGTCAATGCCAAAAAACACCTAAATGCCAGTATTAAAACGTATCAATACTGCTTCAGGTCTTCGGCGCGTGTCAAGCAAAAATGCAGCGGGCGTCCCTGGGGAGCGGCTACTTTACGCTGCGGGTGGAGTCTCGCACGATCAGTTCGGGAACGATCCTGCGGTGAATCGTGCGGATCTGTTTCTTTTCCAGACCGGCGTTAATCGCCTCCAGCACAATCGTCGCCGCCGCCGTTCCCATAATCTCCATGGGCTGGCGCACCGTAGTCAGCGCCGGAGAATAAATGGCGGCGGGCGCAACGTCGTCAAAGCCCACCACGGAGCATTGGTCGGGAACGCGAATCCCCGCCTTGGCCAGGGCGCGGATCGCGCCGAAAGCGGTCATGTCGTCAAACGCCATCAGCGCCGTAAAAGGACGCCGCCGGCACAACAGCTCTTCCGTCAGCTTGTAACCATCTTCGAAACTGGAGAACGGGTCGCCAGACTCGGGCAAGTCAACGATCAACCGCGCGTCCAGTTCGAGGTTGCGCTCCCGGGCCAGCGCCTTAACTCCACGCCAGCGCGGCTCCGTATCCGACAGTTGACTGGGACCGCGGATAAAAGCGATCTTGCGATGCCCCAGAGAATACAAATGTTCGAAAGCGGCACGGGCCCCCAGGTTGTTGTCGACGATTACCGAGCTGATGTTGTCGGTTTTCAATTCGCGCCCTACGATCGCGGTGGGGATGTTGTTCTTCTCCAGATCGGCAAGAACGTTGATGTCGACAAAAAGCCAATTCGCGAGAACCACGAGGCCTTCGATGCGCCGGTCGAGCAACATCTCGAGATAGCGTTCGAAGCGGCTGCGCTCGTTGTGCACGTCGGTCAGAATTGGCAGATACGACGACTGGAAAAGAGTGTTTTCAATCCCGCGCAGCACCAGCGTGCAGTACGGGTCGGTCATATCGAAAACCATGACCCCGACGGTGTGGCTGCGCCGTCCGCGCAGCGAGCGCGCGAACAGGTTGGGACGGTAACCCAGTTGCTGCGCCGAGCGCTGGATCTTTTCCTTGGTGGTGTCGGGAATGTAGCGCGCCAGCGGCGCATTATTCAGAACGATCGACACCGTCGCCGAAGAGAACCCGCTAACCTCGGCCACATCGCGGATGGTCACTGCTCCCGACTGCGACCGCTTGCCCGAGGGCGCGGGACGACGGCGTGATTTGGCTGGAGAGGGGTTGCGCCCAGGCTTCGAGTCGGAGGATTCCATCGGCTCCTTGAATTTAGCCTCTTGCTGGCGGACACTACAGGACGATGAATCGAGTGTCAAGCAGGCCCATGCTGTTCCCCGCGACGTTGATAGCGCTCTTCTTCTTCGCCTCTTTTCTTCTCGGCAACGCCAACGGGCAGAGCCCGCGCGATCCGCAAAAACTGTTTGCCGCCGGCGAAGCCGCGCTCCGCGCCGGCAATCTCGATCAAGCCGAGCGCGCCTTCCACCAGGTGCTGGCGATCGATCCCAGCGTGGCCGGCGCATACGCCAATCTTGGAGTCATTCATATGCGGCGCAAACAGTGGCCCCAGGCCCTCGAAATGCTCCGTCAGGCGGAGAAACTGGCGCCCGGCGTGGCCGGAATCCGCCTGAATATTGGCCTCGCATATTTCCGCCAGAACGATTTCCTGCGGGCGATTCATCCCTTTGAGTCCGTGCTCAAGCAGACCCCCGATTCCTACCAGGCCCGCTACCTGCTGGGCCTCTGCTACTTCTTCGGCGACCGTTGGACCGATGCCATCGACACTCTGCAACCTCTATGGGCAAAGGCGTCAGACCAGCTCAACTACCTCTACGTGCTCGACATTGCCGCATACAAGGCCAAGAACACGGTGCTGGAGGAAAAGGCCGGACGCCGCCTGGTTGAAATCGGGGAGGGGTCTCCGGAGTTTCATTTGCTCATGGGCAAGGCGCATCTGAATCGCGAAGAGTATGACGATGCGGTGAAAGAACTGGAAGCGGCCGCACAGGCCGATCCGAAGCTGCCCTTCGTCCACTTCAATCTGGGCCTGGCCTTTGTGCACAAGCAGGACTACGACCGGGCACGCGAGGAATTTCACAAAGACATCGCCGTTGAACCTGATCTTCCCTTCAGCTACGAACAGTTGGGGAGCGTGGAATCGACGGCCGGAAACGACGATCAGGCGGCGAGCGACTACCGGAAAGCGTTGCAGCGCAATCCAAACCTGATCAATTCACGCCTCGGCTTGGCCAAGATTGAAGAACATCAGCGGCACTACGCGGCGGCGCTTTCGGAACTGGATCAAGTCATCCGCCTCGACGCCGGTAATGCCGGCGCGCGTTATCTCCGCGGCCAGGTGCTGGTGCGCATGGGACGCGAGAAAGAAGGCCGCGCCGAGTTGGCAGCGGCGAGCAAAATCCTGAATGAACGGCGGGCCGAGCGCCACAAGGAACTCGAGGGAGACTCGGTGCCGAGTCCGGAACTGGCCCGCGAGCCGGAATGAGACTGCGACGGCCGCGCAACCGGCCATCCGCACGCTTAAACCTCTAAACGTGCGGCTTCCCGAGCCAGGCGGCGTCATCCAAATCTCAGGCGGCGACCGAATCAGCCCGGCGTCGGGCAAGCAGCAGGCCGATCCAGCAACTCACTGGCCAACTGAGCAGCCACGACAACCAGTACCAGTGCGGCCAGCCCTTGCTCCAGTTGGGAATAATCGCGGCGATCCCCATCACTTCCCCAAAGATAAAAAACCAGAGCACATGCCGCGCGGCTCGACCGGGAGCAAAGCGGGCGCAGATCCAGGCACAAACAATCGAGATCGCGACGAAAAACGCCGTGCTCGCGATCAGAGCGTTGTCGCTGGGAATGCGTCCACGAACAAAATCCCCCGGAAACACGCGCGTCAGCAACGGGTCGGTTGCCAGGACAAGAACCACCGACAGCAGGTAGCTGCCCACGACTACGGCGACAGATTTGACCATCGGGTAGACCCCCTTGACAGCAGGTTCAGCGGCGCGCTAGTTGGCGCCGTCGTTGGCGGGAATCTTACTTCGGCGAAAGAGGCGAGTCAATGACAGGCACGGCGTCGGTCAGTGGCGCAGAATTCCCCTGGCACCCTCGCACGCACTCCAGAATCTCGGCTTCGCTCAGTGTGTGGTCGCTCGACTTGGCCCGCCTGAAAACGCGTTCGACGATCTCGTCGCTCACGGCAATACCGCGGCGCTCCAGCCAGAAAAGAACGTTGGATTTTCCACTCATCGGGCCGATGTCGATGATCTGCTCCAGGCCAAAGTAGTGTGACGGCACTCCGGAATACACGGAGTTCGCCAGTTCAATGTCCTTTTTCTTATACGCTTTGATGACCGCGGCGGCATGCACGCCGGTCGCGGTGCGGAATGCGTCTTCACCCACCACCGGATAATTCGCCGGAATCGGAATGCCGGTCGCGGCGGACACCGCTTCGCAATAACGCTTGAGTTTCGTCAAGTCCTGCCCAGCCCACGGCGCGATCCCCATGAGCTTCAGGTTAACCAGCATCTGGTCCATCTGCGTGTTGCCGACGCGCTCTCCCAGACCCAGCGCGGTGGCGTGAATGCAATCCGCGCCCGCCACTAGCGCCGCCATGGCGTTGGCGGTGGCAAGTCCCCGGTCGCAGTGCCCGTGCCAGTCTACTCGAATCTTTTTCCCGGAAGGCTTGACCACTTCTTCGAGCACGAACTTGACCAGCGCAACCGTACCCATGGGCGTAGCGTGACCCGCCGTGTCGCAGAGCACCAGCGCGTGCGCGCCGAAATCAATCGCCGCCGAATTCAGTTGCTTCACCGTTTCCGGATCGCAGCGGGTCGTGTCTTCGGTCACGTACATAACTTCGAGCCCGAGCGAGACCGCATATTTGACGGCCCTTTCGGTGGTTTGAAGCAGAAAGTCGTTGCTCCAGCCCTCGGCGTACCGCCGGATCGGACTCGTTCCCAGAAACGCCGCCACTTCGATGGGCAGACCCGTCTTCTGGACAATCTCGGCAATGGGGCGAATATCGTTTTCGTGCGTGCGCGCCGCGCAGTACGCCGTGATTTTCATCTTGTGGGCGACAATTTCGCGCGCCAGCGCCGTCACATGCTCGACCGCCCGCGGCCCCGCTCCGGGAAGCCCCAAGTCAAGCGTGTTGATGCCCAGTGCCTCCATCAGGTGGAGGATTTCAATCTTCTGCTCGATCGAGGGATCCCGCACCGAAGGCGATTGCAAACCGTCCCGTAGCGTTTCATCGGTCAGCCGCACCGGGCCCGGCGGATGCAGCGACTTCGGATACAGAGTATTCCAGTCGTAGATGAGTTCCGATGTTTTCACGGTAAGTCAGGTGTCGGGCGTTGCGTGTCAGGCAATGCAAACCGGCCCCTCAATGCCTTGGCCACACCCCCACTGCGTTCCAAAGGCAAAAAGGTAAGGCTACGCTTTCTTTTCTTCTTTCGGCTTTTCTTCTTTCGGAGGAATCGTCAGCCCGAACACCGAACGCTGCCCTCGCCCCGCGACATTCACTCCACGTGGATCTTCCGGACTGGGCAGGTATAGCGTCTGACAAAACTCGCACCGATACACCTCCGCATCCGTTCCCCAGGCTTTCTCCACGCACCCGCACTCTTTCTCCAGCACGTCGACGTCGTAAAACCAGCGCTTCAGGTGCCCGCCACAAAACTTGCCTTTTTCATTCTTCTCGTTGCAGGCACGCTGGCCGCTCTTCTTCATCTTGACTTTGTGGTTGGGAAGCTGAGGAACTGTGGTCGTAACAACGGTTGCCGTTTCGCCGGAAGCCATTCCATCTCCTGCGCGCCTTGGTGAGGGCCGCTTTTCGCTATTCTACTCAGCCCAGGCCGTCTGACCAAGCATGGCCCAGCCGCTATGGTAGTGCTTCCTGGCGACTGGCCTTTATGATTTGTCTCCGATTCACCACAACAATTTGCCGGGAGAGTGGTTCTTTACCCCGTGGCCGCCCGAGGGGCGCCTGGCGCCGTTTCCCCGCAGTCCCGCGCTCCCAGGGGGCGGGCTTCTGCTAGCTTAAGCTAAGTGCTTTCGTGCCATCCCGATTTTTCCGGCCACTGAGGACATCATGACGACTTCGAAGCGGTTGATTTTGACCTCGCTGTTTCTCTTCACCGGCATCGCAGCATTCGGCAGTGAGGTCGACATCACTTGTGCCAACCAGACTACCGACACCGCGGCGCTTAACGGTGGCATAGCGAATAGCCACCCCGGCGATGACATCAGAATCCACGGAAACTGCCTGATCAACGCCACCATCGTCCTGCTCGGCGACCGGACCTACGAGGGCGACTCGCGCACCGGAACAACGATCAGCCAAGCGGCTGGATCCAACCTCGCCGCGATGTTGGCGTCTGACAGTTGGAACGCGGACGTTGCCTATACGGGCGACCCCATCCGCGTTTCTCACCTGACCATTGACGGCAACAGCAAGGCCAATACCGGCACGAATGCGCTCGTCATCCGCTCCTGGCTGACCGTGATCGAGGACCTCCTGGTGGAGAACGCCCCCGGAGATGGCATCCAGATCACCAATCTCAGCAAGAATGGCATCGCCCTGACCACCTCGCAGGTCAACGGACGAATCAGCAACTGCCTGGTAGCCAATTCCGCTGGAAACGGAATCCACATCGTCGATACCGGCAACAGCGTAACCGATTGGGATCTGCTCGATTCCTGGGTCGCCTCTTCGGGCAAGTCGGCGATCGATATGGATAATGCCGCTGGCTGGAAGGTTCGCGGCAACCATCTGTATGGCGTCCAACAGCATGGAATTTTTGCCAATGCCTGTTTCGCGACCGCGATCGATGGGAACTACATTGAGGATTTTGGCGGGGCGGGCGGCAACAACACCTGGTACGGGATCGCCTGCACGGTTCAGGGCGGCGCGGCGTCGGTCATTACCGGCAACAAGATCTTCATGCTCAGCACCGAGGCCACCTCCGGCAAGTTCATCTACATCGGAGTGCCGCAGGTAAACTATGCCCTCGGCCAGATCAATGTCGTGGACAATACAATTCGAGGAGCCGGCACCGACGCCGACATCGGCCTTTCCTACGAACTCAACGGCGGCAAAGGGCTCGACTTATTATCCAGCGGTAACAACGTTCAGCAGGTGCGCGTCGAGCGCAAAGTTGGCGCTGGGATCAAACTAGTGACCCAATACTAGAAATGGTCTCAGGAATGCCTCTCGGGAAGGCCCCGACTTCCCTGGCCGCGGAAACTCCGGCTTTGTATCAGGGTATCGCTTTAGCGATACCGCAAGTAAAGTATGTCCTCGCCTGGACATCCTTCGAAATTCAGAATTCCTTGCGTGGCGCCGCCTGATCCGCGCCCACGCGCCCGACGGTGACTTCGGCCACGTAATAGTTCTCGCCCTTCACCGGAACTCCGGCCATCCTCCGCAGCATCGCAATCTGGCCGACATGGGTTAAGGCGTCGGCAATCGGCCCCTGAAACAATTTTTCGGCGGGAGCCTGCAGCGGCTTTTCGGACGCCAGATAATCGTCGAACTGCTTCAGGGACGTGAAGAAGCGCTCGCATTCCTTTTCCCAAGACAGCGGAGCGGAATCATGCCACTCGCGGCGCCCGTCGGCCATGGACAAGCCCCAGTCCATCAGGTCGCCCATATGCGCCAGTATCTTCGCCGGCGTCCTCGAGGTTTCGGGAGAACCATAGTCGGCAAAGCCCGGCCCCGCATTGCGAATCGCTTTCGCTCCTCGATAGGCCAGCGTAGCGAGGGTGTGACGCAAGAGCGTGCGCGAATCGGTCATGGTTGAGTCCTCGTTGAGTTCTCGGTTCTCGGCTACCCGTTCTCAGAAGATCTTCTCGCTCGTAACTGAGAACCGGGAACCGGGAACTGGTCTTACAGTTTTTTCCGCCACAGTGCTCCCGCGGCGCTCACTCCAGCTTTCAGCTTCTCTCGCAGCGGGCGCGCGTACAGCATGTCGAGGAAGCCTTCCATCTCTCCCGCAAATCCACGGCCATACCCGAACCACCAGATTTTCTTCATGCCCGGAACCACATCGCTGTCAACATACTTCACCCGCACCATCTCTTCCAGCCCCCATCGCCCATGCGTACGCCCGATGCCACTCGCCTTCACGCCGCCATGCGGAGCTTCGCTGATGCTGAAACACGATACGGTGTCGTTCACCATCACCGTGCCGGCATCGATCTGGCGCGCCAGGCGCTCGCCACGACCGCGGTCGCGCGTCCAAACGCTCGCCGCAAGTCCGAAATCGGAATCGTTGGCCAGCCCCACCGCCTCGGCGTCGTCCTGAAAAGGCGCAATCGGCAGCACCGGACCGAACGTTTCTTCCTGCATCACGCGCATATCCTGCTCCACGTCCGCCAATACCGTGGGCGCAAAAAATGTGGGGCCGAGTTCGCGCAGCCTTGTGCCTCCAGTCGGCACGCGCGCCCCGCGCTGCCTGGCATCCTCGACTTGGCCTTCCACCACCCGCACTTGCCGCTCGTGGATCATCGGACCAATCTCGGTCCCCGGGTCGAGGCCATTGCCCACTCGAAGCTTACGCGCCTTCTCACAGCAGGCATCCAGAAACGCCGGATACAAACTCCGGTGCACGTAACACCGTTCGACCGACAGGCAGGTCTGGCCCGCGTTCACAAACGCTCCCCAGATCGCGCCACTCGATGCCACATCGACGTCAGCGTCTTCCAGCACCAGCATGGGGTCTTTACCACCCAACTCCAGTACCACTGGAAGCAACCGCTCGGCGGCGATCTGCGCAATGCGCCTGCCCGTGCCTACGCTGCCCGTGAAAACCAGTTTGTCGATGGCGCTTCCCACCAGCGCTGCGCCGGTCGCGCCTTCCCCCGGTAGCACCTGAAAAATCTCCTCGGGCACTCCAGCCTCGCGCAGCAGCGCCTGCAGCTCGAGCGCAATCAGCGGTGTCAACTCGGAGGGTTTGAGCACCACCGCATTCCCCGCCACCAGCGCCGCCGTGACCTCCGTCGCCGGAATCGAGAACGGATAATTCCAGGGCGAGATGATTCCGACCACGCCATAGGGCTCCTGCAGAATCCGCCCTGACTTCGTCTTCATCGCCAGATTCCCGTGCGGCAACTTCTCTTCCCGCAGAATCGCAAAGGCGTTCTCGATCAGGAAGCGCGCCGCGTCAAGCACGACCAGAACTTCCGTCAGCAGCGCTTCCACCTGCGGCTTCCCTGCTTCCTGGGTGATGCGACGCGCGATGTCCGCCTTATGCGCGAGCAGAATCTGCTGAAAACGGCGCAACACTTCGATCCGATTGCGAATACCCCAGGCATTCCACTCCGGCTGCGCGGCGCGCGCCCGGGCCACCGCCGCGCGCACTTCCGTAGGGCCCGCGCTGTCCAGTTCACCCAGTACTTCGCCCGTCGCCGGATTCACCGAAGCGATGCGCGAGACGGCGAATTCAGTGTTCATGGCCATCTGCGAAGAAGTTTACGCGGGATGCAACGGGCGCGCCACCGTCCTCTCCCTCAATATTCCACCGCCACCAGATACAGTCCGCTGGCCGGCGCGGTCGCACCGGCCGCCGAGCGCTCGCGCGCGTCGAGGATCCTTTTCAGGTCTTCCCGGCTTAGTGTCCCCTTCCCCACCAGCAGGAACGTTCCAACCAGGTTGCGCACCATATGATGAAGAAATCCACTGCCGCGAATCGTGTAGATGAGTTCTTCGCCGTCCCGTATCCAACTGGAAGAAAACACCGTCCGCACGTTGTTTGTGCGCCCATAAGCATTACGGACATTTTCCTCCGCCGCCATCCGTTCTACCCTCTCCGGATCCACCGCCGCGAACGACGTGAAATCCTGCTCGCCCACCACCACGTCGGCGGCCGCCATCATCAACGACTCCTCCAGCGGATACGGGTAATGCCACACATACCGCGCAAGAAATGGTGGGCAGACCGCTGCGCGATGAATCCGATAGCGATACGTCTTGGCGCGCGCCGACTTGCGGGCGTGAAAATCAGGCGCAGCCTCGACCACTTCCAGCACCCGAATCGAAGCCGGCAAAACATCATTCAGCGCCCGCATCCAGTTTTCCTCTGGAATTGTCGACGCCGTCGCAAAACTCGCCACCTGGGCCAGCGCATGCACCCCCGCGTCGGTCCGGCCCGAACCCTGGGGCAGTACATTTTCCCCGCTCAACCGTCCAATGGCAGAGGCCAGCGCGCCTTGCACCGTCGTCCGCCCGGGCTGCACCTGCCATCCGGCAAAGTCCGAGCCGTCGTACGAAAGGATCAGCTTGAGATTGCGCACGTTTTTCGAGTCCTGTGCCCCCTGAGTATCATCGTACTTACTTACAAATGTTTTACCGGCGCTGTCACCGAGACCGCGCCTCCGCGTCAGCTATACTATTTCACTTACGATCGAATGAACTGGAAAAGCTTTGGAACAGCATCGGGATGGAAATCGCCTTGGCCCAGCACCGCCAGGGACCGCAAGCAATTGTTAGGAACTCTTGTCTGCTGTTCTACGTATTAGCAACCAGGGATTGGCAACTGGCAAAAACCCGGACTGTCATGTCCGTTCCTGTCGAGTCGAATCGCGTTGAGTCCGACCACTGGAAACCGGTCGCTTCACCGATTCATGGAGATGATGCGAATGCAACGTTCTACAGTATTGACTGCGTTTCAGCGAGCTGCCGCTATTTTTCTTGCCACCACCATGGTGCCCGCCGGGTGGGCACAGGATGCCTCGCCGGCGCCCACCGCGCCCTCCGCTCAGATACAGGCCCAAAGAGCTGTGTCGTCGTCGCAGCCGTTTGACGTTCAGGAATACTCCAAGCCCCTGTCGCACTTTCCGAACCCCCTCGGGCCTTACACGCCCCGTCACGTAGCCCCTCCGAACCTGGCCAACACGCCCCGCATCGACCAGTTCATGCACGACGGGAAACTTTACATCTCCATGAACGATGCGGTGGCGCTCGCGCTCGAAAATAACCTCGATATCGCCATCGCGCGCTACAACCTGAATATTGCCGATACCGACCTCTGGCGCGCGAAAGCCGGCTCCGCCATCCTCGGCGTCAACAGCGGCGTGGTCCAGAACACCCCAGGTGGTGGTGTCGGAGGACTTGGCACCCAGGTTGGCTCCGGCCAGGGCGGCACTTCAGTTGCCGCAGGCGGCGCCGGTGCTGGCTCGGGAGGTCTCGTCGTATCAACCCTCGGCAGCGGCCCGCTCATCACCAGCTTCGACCCCGTTCTTACGGGCACGCTCCAAATTGATCACAACAGTATTCTCCCATCCAGCACTTTCAGCCCTGCCTCTCCGGTGAACACTACTACAGGAAATTTCTCGTACCAGCAAGGATTCCAGTGGGGTACAAATCTGTCGGTAGGGTTTAACAACCAACGCCTGGCGGTTGCTGACGCGCCTTTTCAGCCATTGAGTCCGCAACTCAACTCAAGTTTCAATTTCCGGCTTACGCAGCACCTGTTGCAGGGCTTCGGATTCGCAGCAAACACTCGCTATATTCAGATCGCCAAGAACGATCGCGAGATCTCGGATGTAGCCTTCCGCCTGCAAATTACCACCACCGTCGACCAGATCGAGAACATGTACTGGGACCTGGTTTACGCCTATGAAAACGTGAGGGTGCAGAAAGAGCAGTTAGCTTTCGCTCAAAAGACCCTCTCCGACAACCAGAAACAGGTGGAAATCGGAACGCTCGCGCCCATCGAAGTCGTCCGCGCGCAGAGCACGGTCGCCTCCGATCAGCAAACCCTGACCCTGGCGCTGACCAACCTTGAACTCCAGCAGCTCCTGATGAAGAACGCTCTCAGCCGCACGCTGGTTGACCCCGCTCTGGCGGATGCCGAGGTAATCCCAACCACAACGATGGATCTGTCCGCNNCTGCTCCCCACCGTGGATTTGTTTGCCTATTATGGAGGCGCAGGTCTGGGGGGCTCGCAAAACCCTTCCAACCTCTGCGCCAACAACGGGAACCTGCTTGGTTGCTCCACCACCTCGGCGAGCCCGGTCAGCTACGGTGGCACCTTGAACCAGCTCATCAATTCCACCGCTCCCGACAAGGGCGCTGGCATCACCATCAACATCCCAATCCGCAACCGCGCCGCACAAGCCACGCAGGTGCGCTCCGAGTTCGAATACCGGCAAGCCCAGCTGCGCCTGCAACAGATCGAGAACCAGGTACGCATCGAAGTGCGCAATGCCCAGTTTGGCGTCCAGCAGAATCGCGCCAGCGTAGCGTCCGCCCAGGCCGCGGTCGACTTGGCCCGCCAGTCGCTCGATGCTGAACAGAAAAAGTATGCGCTGGGCGCATCCACTTCCACTCTCGTACTCCAGAACCAGGCAGCCATGACCCAGGCTGAAGTCACACTCGTCTCCGCCAAGGCTCTATACGAAAAAGCCGAAGTCGAACTGGATCGGGCCATCGGCCTTCTCCTCGATCATGCCGGAATTCTCATCGCCGACGCCGAGCGCGGCCAAGTCACACGAGCTCCGAACATCCCGCACGTTGCGCCGCGGCCAGCGGAGCAGCCTGTCCCAGCGACCGCTCCGGCCCAACCGCAACCGTAGAACCGCAACCTTCCGCAGGCTTGTGTAAGGACGGGCGCCCNNCGCTTGATCTCCGCTCGATCTTCCGTGCGTTTCCCCTGTGCGATAATATGCGGTCCTGAAGCGTTTCCCCCTTTTGCCAACAGTGCCCATGGGCCTCTCCGTCGCCATCGTTGCCTTGAATGAAGAAGCGAACCTGGGCCGAACCCTGGCCAGTGTGCGCTGGGCGGACCAGATCGTGGTCGTCGACTCCGGCTCGACCGACCGCACCTGCGACATCGCCCGCGAGTACGGCGCCAAGGTCATCCACGAACCTTGGCGCGGCTATGTGGCGCAGAAAAACTACGCTCTCGAACTCTGTACCGAAGACTGGATCCTCGCGCTCGATGCCGACGAGGAAGTCTCGCCCGGCTTGGCCGGCGAAATCCGCGCCGTCCTCTCTGGCGACGCCAGATTCGAGGGCTATTCCATTCCGCGCCAGAATCTCTTCCTCGGAAAATGGATGCGGCACGGCGGCTTCTATCCCGATCCCAAGTTGCGCTTGTTCCGCCGCAGCGCCGGCTACTCGACGGGATTCGATCCCCACGATCGCTATGAACTCCAAAGCAACGCTCCCGTGCACCGCTTCCGCCACCCCATGGTCCACTACACCTATCCCTCGCTCACTCTGTACCTCGAACACATGAACCGCTACTCGTCTCTGGGCGCGAAGATGGCGGTGGGGAAGGGCCATCGTAGCTTTAGCGTGCTTGACATCGTGGTGCGTCCGCTAGCCACATTCGCTTACAACTACTTCATCCGCCTCGGCTTCCTCGACGGCCGCGAAGGTCTGCTCTTGCACCTCTATCACTCGGTCTACGTTTCGTGGAAATACGCGAAGGCCTGGGAATTGGCGCGCCAAGAGAAACAGAAATCGAAGTAAAACCGCGGCGACAATTCCCCGCAATCCATCTGGCCAGAACTTCTCCGGGATTCTTTATTTTTTGCTTTCGTACAACTTTCGTGGTGGGACTGGGTTTGATTCAAACGAAGCTAAGCAGCTTCCAGTTGGGATCCCAGCAAGCGGTCGTGAACAGCTCTGGATCAGCCCGTTTGGGTTGAAGGGCACTCGCTTGCCAAAATCATCACCGACACTTCGAACCAAGCTCAAGGAGACTTTATGAAACTTCGCACCCTAGCCGTTTTGCAACTTGCAGCTCTCTGCCTGGCCCTCGTCTCATCGGCCTTCGCCGCCAATAACGCTTACCTTTACGTCGTGCACGGCATCCCAGGCCGCGATATTTCCGACAGTCTCAACCCTGGTCTGCCAGTCGATATCCTGGTCGACGGTGAATGCGCGGTCCGCGGACTCACCTTCGGCAACACGAACGGCCCCTTGACTCTTCCCGCCGGAACGTACACCGTCCAGGTGAGCCTGGCTAACACTCTGGCACCCTGCACGAATGCGGCGGTCGTGGCTGCCCCAGTGACCCTGAATGGCGGTTCCAGCACTTCCGTCGTGGCTGCCATCAGCGGTGGTCAACCCGCCCTGCTGCAGTTCGCGGACAACCTGGAGGCCGTGACACCCGGCAGCGCGCGCTTTGTTTTCGTCAACTCCGCCGATGCTCCCGAGTTGCAGGCCACCTTGACCCAGTTGTACGTCAAGAATCCCAAGCCCATCATCGTGACCGCAAACCCGGGTGCGCAAACTCTCGTCAACGTACCCGCCGGCACCTATCTGCTGCAGGTTGTTGCCAGCGGCAGCACCACCGTGCTGGCTTCGGAAGACATCGGTCTGCCGGCTCAGTCCGCCACATTCACATATGCGGCTGGCGAAGCCACCAACAACTCCATAGGGTTGATCAACCGGACTATCAAAGACGTGTTCTAGGCGCTGGATTGACTACCGGGGCCGTCTTCGGGCGGCCCGCACCTTTTCATCGCCTCTGGATCATCGCTGCGTGACTCAGCTTCTTGCCCGTCTGCGCGCATCAGTCCCGCAACGTGATCCGCATGATATCGAATTCCACCGTTACCAACCGCTGCGGAAACTTCGCTTCGATGTACCCTTTCACCTCGCTCACCGTGGGAATGCCGTGCTCCCCGGTCAGACAACGGGCGTCGTCGAGCAACACGACGTGCGGGTAGGGATGGCTCAGGATCATCTCCATCTCGGCTGAGAGCCGCTGCTTGTCTGTCTCCATTCCGATCCAGCCATAGTAGCCGGCATCGAGCCAGAACAGCGCCGGACCTTGCAACAACGCCAGCACCTCGGGCATGACCACCCGGCTGTCTCCACAGAAAATTTGAACCTGCCCGTCGCCCGCGAACTTGCGCCTGGCTCGCTCTGCCAGGGCAGGCACAAACTCGATGGAATAGACGCGGTCGAAACGACCTTTCATCGCCGCAACCATTTCGCCATAGTAAGTTCCCGTCTCAACCAGCGTCTTCAGCCCAAATTTCTCGCCATATTCGCGCACCACCTTCTGTTTCAACAGGTGCGGGGACCGCGGCGGCCGCCCCCGCAGTATCCAGTACCAGTAGTCGGGATAATGGCCAAGCGCCTTATACGCTCCGTACATCGGAGTCCGCTGCAATAACCGCCGCAATGCTTTCAGATTCCCCCTCCGCAAAAATGAAAACCAAGCATAGGTGCCCGAGAAAACAAGCGTCAAGCGGACATATGCTGCCTGGCGCTTTCCTCCGTGTCCTCTGCGACCTTTGTGGTTTAGGACTTGGTTGGTTTCCCCCAACCACTCGGTCGGTAGCGCCGTTTTGCACCATGCCGATCGCTCCTCTATCATCAAGACTTGGCGGCACCTGCGGTGGGAGACAGAATGTCCGATAAGAAAATAACGAACGATTCACCGAAGACCGCGGCTGACAGCCCGGGTTCCGACGTCTTTGAAGGCCGTCACCCCGCGCCGTCGGAGAAAGAGTGGGCGGACAAAACTCTGGCGCCTGCGCTCGACAAATCTCCCGAAAAGCCCATTGGCGCTCCCACCGGCACCAATCTCGACGAACACGGCCGCGCTCGTTTCAGCACCATCTCGAACGCTCCGATTCGCCGCCTTTACACACAGGCCGATCTGCCCGCCGACTGGAACTACGATCAGTATCTTGGATATCCCGGCCAACCGCCCTACACCCGCGGTATTCACCCGACTGGCTACCGCGGCAAGCTCTGGACCATGCGCATGTTCTCCGGCTTCGCCTCGCCCGAAGAAACCAATCAGCGCTATAAGTATCTCCTCGAGCACGGCGGCGGCGGACTCTCGGTTGCCTTCGACCTGCCCACGCTCATGGGCTACGACTCCGATCATCCCGCCAGCGAAGGCGAAGTCGGCAAGTGCGGCGTGGCCATCGACTCCCTGGAAGATATGGAGATTCTCTTCGATGGCATCGACCTCGAGAAAATTTCCACCTCGATGACCATCAATTCGCCCGCCAGCGTGCTCTGGGCGATGTACCTGGTCGTGGCGGAAACACAAGGTGCCGATTGGAAGAAGATTTCCGGCACCATTCAGAACGACATCCTCAAGGAGTACATCGCGCAGAAGGAGTACATCTATCCGCCCGCGCCCTCCATGCGGCTGGTGATTGACACTTTTGAGTTTGGATCGAGGTTTACGCCGCGCTTCAACACCATCTCAATAAGCGGGTACCATATTCGCGAGGCCGGATCTACCGCCCTCCAGGAGTTGGCATTCACCATTTACGACGGCGTGGAATACGTTGAGTGGGCGCGACGTCGCGGCCTTGACGTCGACGAGTTCGGACCGCGCCTTAGCTTCTTTTTCAACGCGCACAACGATTTCTTCGAAGAAATAGCCAAATACCGCGCGGCGCGCAAAATCTGGTATCGCTTGATGAAAGACCGCTTCGGCGCAAGAAACGATCGTACCCGCCTGATGCGCTTCCACACCCAGACTGCCGGCGTCTGCTTGCCCGCCCAGCAGCCCTTGAACAACATCGCGCGCGTCGCCCTGCAGGCCCTGGCGGCGGTGCTTGGTGGCACGCAGTCCTTGCACACCGACGCCTACGACGAAGCCCTCGCCCTCCCCACCGAAGAAGCTGCGCGCATTGCTTTACGCACCCAGCAGATTATTGCCTTCGAATCTGGCGTGGCTCAGACCATCGATCCTCTTGGCGGCAGCTATTTCGTCGAGAAGCAGACCCTCGACATGGAAAACCGTGCCTTCGATTACTTCGCCAAGCTCGACCAGATGGGTGGCATGGTCAAAGCCATCGAGCGCGGATTCCCGCAGAAAGAGATCGCCGAAGCCAGTTATCAGTATCAGCGCGCGGTCGAAGCCAATGAGAAAATCACCGTGGGCGTGAACGATTTCGTCATCGATCAAGAGTCGCCGAAAATTCTCTACATCGGCGAATCGGTCGCCCGCGCTCAAAACAAAAAGCTCAAAGCCCTGCGCGCACGACGCTCGAACGAAGAAGTCCGCCGCCGTCTGGATGCTCTGAAGCAAGCCGCCGCGAAGACTCCCGCCGCGGGCGCCAACGGCAACATTTCCGATGCCAACACGATGCCATACATTGTCGACGCCGTTCGCGCCTACGCTACCGTGGGCGAAATCTGCGAAGCGTTGCGGCAGGTTTACGGAACCTATACCGAAGTCAGCATCACGTGATCACCCTTCTTTGAAGTCGCAAATTGCGACCTCAAACAAACTGCTTCGCAGGCCTTCGTTTTCCTGGCGGGGCGGCTCAGTACCGGGCTTCCTGATTCATCACCTTTGCAGCGCCCATCGGTCACAGCCATCCTCCGTCATGCCGGTTCGCATGGCACCATGCAAACTTCTTCCAAAGCACCACGCCCGACATCCCCGATCCGGCGAAAGGCGGCTGCGGTGTCGATTGATCTTCGAATCCTCATTCTGCGCCGCAAAAAAGTCATCCTCGACTCCGCGCTTGCCGACCTCTACAACGTGCCCGTAAAGCGGTTGAATGAACAAACAAAACGCAACCGCAATAGATTCCCTGCGGACTTTATGTTCCAGCTCACTTCTCGAGAAAACAAATCTTTGAAGTCGCAATTTGCGACCTCAAACCTGGGCCGTGGTGGCAGGCGCTCTCTGCCTTACGCCTTCACCGAACATGGCGCGATCATGGCGGCGACCGTGCTCAACTCCGAACAGGCGGTAGAAATGAGCGTTTACGTGGTACGTGCCTTTGTTCGCTTACGTGAAATGCTGGCCGCAAACAAGGAACTCGCCTCCAGGATCGGCGAATTAGAAGAACACCTGCACACGCACGATGGCGCGATCCAGGAAATTTTTCTTGTCATTAAGAAGTTGATGCAGCCGCCGCCCAGTCGCCGCAGCAAAATTGGATTCGCGCCCCCGCAGGGCGAACTGGGATCGTCGTCCTCTAATCTTGGCCGTACCACGCTGGCTGGCCCAACTGAAGCACGCGTGGGAAGCTCCGGAGCATGCGCTATTTCACGCGATTGCGATATAGGTTGCCGTCCACCTGCCCAACCATAGCTTCAACATCGAGCGGCGCCTGTAAAAACGCGGCCACTTCTTCCGCTACCGCTTTTGGCTCGCGCAGCACGCGATGATAATGCACACGCATTACCTGAACGTTGGCCTGTCCTCTGAGCCATCTGTCCACCTCGATCAAATGCCGCTGAAATGCCTCTTCCATCGCATCATTCCCAGCGCTTGAAGCGGCCACTGAATCCGCATTGCCCCGGTGCCGCAGCATCTCATCCTGCGACTTCAGAACTTCCGGCAACGGACGCTGCATAAAAATGATCCGGTAATCGTGACCCAGCGGCAGCGACAGAACCAGTTGCGAGATGACCTTCACAACTTTGCCTTCCGCCTCGGCAATCAGATTGGGATCCTTGGGAAGCTGCTTGATGCGCTCCCACTCCAGATAGCCCTTGGGGTTGTCCGTGTCGGCTTGGCGCGCGCCGTCGGAGAGCACCGGCAACCCGCCCGCATCCAGCATCTGCATCATCAACGATGTGCCCGACCGCGGCAGTCCCGAAACAATTGTGATCATCCGTGCCTTCCGCCAGATTTGGAACTAAAGTTAGAACCAGCGCTGATTGTGATCATAGTGGCACCGATGCCCGACCGGCAAAGGTGCTACTCGCAAGAAAAAAGCACTTTTCCAAACTTAGTCCACCACCGAAACCTTTTCTGACTTCGCGCGTCCATCAGGTAAGGTAGTAAGGGTGTTTACTGGCCTTCAGCCCACGAGCCTTCACCCCGTGACTTCGGCCTTCCGCCGCTATCGCGCGGTAGCCGTGTCGGTGGGCGCGCATCTGGCGCTATTGGCGGCCATTGCGTTCCATCATCCCAGGGTCGTCGATGTGAGTCCCGCATGGCTTGCCTTCGGAGACGGCGCCAATCGCTACCAACTGGTTTACCTTCCGCCGAATCCTGACCGCGATCTCTCCCCTCCCAACGTGGCCAAACTGCTGTTCCCGACGCGAACGGCGAAGCCGCGCCTGCGATCCCAAGCGCCCAAGCCTGTCCCGGAGCCTCCGACGGTCATCGCCGACGCCGAAACAGGTGACCACAACGCTCGCGCCGGATCGCCGCTGGGCACCATGATTGACGGGCCAATAACAGGCCATGAAGTCCACGTCGCCTATCCCACCGTGTATCCCGATCCTCCCGTCGACCGCGCCCAACTCCCCCGCGATCTGGTCGGTGACGTCGTCATCGAAGTCACCATTGACTCCCAGGGCAGCGTCGTCGACACCAAGATTGTGCAAGCGATCGGCCACGGCATCGACGAAAAGATCGAGGCTACTCTTCGCCGCTGGCACTACCAGCCCGCCACGCTCGACGGCACCCCCGTCGCCTCCCGGCACGACGTGCACTTCCATTTTCCCTCCTGAACCAAAAACTGAGGAAGGCGGATCACGAAGGCTCTTAGTTCCAAGGTCCGCCCTCGCGCCCTTCGTGGCTAAGGGTTTTGCCGTTACACCGCGAAGCCGAGTCACTACCGCTTGCCTGATTCGCCATTTGTTCGCCTATATGCTAGACTTGCCGCCGTCCACCGAGGAGCCGGCCATGCGCAAAGCCATCCTTCACTTGAAGAAATCCGACCCCGTCATGGCGGCGATTATCGAGCGCGTAGGCCCCTGTCGCATGACGTTTGGCGAGCCCACCTTTCACGCCCTCGCCGAATCAATCCTGTATCAGCAACTGAACGGCAAAGCGGCTGCCACCATCTTCGATCGATTCACCGCCCTCGCCGGCGATCCGCTGACGCCGAAGGGCATTCTCAAACTCACCGACGCCGAAATGCGCGCCGTCGGACTCTCGCGGCAAAAGACCGCATATCTCCGCGATCTCTCCGAAAAAACCCGGGCCGGCTTGCTGGAGTTCGAGCGCTTGCCGGAATTACCCGAAGAAGACGTGATCGCCCACCTCACCCAGGTCAAAGGCGTCGGCGTCTGGACCGCCCACATGTTCCTGATGTTCACCCTGCGCCGTCCGGACATTCTGCCCACCGGCGATTACGGCGTCCAGGCCGCGATCAAAAAGCATTACAAGAAACGCAAGTGGCCAAAGCCCGCCGTAATGGAGAAGATCGCAAAACCGTGGGCACCCTATCGCTCCATCGCCTGCTGGTATCTCTGGCGGAGCCTGGATATGAAGACAGTCGAAAAATAGCACGTAGAAACGGGGATTGACGGGTGGCTCAGCCCTATGTGTAGGACACATCGCCTTCTTCCCTAACTCCAGAGTGTGCCCCGTCCAAGCTCTGCTTCGGCGGGCCCGTTTCATCACAAACGAAGAAAGCCGTCATCACAGACAGGAAGAGTAGTCCAGGCCTACTGTCGCCAACCTTGCCGGGTGCGCAACTTCTCACACCTCTATTCAGAAGTGGACCGCATCGCGTGGCAGCATCGCCGCCGCTAACCCTGGGCCGGATTTTTCATCACAATCAGCCGGTGATTAACCAGTTTAAAATCCACACCTTGGAGAAACTTTGGTGGTGTAGATAGGGGGAATACTTAACCCATTACGCAATATACCTCCAGAAACCCTCAAAAACGAAGTCCATCCAGAAGCAAAACAAAAAACCCTCTCGACTATCCGAGAGGGTTGCGAACTGGTTCCAGAAACCCTATGCCGCGCGCACGACGTTGCCCGCCTGAAAGCCCTTCGGGCCTTTGAGCAGATCGAACTCGACCGTCTCACCCTCGTTCAGCGAGCGGTAGCCGTTCTCCTGGATGGCCGAGAAATGCACGAATACATCCTCGCCCGTGGAGCGTTGGATGAATCCGTATCCCTTCGCCCCGTTGAACCACTTCACAGTACCCTTCTCTCTCACAAAGAAACTCCTTTCGACCTGTGGCTAAGAATTATTCTTCCATCTCTCGTCTGTCTGTCTTGGCGTACAACCACCAGACACCCCCTCGAAGGGACGGTAAGAATTTTTGGCTAACGTCGCCGCACGCAGATGACAACCCACCAACAGAAACAGCTCCCCGCGTTCCGTCGAACGGTTGCCCGCGACGAAACTCGGTGGAGCTGCGAAGACGAAGGCGCGATATCGCACTGCTGACACAGAAACGTCAATCCTGCTGCTGTTCGCTCGCCGGGTCCGGCCAGCGAAGCACCAGATAATAGCAGGAACATTCCGGTTGGCAAGAGCTAAGTTGCTGAAAACCAACATGACCCCCGACTCAATCTCACCGCGCAAACTCCTCCTCCCCAGAGCAAACCCCGGCCGACTACCGTAAGTATTTGATAATATTTGAGAAACCAGTGTCTTCCCTCACTCCCATCGAGATTGCCCACCAGAAGGGCGCGGCCGACTACCGCGCGGCTCCGGCTGAAAGTATTGTTCGCTCCACCGCCCGCTATCTCCTCCGCACCGAGGTCCACACCTTTGCCTTCTCCGTCGCCGCCAACGCCATCCTGTCGTTCTTCCCTTTCCTGCTGTTGCTGATGACGCTGATCCGCTATGTCTTTCATTCCCAGGTCATGTACGGCGTCGTCGAAGACCTGCTGCGCGACTCCCTCCCGACCGGCCAGGAATTTGTGATCCGGAACCTCAACGCCCTGGTCGGCGCCCACCATCGTGCGCAAGTGTTCTCGCTC
>PLBE01000112.1:123832-130888 GCA_003134435.1 Acidobacteriaceae bacterium
GCCAGCATCGCCATCTTTTTCCTTGTCTATTGGCTGTTGCCGAACGGCAAAGTTCCCGCCCAGGGAGTCCTGCAGGCGGCCGTCATGATGGGATTGCTTTCCGAAGCCCTGAAGTACATTTACATCTTCGCCCTGCCCCGGCTCAATTTCGCCGAAGTCTATGGCCCCTTCGCCATCTCCGTCAGCCTCATGTTCTGGGCCTTCCTGTCGGGCATGCTGCTGCTGACAGGCGCCCATCTGTCGGCCCGCAGGATCTTACGGAATCGATAGCGGCCACTCCGAGCAACGAGAGATGGGGATCGAAGACTTCAAGTCAGCTCTGGCAAGCTGCGCCGACACGGCACTCCCTGAGATCCACCTGAGATCTATCGCAAACTGCGCGCCCGTACGCTGACGTTCGGCCAGCAAAGCGACGACCAAACCATGCCGCTGATTCGCCCTGCTACTGCGCTGTCTCCGTGAAGACGGCGGGCGCGCTTACACCGGTCGCGGTGGCATTGATGGTGACGATCCCCGGTTGTGGAGGCAGCGTGTAGGACTGAGTCGCCGTTCCATTGGCGCCAGTCACCACAGGATTGGCATTGGAGAAGGCGCCTCCAGCCCCGCCGTCCGAAAAGTTGACGCTGTCGCCGGAAATGGGATTGCCGTACTGGTCCGTCACCAGAACGCTCAGCGCCTGGGGCAACTGTGTTCCGTGAATGGCCGTCTGATTATTGCCGCTTGTGATGGCGACATTGGCGGCGGCTCCCGCAACCGTATTTTCCTTGAAAGTCACGCTCTTCAGCCCCGTCGTCGATGCCGTAATTACGACTTTGCCCGCCACCACACCCGTGGTGTACAGCGCTCCGGCGGTTCCATTGGACCCGGTGACGACCTGCGTGGCAACGAAGCTGCCGCCTGCGCCATTGTCCGTGAAGTTCACGGCAATGCCCGGCACGCCAAAACCGTGCGCGTCCGCAACCTTCACCACTAATGGCGACGTCAGCGGCGTATTCGCCGGAGAAGTCTGGTTGTTCCCAGAGCTAAGACTCATCGCCACCGGAACACCGGACGTACTCGTTTCGCTGAATACCGAGCTGTTATAGCCCGCGCTGGTGCAAGTAATCGTGACGGCGCGCGGTTTGCCCGGCAACTGGTAGGTATACGTCACTGTTCCGGAAGCGTTCGTCGTTTGCGTCGTGTTGGGAGAGAATACTCCCCCTGCCCCGGCATCGCTACATTTCACCACTACGCCAGCCAACGGATTGGAAACGTAGGCATCAGTAGCCGCCACCGTCAATGGTATCGGCAACACTGTCTTCTCCACTCCGGTCTGGTTGTTGCCGCCTACCACCGAAAGCGAGGGCAGCAATCCGTACACCGCCAAAGCGGACGTCCCGCCAATATAGACCTTGCCATTCGAGATCGTGGGCGACACGAAGCGCACCACCGGAACCATCCTGTCCCGCTGGCTCAGCGCTTGCGTGCTGTCGTAAAACTTGTTTGCCAGATTGGTTGGATCGAAAGCATAAAGCGCGGACGGGTTGGTGTGGCGGATCGCCCACAGGATTCCATTGCTGTTTCCATTCGAACTGATCGAGGTGGACGAAGGACCGTTCCCGTTGAACGCGATCGACGTCTGCGAAACCGGCTGTTGGGTCAACATTCCATTGACCAGCGCGAATTGCTTGATGTAGTCCCCGTCTCCAGCTACGTACACGCTGTTATTCCAGTACGAAGGCACGCCGACGAGTTCGCCAACAACTGCCTTGGGGATCTCCTGGATCACGTTGTCAGTCTCGGCGTTGAACCCGCCCGGCGAATCCCGGTTGACCAGGTACAGCGTCCCCTGCTTTCCCCCCGCCACCAGTTCGTGCGGCGTAAGGCCGGGCTGGTCCGGCAGAACCAGTGGACCCGACGAGCCCAGATCCAGATCCTGCTGCGAGAGTTGCAGTTGGTTATAAGGAGTGAAAAAATCCATGATGCCGAAGATGCTGCCGTTCCATCCCAGCTTCAGCACGCTGTCCCCAAAGTCACCTTTGGCCGTGCCGTCATACGTGCCGTTCGCAGTGGCCACATAAATGAACCCGTTCTCATCCGCCGCCGGGCCGCTTCCGCCTTGCCAGATCGAAGCGCGAGCCCCGTCCGGCGTGACCAGGAACGCCGCCTCCTGCTGCAGGGTTTGCGAATTGTATGCGAAAAGCCAGCCGTTGTAGGCGTACTCGTCGCATCCATTTCCGCCAAATCCAATGTAGACTGTGCCGTTTTGCAGAAGCAGGGCCGGACGCTGCAATTGGTAGATCGGATTGAACGTTCCCGATCCATTGCTCGATGGCGCCGTTCCCGTAATGACCATCGGTCCGCCTAGCAGTTCGTTTCCGCTAGTGACGTCGAGCGCATGCAGGCTGAAGTTGCGCACGGCGCTGGTCCCCGACCCGGTCACTGTCTTGGCCACTACATAAAGCGTGGTCACACCCGGGTCGATCACCCCCGTGCCTGTGATCCCGATTTCGTTATAGTGTGTCCCGGTGCAACCGTAGTCGGCGATCGGATCGGGCGTCCCGCCATCGTTCAAACTTACCGCCCAGAGCGGAGAAGCGTTGTTGCCCTGCGTGCTGTCGGCGTCAAAGGCGTACACCGTGTTGTTCTGTGTCGCAACGTAAACCACGTTGTGCACATGGCCGTCGTTCATCAACACACCACTGGCATACAGCGGTTGGCCCACAATGATGCCGTCGACATTTTGCGTGAAAAGTTTCCCGAAACTACTCGCGTTGACGTTCGCCGGCGTCAGCAGCGTCTCATTCGCGTTCAAGCCCGACCGTGTATTGTCGTTGTGCTGGGTCAAAACATTATTCTGGCCCCACGCCATCGAGAATCCCAGGCAGAGCGCGAAGAAAATGACGGCCATCCTCGCGACCGGCTGCGAACCGCGGCTTACGCTTCGACCATGATTCCTTGTGCTGGAGCCTTGATCTTGTAGTCTGAAAGAAACAGTTCGAGTCGTCATCGAAATTCCTCGCCCCCGGAGATCGTCGTAGAGAAGATGGCCTTCGTGCGCAACTCTCATCGAAGAGACGCTCACGATGTAACAGCTATGAGTGCAGTTGACGAAACTGTAAATACCCGGGGGGAGGAGATACAGATTACGACTTATTTTTCCATATCGGGCTCGGCAGAGCAACCACCAAGTTGTCCATTTCGGGGCTGGCGGTAACCAACAAAACCCGTTACCAACGGGCGGTTTGGCTACTATGCGTCATAGTTTCCAGCGCGTTGCGGATTGCGGAAAGCTCTTTTCCACCAACCCGAAAACTCGCCTCGGCTGCACCCGGAAGATCGGCTCTCCCATGCTCCGCGGGTCCATCTTGTATTTCCTCTTGTAGGCGCTCGCAACCCGTTCCAGTTCCTCTGAGTCCGCGACCGGCTTCGCCAGTCCTTCCACCACTACGGCCTCCTCGCCATCGTCATTCGTAACCGTGCAGGCCGGATTGGCAGCGAGGTTTTGACCTTTGCGAGACTTGCGCCCCGTTGAGAAGAAGAACGCGTCGTCGCACCACACGCCCCACACCGGCATCACATGCGGCCGCCCCTGACCCCCCCGAAGGCCCCCATGAATCGTGGCCAGCCAGAACGTTCGGCAGTGATTCATCTTTCTGCCAACCCACGCCCAGGGAAGCAGGCCCTTCCCCTCTTTCGCTCCCACAATGCCATAGCCTGGAGCAAACGGACGATCGGCCTTAGGTGGGGTTCGTACTGCGCGCGGGATCGTCTTCGGTCGCTTCGCCATGGGAAATCTCCAGATCGTGTGGCGCGGGCACTCCTGCGCGCGAGCGCCGGGCGCGCCGGCGCCACACTAGTTCTTCTGCAACTCCTGCACCGCCCGGTACGCCTGATCAATAGCGCAATCGGTATAAGCGTAAGCGCCGGCATCCGAGTTCGCAATCGCCAACCGCCCAAATGGCTTGCGCGCAACTTCGCAAGGCGTCTCGCCGCCCTCCAGCCAGAACTGGTCCACCAGCGAGTTGTATTCGTACGCATAGCCGTGCGGCCAGCGGTTCACCGTGATTTCCAGGATCTCGCGCGCCGGGTCAAATCCTCCCCCACCCAGCATCCGCGCCAGTTGCTCGCGAATATTGCGCTCGTAGGTTTCAAACGGCGTGCTATACAGCTGGATCCGTCCCAGCTTATGCTGCTCCCGCGCCGGTCGCCCCGGCTTGCACGCCGCCTTCATCATGTGCACCACGATCGGCTCGTCCGGTTTTTTCGCGCATTCATAGCCGCCGATGCTCACCGGAACATCCAGGCTCGCGTAGCTGTGATACATGCCCGGGGCATAAATCGCATTGGTGCCCAGCTTCTCAAAAGCCCTCCAGTTCCGCAGCAACACATTGTTGTAGAGCAGCGGAACTTTCTGCGCCGACGCCAGCGCCTCTTTCTGCGCCTCCGGCAGTTCCTGCGCAATGTATGGAATCACCACGTGCCAGCACGCCAGAATGCAGTGCGCCGCTCGCACCGTCTTCAACCTCTTTTCGGTGAAGTAACTCACTTCCACTTCTTTCGCCGACGCCGCAACGCCCACATGATTCACCTTGACCACGGTGCTGTTCAGCCGTATCCGCGTCGCCGACGATGCCTCATCCAGCTTCGCGTAATCCGCCTTCGCCAGCACTACGTCCGCCGCCGAACTCCCAGGCATAGCTCCTGGTATCAACTGGCGCACCAGCAGCCGCGCGATCGAGGCGTTGCCATCCGGAAAATGAAAGAAATACTTCTCCGCCTCCTCGCTGCGAATCGCATCCCGGTTCATTCCCTTGCCCGGAGCGGGATCGAGCTTGAGGCCGCTGAATCCCGGCATTTCCAGACCCCAGGCATCTTGCGCCGCTACCGCGTCGATGCCCACTCCAAACAGCGGGTGCGGGAAAGCCTGGAACAATTTCACAATCTCGTCGCTCACCCCCATCGTGTCGGTCAGGTATTTCGCATAGCTCATGCGCGCCAGACGGCCCTTCTTTTCGTCGGAGTTCAGACCCGGAAAATAGTCCTTTTCCTCCGTCAGAAGGCGTTGAAAATCTTCCTTCGCTTTCGCCGAGAGCGGAGCTTCTCTCAGGAACTCCCGCAGAACGGCCGCCCCCGCTTCATCGCTCAGGCCGCTCTCGTCACCCCCGCTATGCGCCGCGTTCACCACCAGCCGGTCGACGCCAAACGTCTCCTTATCGAAGAAAATATGCGGCTTCAAGCCCCGCGAACGGTAGAGATCTTTGTTGACGTACTGGTGATAAGAAGGCACATCAATGCCCAGTTCTTCGATCAGGCTCTTCGCGACCGCACTATAGGGCCACGGACTTTCAATGGAATAGGTGCCGCCGAATCCCAGAATCGTGCGGTTGCCCGCGCGGAACTCGTTGCGCTTGGCGTGTCCGCCAAAATCGTCATGGTTGTCGAGAATCAGAATGCGCGCTTTTTCGCCCGCCGCTTTACGGAAAAAGTGCGCCGCCGCCAGTCCGCTGATGCCCCCGCCAACAATCGCCAGGTCGTACGCTTCGCCCGTGTCCACGGCCTTCGGAGCGTCCTCCCAGAAAGCACCATCCCGGACCTTATGCATGGCTTCGAAGGATCCAATATGACTGCCGCGCAAGCCGGCCTTGCCGGGTGGATAGTAACCGGGAACGTCCTGCCCCTCCAGATCAGCGGCCGCCGCAGCCCACATTTCAGTTGGAATGATGGCCGCTCCCGCCGTCATCGCAACTCCGTTCAAAAAGTCGCGGCGCGTGATCGCCGCCCCCATCCCCAGCGCTCGGTCATGTCTCTTGGACACAAATTCTTTCGACACATTGCCCTCCGGCGACGCAGTGTATCACTGCCGCCCGAGTTATGGCTGTTCTGCTGGGGTGAAAACTAGCCGACTTTGATCGTCGTATCGGGCGCCTGACAAGCCGTCTTGTGGCTGCCATCGCAGAAGGGACGGTTGGCGGAGGCGCCGCAACGGCAGAGTGAAAACGCCGTCTTCCCGGTGAGGTCGTACTTCTTGCCCGCGGCATCCACCATCTCGACCACGCCATTGGGATCGTCAATCCGTAAAGGACCGTTGTCGCGCACCGTAATCGTGACTTGAGCCATGAAGCCTCCACTAAAGATGAACCACTTCCAAGCTATCGTATAAAGAAAAAACTTGCCAACACGCAGTAACCAGTTCTCAGTTCAAACTAGGCGGATGAAAAACTAGCCCTTCATGGTTTGGCGGCCGCGCTTCCGTGCCTTTTCCGGATACTGAGTACTGGGTACTGGGTACTGGATACTGGGTACTGGATACTGGATACTGGGTACTGGGTACTGGGTACTGGGTACCGGGTACTGAGTACTGGGTACTGACTCCTGACTACAGACTACCGCCATCGATCCACCACCTCCCACCAAAGCGTCTTCATCCATTCGTCCAGAGTAGTCTTCGCCCATTCGCGATTCGTCCACCAAGCGAAACCGAACTGTGTGGGATTCCGGGCCGCAGCCACGCTGAACTGGTATTGCGGCAGCCGATGACGAAAAATCATCAGGGCACGTCGGGTGTGAAATTCGGAGGTCACAATCAACACTCGATGCGCACCGATCGACCGCAGGCAGGGAACAACATCGTCGACCTCAGCGTAGGTTGAAAACCCCTCGACCGGGCACACTGAGACCCGATTCCCTTCCCCTAGGCCATCCACAAATTTCCGCGCGATCTCGGTCAAGCGCTGATCGTAAACCAGATCCCGCGTCTCCGCGTCCAGGAACACGTGCGGCGCCACCCCCTGCCGCAACAGTTCCAGACCCCGGGCCGGACGGACTTTCGTCTCTCCCGCCAGCACCACGATCGCATCGGACTTCTCCGGTTCGTCCAACGCCAGAAGGCGCCCTGCCTGGCTAGCCAGCACAGCCATAGCAGCAACAACCAGGACCACCACTGCCAGCCGAGAGAAACGCATCGGGGCCTATGTTACCCCAGACCGCCTCGCTACCAGGAAGCCGAGGCGCCCGCGCCGTCGATTACCGGAGTAATCGGGATCGCTGCCGTCCTGCACAAATCATACGAAAAGC
>PLBE01000025.1 GCA_003134435.1 Acidobacteriaceae bacterium
TAGGAGCGCTGCCATAACCAATCTGGATTGCTCAAATGTATCGCCAATCGCCGGTCTGTTGCACAACCGTTCCTTTGCAAGTAGGGTTCCCCCCAAAAAACCAAGGGTGGACCGGTTTCATGCTTATGGTCCAAGCGCTGGAAGAAGGAGAAGTGTGCGCGTATCCACCGCCCAAGCCCCGATCAACCTGAACGGCACGGCGCTTTTCGCTCGGGCGGGGCCTTCTTATTCTCTGGATGGCAGCAGGCGGGTTGAATTCAAAATGAACGTCAGTTCGGACGCAACGTGAATGAACGCTGCGAGGAGCGGATTGAGCAGTCCAGCCGCGGCCATGCCGATACCGATAGAGTCCACAATCAGAGTGCCGTAGAAGTTCTGGAAGATGATGGCCCGGCATCGATGAGCGATACGAACCGTCTCAACAAACCTTCTCAAGNNTCGTTGATGCCGTCGCCGACCATGGCAACCGTGTGTCCACGCTTCGCGTGGGCTGCGACCTCAACCGAATTCTGCTCCAGCAGAAGACCCGAATGAAAACGGAAGATTCCCATCTGGGACGCAACCATTTCGGCCGCCGCCTGCGAATCACCGGTCAGAAGAATGACATGGATATGCATTGCTTCGAGTTCCTCGACTGCGGATGCCACGCTCGCGCATAACTGGTCTTCGATCGACTTGGAACCGCAGTAACGATTTCCTACGGCTACAAAGAGCGACATCCCTTTAAGCCTCCGTAATTCGGGAGGTGGCTCAACTCCAAAGGAAATGAGATGGGCCCGATGCCCCACCGCGATGCGCTTGCCCTCAACCTGAGCCACAATGCCGCGGCCGACCGCATAGCGAAGTTCGCTTGGTTGCGAAAGGGGGTGTTCTTCTCCTCTCCGAAGCGAACGATTGCGCGACCAATCGGATGTTCGGAACCGCGCTCGGCGCTTGCTGCCACCTTCAGAAGATTGACGGCCAGCCTTCTTGCATGCGCGAACGAATGTTCACTTGCGGACACTCAATTCCGCAAACGAACGAATCTCCCACAAAGAGAGTTGAATTCGTGATCGCCGTCACTTAGATGCGGACTGGAACGGAGGTAGTTTGGTACTCGAATTGCTCAGACTTGTTGGTGTTCCTTAAGACGGCGACGCAGACTTGAGCGTAAGCAGTGCCCTGCTGTTGAGGCTCCAAGGATGCTGCGCACATGGGAAGCTGACGCGGGGGAGTTGAACATGACTCTGATCCAGGATGCGTGGTTCGCGATTCGGAAATTCAAGCAGTCTCCGGTTCTGGTGCTGGCAGCCGTCGTAACTCTGGCGTTGGGTGTCGGAGTGAACATCGCGATTTTCAGCCTTGCGGACGGAGTTTGCCTGCGGCCTTTGCAGATCAACGATCCGTCGCATTTAGTCGCAATCGAAAGCGTAAAGGGAGTATCAGGCGCAGACGCCGGGACAGGGTCGTCGTATGCCGAGTACCTGGATATCCGACGCCAGGTTCCCGCCTTTTCCGGATTGGCTGCTACCTCCAACCGGGGTGTAGTGCTGAAGACGCATGACGGCCTTCAGATTCTTATGACGCGTGTCGTGAGCGATAACTACTTCGAGTTGATCGGCGCCCAGGCGGAACTTGGACGATTGCCGACGGAAAACGAGTCGCGCTCTGCACAGACTGCGACGATTGTCCTTGCGCACCGGGCCTGGATGGAGTTCTTCGGCGGAGACCGGAGCGTGGTTGGCCGGAGCGTTGATTTGAATGGCGGAACCGCGACCGTAGCCGGCGTGCTGCCCGCTGGATTCCGCGGAACAGATCGTTTTGCCGAGCCGCAATGCTTTGTGCAGGAATCAAGCTGGCTGACTTGGTTCCCAGGCGAGCGAAATCCCGACCGGGTGAGGGATAGGGACTTCAGCTTATACGGACGTCTGGCTCCCGGGGCCACACTCGAGCAGGCTCGATCGCAGCTGAAGGCAGTTGCCCGGCAACTGGCCGTCGCGTACCCGCAGTCGAACGCTGGACGAAATTTCACTGCCGAATGGAATTCTGCGGATAGGCGCGTGCGGTTGTTATGTGCTTTATTCCTTGCGCTTGCAGGCGCCGTCTTGCTCATTGCATGCGCGAACATTGCCAACTTGATTCTGGCATTGAACGATTCGCGCCGGCACGAGATGGGCATGCGCATTGCGCTCGGTGCGACGCGCGGGCGCCTGCTGCGGCAACTCATCACCGAATACGCGGTACTCGCCGGGATCGCTTTAGCCTGCGCCCTGTGGCTGGCGCAGTGGCTGGTTGCAATCGTTCCGAGCCTCATGCCGAACATCGGATTTCCCGTCGGACTCGATCTCCGCATCGATCATCGCGTCCTGGCCTTTGCCGCGTGCATAACACTGTTATCCATTTTGATTTGCGGAGTCGTTCCGGGAATGTCAGCGACGCGGAGTTCACCGCTGGACGCAATGCGGTCGCAGGGATCGTTAGCCAGGAAGCTGAAGATGCCGGCACGAAAGCTATTCGTGATTGCGCAGGTCGCTGTCTCCATGGTGTTGTTAGTGGCCTCGGGGTTGTTCGTGAGAACCTTGCTGCGGATGGAGTCCGCTGACTTAGGGTTCAAACGCACACAGAAGGCAGTCCTTTTTACGATCGAGGTGGACAGGCCAATGCCGCAGCGTTTGGCCACCTTTGCGGCACTTGAAGAGCGGATGAATGCGCTTCCTGGAGTAACGGGTGCAAGCGTGGGTCGAGTGGTGCCATTCGCTCTGAGCGGCACAGGAGCGACGAANNTAAAGCAGCTTCTCCGACGGCGGGAACCCCGGTCTTCTTCAACCAGGTCGATGAATCCTTTTTTCGCCTCATGGGCGTGGGGCTGCTTCAGGGCAGGGCCATTGGAAAACAGGACACGGCCGATAGCCAGCGGGTCGTGGTGGTCAACCGTACTCTGGCGCGCAAGCTTTTTGGAGACAACTCAGCCGTCGGCAAGCATATACGAATCGGCCGTGATCAGCCCATCGATCTGGAGATCGTGGGCATTGCGCAGGACGGCAAGTATAACGATGTGACGGAGCCGTCCCGGCCTTATCTCTATCTGCCTGTCACT
>PLBE01000140.1 GCA_003134435.1 Acidobacteriaceae bacterium
TCTGTCTGGGAATGCAGACGGCCTGCATTGAGTATGCGCGCAATGTTTGCGGCTTGGCGGATGCCAACTCCAGTGAATTCGATCCCGCAACCCCCCATCGCGTCATCTACAAACTGCGCGAGTTGCGGGGTGTAGAAGAACTGGGAGGCACCATGCGTCTCGGAGCCTGGCCCTGCAAGATCGAGACGGGAACCCTGGCCCACCAGGTTTACGGCCAGACTGAGATCAGCGAGCGGCACCGCCATCGTTACGAATTCAACCGCGAGTATGNNGGCTGCCAGTTCCATCCCGAGTTCAAATCGAAACCGCTGGAGCCGCATCCCCTGTTCAAGGCATTTACCGGCGCGGCTTATGCACACGGACAGAAAAAGAAGGTGCAGAAAGACGAAGCCGAGGTGGAACTGTTTCTGCGGCCCGAAAAAGTCGGACGGAGATAGAGATAGAATCGGTAACCGGTAATTGGTAGTTTAAAACCCGAAGATTTTGGCACCACCGGTTGGGTTGAGATTACCCAGCTTTCAAAATTGCTCAATTACAAATTCCTTTGACTTTGTCCTTCCAAATCGATAACGTCCGAGTCGGCGCCGGCGATCTCTTCCTCATTGCCGGTCCATGCGTGATTGAGAGCGAAGAACACGCCCTGCGCATGGCCGAGATCATCAAGGGCGTGGTTCGTTCCCTGAATTTTCCCTTCATTTTCAAAGCGTCCTACGATAAGGCGAACCGCACCTCCATCCGCAGCTATCGTGGGCCGGGAATGAAAGAGGGCTTGCGAATTCTGCGGAAAGTCAAAGATGAAGTGCACATTCCCGTACTCACCGACGTGCATCAGGCCGCCGACGTCGCTGCCGTCGCGGAGGTCGTGGATGTGCTTCAGATCCCGGCTTTTCTCTGCCGCCAGACCGATCTGATTGTGGCGGCGGCTCTAACCGGCCGTCCCGTGAACATAAAGAAAGGGCAGTTTGTTTCCCCCTGGGATATGAAGCACGCCGTTGCCAAATGCCGCGATGCCGGCAATAGCCAGGTGTTCGTCACCGAGCGCGGATCGAGCTTCGGCTACAACAATCTGGTGGTGGATATGCGCTCGCTCGCCATCATGCGCAAGTTCGCGCCGGTGGTCTTTGACGCCACTCATTCAGTGCAGTTGCCTTCAGCTTCCCACGGCGATGAAGATCACGCCGCGGTCAGCGGAGGCCAACCGGAGTTCATCCCCGTGTTGTCGCGCGCGGCTGTCGCGGCGGGCGTCGACGGCATCTTCCTCGAAGTCCACGACAATCCGACAGAAGCCAAAAGCGACGGCGCGAACGCGCTCGATACCCGCAACCTGCGCGGGTTGCTCAAAGAACTGCAGGCGGTGAAGAAGGCAATCGACACGGCGCATTCCACCCCGTAGCACCATCGCCAGTTTCGCGGGACCCTGAATCTGCTACCATTCCGTCGTCATCTCACTCTCATCTATGCACTGGTGGGCATCGATTGCCGGTATTGGTCTTATTTTCGCCATCCTCATGGATGCGTTCGAAACCGTCGTACTGCCGCGGCGCATCAAGCGCCACTTTCGTATCGCGTCCTGGTTCTACAAAAATACCTGGGGGTTCTGGACCCGGGTCGGCGGCCATATCAAATCCGTGAACCGGCGTGAAGGCTTTCTCGCGTACTATGGGCCGCTCTCCCTGATCGTCCTCCTTGGTTTTTGGGCGATTGGCCTGATTTTCGGATTTGCCTGCGTGCAGTATGGCCTCGGCGAACATATGACGCTGGCCAACGAAGCCATAACCTTCGGCAAAGTGCTCTATCTTAGCGGCGAAACTTTCTTCACCCTCGGCTACGGAGACATTACTCCCAACAACGCCGCTGCTCGCGCCCTCTCCGTGATGGAAGCGGGCATGGGCTTTGCGTTCCTCGGTGTCGTGGTCGGATATCTGCCGGTTATTTATGGATTATTTGCTACTCGCGAGGTCGAGATTTCGCTTCTCGATGCGCGGGCCGGATCCCCGCCCAGCGCTGCCGAGTTTCTCGGCCGCTTGGGCTGCTGTCCAGATCAGACTGTGCTCGATGACATTTTTCGCGACTGGGAGCGCTGGTGCGCTGAACTTCTCGCCAGTCACATATCCTATCCCGTGCTGCTGTTCTTCCGCTCCCAGCACAGCAATCAATCCTGGTTGAGCGCGCTCACCGTCATGCTCGATGTTACATCCCTGGTCATGACTGGAGTCGAAGGCATTCACCAGGATCAAGCCAAGCTCACCTTCGCCATGGCGCGGCACGCCGCCGTCGATCTCGCTCAGGTGGTGAGTTCAACGTACAGTCCGCATGACCCCGACCGGCTCTCGCCCGCGGATCGCCACCGCCTGCGCACCGAACTGGCATGGCGCGGCGTAACTCTAAGCTTAGTTCCGCAAGACAGAGAGAAAGATAAGCCGGACGCGCCCGATCGCTTGACCGACCTCCGCGATGTCTACGAGCCTTATTTGCACGCCCTCAGCCGCCGCCTCCTCATGACTCTACCCCCGTGGATTCACAACAATCGCTTGAAGGATAACTGGCAGGGCGGCCCCTGGGATCGCGCCATCCAGGCCCGCGCGCTGGAACATCCCAGCCATCCGGTGGACGATCACTTCTGATCCGCCGATCTCGCGCAAACCCTCAGCGTTCCAGGATTTCCCTGTACGCGTTCAAAGCCACTTTCTTGGGATGACTTGGCAGGAGCATATCGGCGCTATGCGATGTGTTCCCGCCGATTCTAACTTGACCCAGCCGAACCATGCCGTTGCCGAAATCCGCAAATATCGGAACCAGCATCGCAAAATGCTCGTCAACTTCGCTCTGCGTGATCGTGAAATGCAGTTTCGCCTTACCGCCTTCCGCCGCAGCGACTTCGTAGTCAAGATGGTATCGCGGCACCTGCGTACCATAGACCCATTCTCGAAAAAACCAGTCCAGGCGGCCGTTTCCCTCAAGGTCCATGAGCTTGGTCATGTGTTTTTCGGCAATGGCTTTGAACGACTCCGTGGTCGCCGGCTTTTCCCGGTGGCTGTCGACAAAATCATGCATCATCGCAATGAATGCCTTGTCCTGGTCGTCCGCGCTATACATCATCGAACGCAACATTTGCAGCACATATGCGCCTTTAGGATAGGTCACGTTCTGGTAGGCGTTTTCCGTGCGCGGAGAAATCAGGCGCAGCCCCATCCATAACGGACCCGCATCGTTAGGAGCCACGCCAAAAGCGTTGGTCTCCAGAATACTCTCGCGCAATCTCTGCCAGAATTCGATGTAATCCTTCCGCCAGTCTTTTCCCACAGCCTGCTGCAGAAACAGCCCAGCCGAGAATTCCGCAAATCCCTCCGAAAGCCACTGATCGTGATAGGAAGCCCAGCCCACCGTGTGGCCCCACCATTGATGCGCGACTTCGTGCGGCGTAACCTCCTGCACGAAACCCGTAAATTTGTTGTCGATTCGCCCAAACAACATCCACCTCTGCGTCGAGTCCATATACGCGGAGATGGGAAGGTAAACCAGATTCGGCCATGACAGCCCAAAGTTGAAGTCAGGCTGTTCGGTGATGTAGATGTCTTGGTAAGCGCTCTTGCCAAAGTAAAAAGTGCACAACTGCATCTGCGCTCGCGTCTGATCGAGCGCATATTTCGTCATGGCTCCGGGCGCCATCGATTGCAGGAAAGCTCCCTTTCCAGCAGCGTGTAGCGCATAAGGTAACTCCGTCAAGTAATATCCGGATATCCTGTAGCCCGTAATGTCATCAGTTATCTCGACCTTCTTATAGTCGCCATAGTTGAATCCCGCGACCGCAACCGGAATTGGAGTTATCCAGTGACTAACTGCAAAATCTCCTTCCGTCGATTCTGCCTGCAACTGTCCCACGCTGACGACCCGGTATTGATGTGGCACCTTGTACGTCAAATCATAATAAACTCGCTCCCCAAACCCGTTGAGGTTCGGATACCAGGAGCTTCGTGCACTAACATAAAAACTTCCTTCTCCCGCCTCCTCGAGAACCTTGTCCCCTGTGTACTCGACCGTAATGGAGCGTTCTTTCCCAGCCTCGGGCGCTTGCGGCAGAATTGCGTAAAATGAACCGTCCTCCTTGCGGCTCTCCTGAATCCAATAAAGCGCCTGACCTTGTTCGTCGGCAACTCGCGTCACCCGGAGACTCGGCAGCAATCCAAACTTAAGCACCCTCTCCCCCGCAACCAGCGGCTCGAAGGTGATGGTCGCGCTGCTGAACAGATGCTTGTTTTTAGAAATGACGGTTTCGATCTTATAGCGCCGTGTGGCAAATAAACGGCGGTCCTCGCGGGAACTGGCGCTGCGATTCTGGTATTCGGACTTCAAGTGCGCCAGATACCAGATGCCGTCTTCCATGCCTTCAGGATCGTAGTTAATAAGTGCCACTTCTTCCGGAGAATCGAGTTGCGGCACCGCCCCCACCCTCGCCCTCACGAAAAAACGAAAGTCCTTGTGCTTGGTTCCACGCAGGTAGGCATTGAAGAACTCCGGATGCGCGGGATTGTAGAGCGCGGCTAGCAGGTCGGCATCCACGTTGTCCATGGTTTCGCCCTGCAAGATCGATTGGGTAAAACCCAGAGGGCGTTCCCGGTTCTGCCGCATTCTTTTCTGCCAGTGCTCGAAGGCGGACGACGCTTCGGCCGGAGTTCCCGTTCGTTCCCCCAGCCCGGCAAGGAACTTCGGCCATGCATCCCGGGTGAATCGGAAAACCACCTCGGTGAAATCTTCGTTGACCTCGGCTGCCCCGGCTCGCCGAGCGAGTTCGCGGGCGTCGAGCGCAGCAATCGCTTTCAGATGGAAATGTCCCACTCCGACAAAGATGGCGCCAGTTACCACTCCCTCCACCGGTTTCAATACCGTCAGCGTCCCCTTTTCAAATTGGAAATTAGCCGCGTCCCAAGACAAGCTGAAATTTTCGACACGAAATGTTTCGCCCAGTCCAAGGTCTCGGAGTTGCCGGTACAGTGGATCGGAATTGACAAACGCAAGATTCTTGCCCGGAACCGACACACTCACTTGCTGCTCGGCAATCGCAAGCGTCACTTGCAATCGCACCGCCCCTTGCAGGTTCACGGACTTTAACAGTGGTTCGAAACCATCGCGCGTTACACGCACCGAGTACGCGCCAGGCTTCAACTCCGGAGAGATAAACCTGCCTGACCCATCCGAGGAGAGCACAATGGCCTGCGCCAGATCTCCCCCAGTGATCTCAATCCGAGCCCCCGCAATCACCGCACCTGACTGATCCAGGATTGTGCCAGAAATATTCCTCGAAGTGGTTTCCGCAGGAAGCGAGATACCACCGCAGAGGAGCCCGATCAAACAAATAACAAATAAAGCCACCTTAGGCAACAGACAGAAGCGCTGATTCTCAGCCATGCCCTGTGTGATTCCAAAACGCGTATTTACCAACATTCAAGTCCTTCTGCATGCCGGTTGCTCCGGCAGAGCGGGCCCCGTCACTAAGTAAGTAGACCCGACAGCGACAGCCGATTACACCAATTGACAACCGTCGATGCAATAGCGATCTCGCGGCAGCAGTCCCTGCCCGCCCTGGTCGACGGTTCCGTGCCGAGAGACGACCCTCCGCTCCACTCCTTCTGCTAACATTCTTCCTTCATGAAACATATCGGTGAAAATGTAGTGCGCATCGAAGCCGAAGCTCTGCGGGCGCTGGCTGATCGTTTGGCGGGACCCATGGCGTCGGCCTTCAACCGGGCGCTCGAATTCATGTTCCACTGCCGCGGCCGAGTGGTCGTCACCGGCATGGGAAAAAGCGGTTTGATTGCTCGCAAAATCGCGGCCACGTTGAGTTCAACCGGTTCGCCCGCGCTCTATCTGCATCCGGTGGAAGCACTCCATGGCGATCTTGGGATGATCGTGCGTGGCGATGTCGTACTGGCGCTCTCGGCGAGCGGCGAGACCGAGGAAATTCTGCAATTAATGGCGACCATCAAGCGCTTGCAGGTGCCGCTGATCAGCATGACCTGCGACGAGTCCTCATCCGAAGCGGCGCACGACGGCGCCCGTTCCACGCGGGCAGCCTCTACGTTGGCGTCCTCTGCTGACGTTGCTCTCGATTGTTCTATCTCCAAGGAAGCATGCTCGCTGGGTCTCGCTCCTACCGCTTCCACGACCACCATGCTGGCTTTGGGCGACGCTTTAGCGGTGGCGCTTTCGGAGAAACGCGGATTCAAAGAAGAAGACTTTGCCAATCTGCACCCTGGCGGGAAGCTCGGCAAACGGCTGGCCCGGGTCGAATCGTTGATGCACACCGGCGAGGCGGTTCCACGAGTAACGGCCCAGACGAAAATGCCGGACGTGATCTACGAAATGTCACGGAAGAAACTAGGAATGACCACAGTGGTCGAGGGAGATCGTCTGCTGGGCGTGATCAGCGATGGCGACCTGCGCCGATTATTAGAGCAGCGCGGCAAGGATACCCTCGACCTGGCCGCAGAGGACTGCATGACGCGGACTCCCAAGACCATCAGCGGGCGGGAATTCGCCGCCACCGCGCTGGCCCGGATGGAAGAGATGAAGATCACTTCCCTCGTGGTCGTGGATGGAATCGCCGGGAACAAGCTGCGATTGCGCGGAATCGTGCACTTGCATGATTTGTGGGGAACGGAAATGGTATAGCGGCAAGTCTCGCTAGCGGCTCACTTTTACTTTCGGCGCATGGAAGGCGTCCGGAAAGGCGAACGTAACCAGCGCTCCCTCGCGAACGTTGCCCACCATTGCAGGACGGAAACATGCAATGCATGTGCCTCCACGATGCCTAACGCTGGGGTAGACTACTCCAGCCGACCCACGGTCGAGAAGCCGGCGGGCAAGTTGCTGCGAGGCGCGATAGCTGTCGGGCTGCAGGTATTTCTTGCGATCCGCTTGCTGATTGTGGTCCTCTTTTCGCATATCATCCTTTCGCCTTTCGTCGCCTCGAAGATCGTGAAACTGCGCACGAAAGTCGGCCAGGTACTCGCGATAGGCAGCCGTCTCTTCCTCCTGCCAACTTACCTCGCGCAATCCCTCAGCGTAATGGAAGGCAACTTCAACTTGCGCCGTCTTCAGTGAGAAACCCGCGTACCAGGCGCCCCGGTCGTCGCTGCTGAAGCGACTGCCTCCCGGGCGCGCGTGAGTGAAAGCTGCGTTGACGATGCGGTAGTGGGGCACGCCGAAAACTAACTCATGCACGGTGATTCCCGGCAGCAGATTCGCTTCGCCCGCCAACCGGCTGTTGGTCGCGTCGTCGAGCTGAAACAGATGCTGCATCTGCGCCGGCGGCAGGCCCAGACGCGCCAGGACGCCTTCGCCCCCATCGCGAAAGCGATCGGGAATCAGCCGGTGAGTGTCGTCCTGCGAAACCTGTGAGGTTGGGGGAAGCATCCGCTTGTTTTCCAGCTAGAGTCCGCCACGCCGGGCATCGAGCAGTTGCCGAACCCGAAGCATCGAAGGGACTCCACCCTTCAGCATGTAGTTCAGCGGCGTCTGACCGCGGAAAATGGGATTCGAATTGGGCAGCTTCACCCACGCATCCGCCAGCTTGGTCGAATAGAGGATATTGAGCGCCTTGAAGATGCCGACCAGCAGCGATATGCGCGTAAGTTTGTCTTGATCCAGAGTTTTTCTGTCCGAGGCTTTGGCTGCGCTGCGCTTGAGCTGATAGAAAGAGCCGTTCGATATGCCGCCGATCAAGACCCGAGCATCCTCGTCCCGCAGCTTCCAGTGCGACCCCAGCCGAAAAAACGCTCGAACCGCGACCGGACTCAGATCTTCCTGCACTGCCCGGCTCGACAAATCGGCCGGCTGATCCCAGGCTACGCCGTGGAGCTGGATGACAGTGGATGTCCCGAGAACACTATCTCCAAACATGACATTATTATGCTACATAATTGGAGTATAGTCAAAAGGCGGGTAATCGTGCTGGCCGCCCGGATCCACGACGAGTTGCGGCCTAGTGGCAGAAACGCTGTAGTTTTGGCGGCGGTGGAGTGGGCAATTCGGCAAACTCTCCATCCCATCCCGAACACCCACGAGCGGTGATGGCGCGGATTACAACTTGCTCCAGGTCGCGGGCTTTCGCTCTGGCGGCCTCGATCTGGTCAGTCGTAAGATAGCCGCCGTTGCTGAGTTCTCCCAGATCCGCGCCGGCCGCGTTATAGCCGGCGTCCGCTGCAATCGTGTACCAGATGTAGGCCGTAAAGCGGTCCTGCGCGATGCCGCGGCCGTCTTTCAGCGCCTTGGCATAGTAGTACTGCGCCTGCGGCAATCCCTGGTCGGCCGCAATCTTATAGAGGGCCGGAGCCTTGGTGTAATCCCGATCCGCCATCAGACGCCCCAGGTAGTAAGCGCCATAGGCGTTGTTCTGGCTGGCCGCGATCTTGAGCCATTTCTGGGCCGCGTCGCGATCCGCCACACCGCCGATGCCCAGCAGATAGAGTCGTCCGGCCAGCCAGCCCGCCAGCGGATCGCCCTGTTGCGCGGCCTTGCGATAGAGTTCGAGGGCCTGCCCTGGATCCTTGGCGACGAAGGTTCCAGTTTCGTAGTAGTAGGCTAAGGCGATCTGGGCCGGTCCGTAGCCGAGGTCGGAGGAACGCCGAAAATAGTCAATCCCGGCCGCGTCATTCTGCGACGGCCCGACACCAGTAATGGCATCCATCCCACGCTCGTAGAGCGCGTCTGGAGAAGTGCTCTGGCTTATCGCTAGCGCGCTCCACAGCACAAGAATTGCGGTCAGAATGATTCGACGCATGGTCAAATTTTCCGTAGAGTGGTATCGCCTCCAGTATAGAAACACCTGCGGCCCGTGTAGAGTTACGAAAGTTCCACGGGGAATGCACTGGGGGAATGGATATGCAAAAGGAGGAACCTGGGAGAAATGCTGATTTCAGAAACTCCGCACATGGCTGCAAAAGCAGCGTTTTACGCGGTCATCGGTTGCTGGTGGCTCTTTCTCCTGACATTCTGGTTGAGAAAACGTCCCCCTCACGCTCAGGAGGCCACGCGGGATTGGTCCTCTTTGGTCGGATTAGCCCTCCAAGCCGCGGCCTATTTCATCGTGTGGCAACATCCCTTGCAACGGCAACAGTTTTCGCCCGTCGCATCCGGATCTCCCACCGCGCAATGGGGATTCGCGGCCTTGACCGTGGCCATCGCAGTCGCTTCAGTCTGGCTGGTAAACGCGGCCGCACGCCGTCTAGGCAAGCAATGGGCTCTGGCCGCGCGCATCGTCGAGGGCCACACCCTCATTCAGGATGGCCCATATCGCTGGGTCAGAAACCCAATCTACACGGGTATGTTCGGAATGCTAATGGCCACCGGATTCGCCGCCGCTCAATGGCTCCCGCTACTCGTGGCGGTCGGCCTATTCCTACTCGGAACTTGGATTCGCATCCGCAGCGAAGAACAATTGCTGCGCGGCGCGTTTGGCTCCCAGTTCGAAGCTTATGCCCGCAAGGTGCCGGCTTTGTTTCCAGGAATCTACTGAGCCTTCAGACCCCATTCCTGCTCCGAGCATCGAACTCGAAGCTTGGGGGTTCATTCTAAGGGCCGCCCCTCCTCGATCCCAACCTTCAATGTCACCGTGCGATTAGAGTCGTCATAGTCAGTGTCGGGGACGAACACAGAATCTTTGTACCCTCTGGCCCCATAGTTCGATCGCAGCTTTTCCAATCCCCTGGCAACCATCTCTCTGCTGAAAATGTCACCCGGCACAATCGGGAACATGGCTCTTAACTCCGCCGTAGTAAACACCGTGCCTCCCGTAAACACCAACTCCTTCAGCTTGTATTGCGCGCCCGGATCTACTCTTGCTGCAACTGAGAAAACTTGCTCCCCCGCTGAACTGGATTCGAGCTTCGAACGCACCTCGACCTTCACTTTGAAATAGCCATGATTCTGCCATAGAGCTTTCGTTCTCTCCTCCACCTCATCCAGCCATGACTCCGGGGACTCGCCTAATTTCTTCAAGCCCTCGATTTCTTTGGCGAACTTGCGAATCTCCGCTTCGTCAATTGTCTTAGTCGTCTCCGCAAATGTAATTTGACTCACTCGTATGCGAGGTTGACCCAAATCTTCTTTCGCCTGAGCACCTTGCCCGACCGAGGATGCGCGAAGCGTGGCTTCGGATGCGGCCTGTATCGAGAATGCAGACGCAGCCATGGCGATGCCCGCCATGCTCCCCACCGCAGCCCAAGTAAGACCGCGTCCCCAGCCTCTCCCGAGGCGCTTCCCGTGGTCGAGCAGATTCCTGACCCGGCGTTCCATATGATCCGTATCGAACAGTCCATGAGCTAGCCCGGACGACATCCCCTTCGTATTCGCGAGCAGCGACTGTGCCATGTGGATCAGGGCGCCCGCATACAACGTTGGTGAGCGCATTTTCTCGGCCGCCAGGTCGTCGCAGGCCAGTTCTCTAGCCTGGCTGACACGCGACTTCATCAGCCAAACCGCCGGATGGAATGACACCGCCAAGGATACGAACTCGCAGATGAGGTTGCTTTGGAAATCTCGTCTGGCAATATGCGCCAGTTCGTGACACACCGCCGAATCAAGGTCGGTTCTCGAAGCGGCTTCCAGAAACGTCGCGGGCATCAGCAAAACTGGCTGCCTCGACCCCACAGTCAACGGTCCAATTCCATCCAGCGCATAAACTCTCGGCGCGCATTTCAAATGGAATTTCAGGGCGCGCTCTGTCACCAATGTGCGCACCAGCTCCGAGGCAGGTTGAGCGCTCGGTGCATCGTATAAATTCCGCACGCGCCTCCACGCAAAGGCCAGCCCCAAAATCCTGTAGATGAGGAAAACGGCATAGCAAAGCGCGAACCCAGCCGCGACCGCCGAAGGAACCGAAATCTCTTTAATGTGTGGCTCCAAAATGTGGAACTCCAACAACCTCGCCCATGTTCCAGACGCAGCGGAGTCGTTCGCCTTCACCTCGCCCGTTCTCGACTGGTTCAGCGCAGAAGTGTTGTGGTAATTCTCGCCTCGAACGGCTGGAAAGTTGGCTGACTTCAAGCTCCAGACAGGTAGCAGCGAACTCAACAACAAAGCAGCGACCCAAAGAACATGTTGATATCTCGCCGCTGCACGCCGAAGCGCCCACGAGCAAACCAGGGCAAGACCAGCGATGACCACGACCTGGACCATCGAGTCAATCAGGAACGTCACCACCATCCGACTAATCCACTCCATCTTTCTCCTCCTGGTCTCGTTTCAGACGCTCCTCGATCACCCTGTTCAATCGTTGCAGTTTGCTTTGGTCCAGGTCCCGATGATCCAGAAGGTTCATCGCTAAAGCTTCGACGGAGCCCCCAAACAGCCGGTGGACCAGGTCGTTCAGGGACTGTCGAGCCGCTTTCGTCCGGCTGAAGACGGCGCGATAGCGATAGGCCTTGCCTTCGAGAGTCCGTGCTACCCGCCCCTTGCGAAGCAGGACGTTGAGCATTGTCTGCACCGTCGTGTAAGCGAGTTTCGGATTAACCCCGAGGCTCTTCTGCACGTCCTGCACGGTCGACGGGCCGCAGTCCCATAAGACATTCATGATTTCCAGCTCAAGCGGAGTGAGCTGCCGAGGCGCTTTGCGGGGCAGGACCAAATCGTATCTCCTAAATGCATAGGAGATTACGACGCCCATCGAAGAGTGTCAACTAAAATCTTAGGAGATAATCAACCAATCCCGGACTGACTCCCCGAGTCATCGAAACGCCATCATTCCAGGAAAGTCACGCACACGCCGTTCGGGTCAATCGCGCCGAACTCCCGCGTACCCCAGGGCTTGGTTTGCAGGCTGCCGTTGGGATGCACCCGGCCGCCCCGATTCTGATACTCCGCGTACAAGCCGTCGATGCCTTCCACCGCGATTCGGACCATCGTCTGATCGCCAACCTTCCGCGCCAGTACTTTGTCATCCATGCCGGCGATGTGGAGATGTGCATCCCCGCGACGAATACCGACATAGTTCGGCGGCGTGGCGTCGCGAAAAGTTTCCTCGAACCCGCAAACTTGCATCCACCAATGCAGCGACTCGACCACATCGGCGGCGGGTAAAACGGGAATTGCGCCTTTGATCACCGGTTCCATCGAAGCAGCATACACAAGCTCACGTCGGATTGTCGAAACTTTCGCTAAAGGGAAACTTCCCTGCCGACTTTTCCGCTACGGGTAGCGCTGCCCCATAAAATCGGCCATCGCCGCGTAAGCGGTCGCGAGCGTCTTTTCATCCGGCAGGAACACGATACGAAAATGCTTGGTTCCCGGTCGCTGTCCGAATCCGGAGCCGTGCACCACCATCACATGTTTCTGCCGAATCAACTCGGTGACAAACACGTCATCGCCTTCCGGAATATCGATGCTAGGGTAGGCGTAAAAAGCCCCACGCGGTGCCACGCAACTCACTCGCTTAGTTTCCGCGCACCACTTCATCGTCAGATCGCGGCGAGTTCGCAGCTTTCGCTTCACTTCCACCAGGTGATCCTGCGGGCCTTCGAGCGCCGGCTTGATGGCGTATTGCTCGGGGTGATTGGCGCAAAGACGCGCTCGCAACAATTTATTCACACCTTCCAAATACGGCTTGATGACGGAAGCCTCGCCGCTGGCGATGCCCCATCCGATGCGCCACCCGGGGGCAAGGTAATTCTTGGAGAGTCCTCCGAAAGTGATCACGGGCACATCAGGCGCGACCGCAGCCATGGCGACATGCGGGTCGTCATCGATGATCAGTTTGTCGTAAATCTCATCCGCAAAAATGATCAGATTGTACCGGCGCGCCAGGTCCGCAATCTGCTCCAGCATCTTGCGGCTACAGACCGAGCCAGTGGGATTGTTGGGATTAATCAGCACAATTCCGCGCGTCCGCGGCGTGATCTTTTTCTTGATGTCGTCGAGATCCGGCTGCCACCCGTCTTCTTCCTTAAGGTAATAAGCGTTCAGCCCAATTTCCATCTTCGCCAGAACCGCGGAGTAGAGCGGATAGTCAGGACAAGGAGTCAGCAGATTGTCCCCCGGATTGAGCAGCGCCGTCAGGCAGATATCGACCGTCTCGCTGACACCCGAGGTGATAAATACATCCTGAATCGTGGTGATTCCCTTGCGCGCCGCTTCAACCCGAATTGCATCGAGGGCGGGTGCGATGCCGGAAGAACTCGAATATCCATTCTTGCCGCCGCGCATCGCCTGATAGACGGCCTCAATCATATGGGCCGGTGTCTGGAAATCGAAACTAAGCGGGTCTCCAATATTGAGCGGCAGAATTTTGTGTCCCTGACAGGCCACTTCGTCGGCAATACAGGCCAGGTCCCGAATCGCGTAGCGGACTTTCTCGAGACGGGCGGCAGGGGCAATTTCGCGCAGTTGGATAACAGGCATGACAGAATTCTACCGCGCCCGCCTCTTGCCAGGCGGACAAATGCGGATTCGGCTTGAGACTCTCGACATCTCTGAGAATTAGGTCGGTGAAACTTGGATCGGTGGGAGTCGGATCGGTGGACCTTGTATCAGTGGGCGTTAAAAGTGAAGGTGACAATCTCATTGCTGGCGGACGCGCCCGGCGTGTATTTCCACGTCATCAATGCCTTAGTCGCACTCTCGGCCAGGATCGGATTCCCGCCCAGTACCTCGACGTTCGCAACTGTTCCATTCGCCAGTACCCTTGCATTCAGGCGAACGATGCCCGTAATCCCCTTGCTCTTTAGAACTGCGGGATACTCCGGCTTTTGCGTGTGAACCGTCTTGCGGCCGGAGTGCTCCTCGGATTCTTGCGCAAGAGAAATTGAGCCGAGGGCAGCGCACAACATCAGCAGCGACAACCATGCGCACGCCAGCCTCTTCCACCATCGCGTGCCGTCGCGCTCGCCACTTAGATTCCAGTTCACGCCATACCCGTCTACAGAGCAACTGAGTCAAACGAACCCTGAACAAACAGAGTAAGATCAGCGAATACTGGAGAGCAAGATTACCGATGGCTGCATTTAAAGCACGATTACTAATCTATTTCTAATCTACGGGCTAATCCACTCGATCGATTTGCGCCTTCTGCAGTTTGTCGGAGTAATCCACATACACCGCTTTCCACTCCGTGTAAAAATCAATGGCGCCGATTCCGCCTTCACGATGGCCGTTTCCCGTGGCCTTGGTGCCGCCGAAGGGTAAATGAACTTCCGCACCGATGGTTGGTGCATTGATGTACGTGATGCCCGCCTCGAGATCACGCACCGCGGCGAACGCCTTGTTGACGTCCCTGGTGTAGAGCGACGACGACAGCCCGTACTCAATATTGTTTGCGATCTCAATGGCGCTCTCCAGGCCATCACACGGAATGATCGACACCACCGGACCAAAAATTTCCTCCTGCGCAATCCGCATCTTGGGGTCGACGTCGATGAACACCGTAGGTTCGAGGAACCAGCCATGCTGGTATTCGCCTTTTTCAAGGCGGTTGCCACCCGTCCGCAGTTTCGCCCCTTCCGTCTTTCCAATCTCGATGTAACTCAGGTCGGTCTTGAGTTGGCTCTCATTCACTGCCGGACCCATCTCGACCGTTTCATCGAGCCCGTTGCCAACCTTGATCTTCTTGGCGCGCGCCACGAACTGCTCCACGAACTCCTTATATACCCCCTTCTGCACAATGATGCGGCTGGTCGCTGTGCACCGCTGTCCGGTTGTGCCGAACGCCCCCCAGAGACCGCCTTCGATCGCGAGGTCGAGGTTGGCATCGTCGAGCACAATCATTGGATTCTTCCCGCCCAGTTCCAGCGAGCAGTGCTTGAAGCTCTGGGCCGCCGTCGCGCCCACGATTCTGCCCACCGCCGAGGAACCGGTCAGGGAAATGGCGCGGACGACAGGATGTTCCGTCAGCGGCGTGCCCACCTCCGAGCCGAAGCCGGTCACAATATTGATCACTCCTTTCGGAATGCCCGCATCCGTCAGCGCCTGCACCAGGTTGAAGGTCGAAAGGGGCGTGTCCTGCGCCGGCTTGATCACGCAAGTATTGCCGCACACCACCGCCGGCAGCAACTTCCACGAAGAGATCGCCATGGGAAAATTCCACGGCGTGATCATGCCGCAGACGCCAATCGGCTGGCGTACCGCCATGGCAAATTTATTGGGCAGTTCCGAGGGCACGGTCGGCCCGAAGAGGCGGCGGCCTTCGCCGGCATTGTAGTAGGCGGCGTCAATTGCTTCCTGTACATCGCCTCGGGTCTCTTTCAGCACCTTGCCCATTTCACGCGTCATATCGCGGGCGTGGTCTTCTTTTCGCTCAATCAGAATTTCGGCGGCGCGAAACACCATCTCCGCGCGTCGCGGCGCCGGCACCAGTCGCCATTTGGCAAAGGCGCGCTTGGCGGCATCCACCGCGGCATCGACATCCGCTTTGTTGGAGCGCTGAAATGTGGCGACCACCTCGCGCGTGTCCGCGGGATTGCGATCTTCAAACGTTTGCCCGCTGGCGGATTCCACCCATTCGCCGTCGATGAAATTCTTGAAAATCTTGGTCTTGGTCGCGCCGCCTTTGATCGCGGGATTGGTTAGCGTATCGGTCGCCATGAGTCCTCCTGGAATATTTCAGAACACTCATGCTAACAACCGGGTTGCGGACGGGCAAGCGCAGCGGATACTGGCCGTCTGCCGATTCGTCATAGGTAGCCAGGCCTGTTCCGAAACGGCAGACACAACACATCTATTGCTGTAGTGCATTTGCCCGCACCCTGGTGCAGATGCAAACAATGCCCGGGTGCAGGAGTTCATTACCTATTGCAGGCGGAATTCATCGATCTGGAAATCGAACTTTCCTGCCTGTGGGCCGCCGACGAACAGAATCGCGGTTATATCGTGTCCATCAGTGCCGTCAAATGCCGACAGGGGTAAGGTGAATTGCTTCCACTCCCGCCCGGCCGTGAACGTCTGGATCGCGGGCATTCTGCCGCCGCTCTGAGTAAATATCATAGCTCGATATGTCTTGCCGTCGCCTTTCGCCCAGAAGGAAAGGTTCTTCTTCGCGGATAGATTGACGGGTGCAAAAGGCCGCGAACCGGGCGAGAACATGACGCCGGCCCAGGCGTAGGACAGTCCCCCATCGATGTCGCCGGACACATCCAGCGAATGCTCGCTGCCATTTGCTCCATCGGCAACAACATTCATGGTCCCGGTTGATTTTCCACCGGCAATGCGGTCGGTCGAAATACTCCAACCCGAGCCGAAGCTGGCGTCGGGCTTGCCGCTTTCGAAGTCGCTGACGGTACCAGACTCCGAACCTGATGGCGCAGGTGCGCTCTGGGCCTTCACCGCTTGCTCCTTCTGTTTTGCGATTTCCGCCCGGAACGTTTCGCGATCGTCCTGCTCTCCCGCTTTCCAGACGGCGACAATATCTCGCGTAACGGTGATGTCGTCAGTGGGATCGCCCTTCACCAGCAGCAGATCGGCGCGCTTGCCGGGCGCGATTTCTCCACGGTCATTCAGATGAAACACCCTTGCCGGAACTGAGGTGGCCGCTGCCAACGCTTGTTCCGGCGACATCCCAGATCGCACCAACAGTTCCAATTCGCGATGAATGCTGGCCCCGTGAGACGTCCCGGGATTCGGTGAATCCGTTCCCGCCAATACTGGTACGTGCGCCGCAAGCAATTCGCGCACGGCATCTTCCGCATATTTCTCGCTTAAACTTTTCGGGAACTTAGGGAAAGTTCGTTTGAGATTCGCGATATTTTCCAGGGTGAGATAGGGCGCAAACCTTGGGTCGGTAATAAGCGACACACCACTCGGTACACCGGACACGCTTTCAAGTACGGTTAGCGTAGGAATTACAAAGGCATGATGCGCCGCCAGCAACGGCACAAAATCCATGGTGGGCGCACTATCCGCGAAAAGGTGAGCCAGACCGTCGGCTCCGGCATCGATCGCATCCTTCGCTCCCTGTTGGTCTCCAATGTGAACCACGGCGAGCTTACCGCGCTTATGAGCCGCATCGATAACAGCCTTCATCGCCGCTTTACTCAGGGTGGGACGATGCCCACCATACGCAGAGGCGTCGTCATAGACAATTTTGATGTAGTCCGATCCCTCGGCGATGCGTGCGTCAACCCAAGCCTGCGCCTCATCCGGAGAAGTCAGCGTGGGCACGGGAATGCCATACTCGGTGCCGTGGCCGCCCGGTACCGTCGCGAGATAGCCAGCGGACCGAAGGTCCGCCATGTTTAGTTCTTTGCCTTCGGCCTGTTCCTTTTTCACATTGGCGGCGTAGTCAGGATCGGTGAACATATCCAATTCGGTGGTTACACCGAAGATGAGCGCGTCTCGTAGCGCGTCGCCCCAAGCATGGGTGTGGGAGTCGATGAACCCAGGCAGCAACGTGTCGCCTGTGGCGTCTATGATTTTTACATCGGCAGGAACCTTAAGATTCTTGCCCAGAGCTTTGATCTGGCCATCTTGAACCCACACGTCGACTCCGGTGGAGAACATCTTCCCGTCGAAGATACGGGCGTTGCGAATGACAAGGCGATTCGCGCTGGGCGACGGGGCCTGCGCCATGCCGGTGCTGCACAAGCCGAGCAGAAGGGTGGCGCAGAGCGCGAACCCGATGATTCTTGCGTTTGATGGAATAGTCATGTCGTCTCCTTGCTGTTTATTACCACCTATTTCGTGATCGATGATCTGTGGTTGCGCGTTATTACTGGTCATCGAAAATTTCTTCGATCTTCATCCGGAATAACCGCGCGATCTTGAAGGCCAGGGGCAAGCTCGGATCGTACTTCTCGGTCTCAATGGCGTTGACCGTCTGCCGGGAGACTTTCAGTTTTTCCGCCAGTTCGGCCTGCGACAGACCGCGCATCTGGCGGAACTCGCGCAGTCTGCTCTTCATCGGTATCTCCTGTGTGCGATTACCAGACCGATGACCCAAAAGGCTGCCATCACGGGCCATACCCATACCCAGTTCGGCTGCGCCAGACCGGCGTTTCCCAGAAACCCGTAGGTCAAGGTAAGTATGGCGGTGGCAACGAAGCCGAAGGCTAAACCTTCCAATTGAATCCTCCGTTGCATCTCATCCATTACCCGAAAGAAGTGCGCCACGGCAACCGGGATGAACAGAGCAGGCAACACCGGCAAAGCAGCAATCGGATATTTCCACGGTGCCGGCGGATTGTGCAGCAGCCAACGAATACTGAGAAACAGGGTGGCGGTGTATAGAAGCATCAGGCACAGGATTCGAACCTGATACTTACGGCTTTCATGTTTCAGGCATTCATCAGTCATTGGGTGGTCCTCTATTGGTGCTCCCTCGAGGGGTGGTCCTCTATGTCAAACACGCTTGACATGACAAGAGTACTTGACAGCCGGTATTTATGTCAAGCATGGCTGACATATCATTTTAAGGGCTTAACCGCCCCGATTTCGAGCATTACACCTTAGATCAATGCAGACTCTGCCCCTTGTCTCCACATAGTTGTTCGCTCGGCTGGGGTGCGGAATCCCCTGTGGTCACTTTCGTAACCCTTCCACCCCCTGCCCGAAGTTTGATACCCCTGCCACCGGGGATATGATGGTCATAGCGTGAGAGATATCCAGCATTCTCAGAATTTTGTAATGAGGTTGGCGCGAGTTCGTGTCGAATAAACTCAAGCCGGAACTCTATGTCGCCTGGAAGACGGTGACGTATCGCAGCGTGCTCGTGGCGCTGCTCGGCGTGGCGCTGATCTTTGGAGCCGTGATGCACGTGGCGTTTCCGAAATTTACCGACTCTACGGTGCGCGCGGCAGGACAGCTTTCCACGGGCTTGCTCGAAAAAGTCGCGGGTCTGGCGCCTCCGCTCAAGGCGCCGTCGGCCGCGGTTTCGCAACAAGCTCACTTCACGGCGCTCGATGGCGCCATCCGGGTAAGGAAGGGCAACGGCAACAGTTGGATCAACGCCGACTACACCGTGCCGCTGGAAAAAGGCGACGTCGTGCAGACCGGCGCGGAGGGCATGGCCAAAATCGTTTTCAACGACGGCACCAACTACACCGTGAAACAGGATTCACTGATCGTGATTGAAGAGAACTCGGCGAACGATCAACAGCAAACCAACGTTTCCGTGGCAGTCACGACGGGCACGGTGGACCTGACCACGGCAACCTATGTTCAGGGATCCAAGTCGCAGGTGATTGTCGCGGGCGCCAAGGCCTCTTTGGCTCCGGATTCGTCAGCCATGGTGCATAACAATCCCAAGGACGACGAACACGAGATCCTGGTGAAGCGCGGCAGCGGCGAAATCGAACGCAATGGAGAAGTGGTACGCCTCTCCAACTGGGAAAAGGTCAGCTTTCAGAACCAATCCAAAACCATGGAACGGGCCACTGAAATCGGTCCGCCAGCCCCCATCACTCCGGGCAACATGATGCCGGTTTTCATCAGCCCCGGCGAGAAGGCGAAAGAAGTGGAGTTTGCCTGGACCCCCATGGCCAACGCGGTCGGCTACCGGTTGAAGATTTCCCACAATCCGTATTTCTCGTCGTTGTTGATGGATCGCAAGGTGGATACTCCAAGCGTAGTCGTTACCGGCCTCACGGTCGGCGCTTACTATTGGTCGGTCCAGTCCTATGACGCGGCGGGCAAGGAATCGGTGGAAAGCGAGAAGAATCGCTTTACCATCATCGTCAAAGCTAAGGAAAAGATCGATCTGGCGCTGGCCATCGATCCTTTAATCCAGCACGGACACGTGATTGAAGTCACGGGCAAGACCGAGGCCGGGGCCCGCGTCATGGTGAACGGGAGGGAAGTTCCAATCGTCAGCGACGATGGCACTTTCCACTATTTCACTCCACCCTTGCCCAACGGCGAAAGCCTGATTACGGTCACCGCGCAGAACGCCCAAGGCGGGGTGAACACCCATCAGGAGAAAGTGGTAATTCAGTAGAACATTTGACGCTCCAGGCACGGTGCGGATAGGTTTGGAGCGATGTTTGGAGCTAGGTTGGAACGACGTTCGAAACGCGGTTCGGAACAAGGTTCGGAATCACCCGGTGTCCAGACAACAACCGGTTTTCCTGAAGGTTGTCCTGAACATCGAAGTAGAATAGAAGAAAAGTACAATAACTTAATAGAAGCTGGGGCAGAGCGACTCACACCGAAACAGAGACAGATCCAGGTTCCGGTGGTGAGACGGGTTCCCGAGAGAGAGAAGTATTGCCATGTCCAACAACGGGTTTCATAACGGCTCTTCGCGATCGCATAATCTGCGTTCGCTTTTCAGTATGTTTTCGAGCGACCTTGCCATCGATCTCGGGACCGCCAACACGCTGGTGTACGCGCGCGGTAAAGGCATCGTCGTCAACGAGCCCTCCATCGTAGCCTTGAATAAGAACACCGGCGAAGTAGAGGCGGTCGGCAAAGAGGCCAAAGAGATGCTGGGTCGTACGCCCGGCAACATCGTGGCCATCAAGCCCATGAAAGACGGCGTCATCGCCGACTTCAAGGTCACCGAGAAGATGCTGAACTACTTCATCCAGAAGGCGCACAACCGCAAGATGCTGGTGCATCCGCGGATCGTCATCGGCGTCCCTTCTGAAATCACCCAGGTGGAAAAGCGCGCCGTCATGGATTCTGCCTATCGCGCCAAGGCCAGCGAAGTGCATCTCGTCGAACAGGCCATGGTGGCCGCCATCGGCGCCGGCTTGCCCATCACCGAACCGAGCGGCAACATGGTCGTCGACATCGGTGGCGGCACCACCGACATCGCGGTGATTTCGCTCAGCGGCATCGTGTATTCGCGTTCCGTGCGCATGGCCGGCAATCAGATGGATGAGGCCATCATGAATTACCTCAAGCGCAAATATAACCTGCTCGTCGGCGAGCGCACCGCCGAACAGATCAAGATGGAGATCGGCTCCGCCTATCCTCTCGACAAGCCTCTGACCATGGAAATCAAAGGCCGCAACCTGATCGAAGGCGTGCCCAAGACCATCACAGTGGACGACAGTGAAATCCGCGAGTCCCTCAGTGAATGCGTTTCGACCATCATGAATGCGATTCGCGTCGCGCTCGAACGCACCCCCCCGGAACTCTCCGCCGATATCAGTGACCGCGGCATCGTGCTCACCGGCGGTGGCGCCCTCATCAAGAACCTCGACAAGCGCATCCGTGAGGAAACCGGTTTGCCGGTCTCGATTGCCGACGATCCGCTCTGCAGCGTGGTGCTCGGCACGGGTAAAATGCTCTCCGACTTCAAGCTGCTCCGCAAGATTTCGATTGAATAAACTGCGATCGGCGAGGCGCCGAACTGCGGACGATAAAGATCCCGTTCGACTGCGCTCAGGGTCGGGGTCACAATCCGAACGAAATGATCTCGGCGCATGATAACAATCTCAGGCTGACGGGTTCACTGAGAACTGACAACTGAGAACTGAAAACTGTTATGGACGTCCTCGGACGCTACCGCAATCTGATCGTACTCGTGGGTGTCTTGTTCGCCCAAGTGCTCGGCTTGGCCGTGCAGGTCAAGCGGACGACCGACAGCGAACCAACCCGCCTGATCCGCATCTGGGCCGTGGGTTCGGTCTCCCCTCTGGAAAGAATGCTGGCGTGGGCACAAACCTCGACGCGTGGCATTTGGCGCAATTATGTCTACTTGCGCGGCGTTCGCGCCGAAAACCGTAGCCTGAAGGCGCAGATTGAGCGCATGAGCCTCGATCAGGTGCGAATCAGCCAGGATGCCGATCAGGCCCGTCGCTTGCAGGCCCTGCTGGCCTTCAAGGAACAGTTCATTTCCCAGACGATGGCCGCCCAAGTCATCGGATCGACTGGCAGCGAGTTGTCCCGCTCGGTCTACATCGACAAGGGTGAGCGCGACGGCATCAGGCCCGACATGGCGGTCATCACTGCGGACGGCATTGTGGGCAAGGTTCTGCGGGTGTACGGTTCCACTTCGCTGGTGCTCTTGATCGACGACCAGACCAGCGGCGTGGGCGCCATTCTCGACAAAACACGGCTGCAGGGCATATTGCGCGGCACCCCCTCCGGCGAAGTGGTGCTCGAAAAAGTCATGAGCGATGAAACCGTGCCTCCCGGCGAACAGGTTCTTACCAGTGGCGGAGACGGCATTTTCCCCAAAGGTCTGCTGGTCGGCCGTGTGACAAAAGTCGCGCCCGGCAGCGAACTCTTTCTCAACATCCGCGTGCGTCCCGCAGCCGATCTCAGCCGGCTGGAAGAAGTGCTGGTGGTAACGAAAATCGACGAGAGACAGGCCGAACCCGATCAGACCGGTGGAGCGCGCGCCATCGACATCCTGGCCGGACGCCTGCCCGGTGTTCCTTCCAAACCGGAAAATGCTGTGAATGCCGACGCTCCGGCAACCGCCGCTCCGGCAAGCACGGCTGGTTCTACGGCCGGCCCTGTAGTCAACCCCAAAGCCGCGCCCTCGGAAACCTCCGTGGCCGCGAAGGTCTCTCCCAAGCCCGTGAAGGCACCGGCCGAACCAAAAACACAACCCGCCGCACAGGATAGCCCCCACTAACGTGGCCATCACCTACACATCGGGAGAACAGGTTGAGGTTTACCGGTTCAGCGTTCCGGCCACGGTTCTGATCCCGCTGGCTGCGGTCTTCCTGCAGGCATGGCTGCCGCTGCGCTTTCCTTTTTTCACCGTCTTCGATCTTCCGCTCCTGGTCACTATCGGCTTCGCCACCGCGCGTCGCAACCCGCTGGCCGGCCTCGTCACTGGAGGTTTGATCGGCATTTTGCAAGACGCGCTCACCCACCATCCCATCGGACTTTATGGAATCTCCAAGACGGTGGTGGGTTTCGGCGCCTCTTCCCTCGGCATCAAGCTCGACGTGGAAAACGCCGGCGCTCGTTTCCTGCTCACGATTTTCTTCTACGTAGTCCACGAAGTTGTCTACTTCATGATTGCGCGCGGCCTGGTCGGCCTCCACATGGAGTGGAGTTGGCCGCACGAATTGCTCTCCGGCGTCGCCAACGCCCTGCTCGGCGTTCTCGTCTTCATGCTCCTCGACCGCGTCAAACAGCGAACCTGATCCGCACAACAACTCCAGCTCTTACGAGGCTCACCCCCCCGTCTCTTCCACGCCGCCCCGGACTTTCAGGATGAACGGATCAACGATCCAGATGGACCGACGCCCCGCACGACTCGCGCCAGCGCCGCGAAGACAAGTGTTAGCCGCCACCAAGGCCAGCCGCTCCGGGGACCACGCCCAGCCATTTTTCAAAAAGACATTCATCATGCTGAGAAAACAGCCTCAGTTAACAGTCTCTCAGCTCGATTGTGGCCGCTGAAACTGACGGCTGCCGCATGGCTTCTGACCGCAAAGCCCACGACCCGCGTTCGTTAACACTATATTCGGTGTCCGACACCGCCGGACTACGTCATCTAGTGCTTGACCTTTGGATTCGCCTCGAAATCTGGTAGCAACAGCGTTGCCCTATTTAAGCTACACTTCAGTACGCTCGCCGGTGTCTTGGCATCCGATCGCCTCGCGGGAATTGCTCCGGTCGCGCCTGCGGGCAACTGACAAGACGAGGCAATCCTCGTCTCTAACTTTGGAGTGAAAGCATGGCGGCCTCGGTCTGGTCTGGATATCTAACCTTCGGATTAATCTCCATGCCGGTGCGTCTGTTCTCCGGCGCGCGCAGCAGCGGTATCTCGTTCAACCAGCTTCATCGCACCGACCACCATCGCGTAAAGCAGCAGCTCATTTGCCCGGCCGACAACCAGGTTCTCGAGCGCAGCGATATCGTAAAAGGCTATGAGTACCGCAAAGACGAATACGTGATCGTCGATCCCGAGGAGATCAAGAAAATCGAGCCGAAAACGGCAAAGACAATGGAGATCCTCGAATTCGTGAAGACCAGCGAAGTGGATCCAGTGTACTTCGAGTCGTCGTATTACATGGTGCCCGAAGAAGCCGGCCGCCGCCCCTATGCCTTGCTCACCAAGGCGCTCGAAGAGAGCGAGTACGTCGCCATCGCCAAGCTCACCATGCACAACCGCGAATACACCGTTTTCCTGCGCCCGCATAAAGGCGGCATGATGTTGCACACCATGTACTATGCCGAGGAAGTTCGCGAGGTCGAGTCCTTCGGCGCTCCCGACGTCGAGATCAAAGACGCTGAAATCAAGGTCGCGCATCAGTTGATTGAAGCTTTGGCCGGAGAGTGGAACCCGGAGAAATATCACGATACTTTTCAGGAGAACCTGAAGAAGCTGATCGAGGCCAAACTGGAGGGCGGCGAGGTTCAGGCCGTCGAGCAACCGAAGAAACTGGCTCCGGTGGTGGACTTGATGGCGGCGCTGAAAGAAAGCCTGGCTCAGACCAAGAAGCCCGCAGGATCGGAAAAGGTCGCCGAGATGCCCTCCGAGCGCCAACAAAAGACACGCCGCGGCCGCGGATAAATCCGGTGAGGACTTGGCTTGCCGCCTCTCCACCCCTTTTTTCAAGCTGGCTCCCCACATCCAGCCAACCAAAACTGCCGCTGACTGCTTCTCACCAGAACGGCTAAGGAACGAGCGTGGTTGGCTCGCCTGCGCGTCGGTCGCGCCCGTCCCATTTGTGATTCCAAGATCCGATTTCCCCTCGTGGCCCGGTTCCCGATACAATATCGGTTTCCGCGCGACACTAACTTTTTCTGTGGAGTCCTAATGAAGCGGTTTCTCTGGCTGGGGTTCGTGCTGTTTCTTTACCTGATCTGCACCGGCTGCGGCGAAACTTTCCGCCCCATCATCATCCCCAATCCGCCAACCTTCCCCAACCCCAAGGCGGCCCACACCGTGGTATCGATCAACGATAACGGAACCGTGGTGGCCGGTAGCGCCATGGTCGTCGACGTCTCCGGCGACACCGAGTCCAGTTGGACGCCCGTGGGCCTCGCTCCCGTCCATGCCGTACAGCAAGCCGCCAACGAGATTTTAGTGGTCAATCATTCCGTCACCGGCGCGCTCGCCGATTCCATAACGAAACTGAACTTCTCCGGCACCGTTATCGGCAATACCAACACGATTAGTCTGCCGCCCAACTCGGCGCCAAACTTTGTCGCGACTACCGAGTCCAGTCAAGCCTACGTGCTGATGCCGAATTACCTCAACCCCGCGACCAATACCGTTGTCCCTTCGGTCCAGGTCATCAACACCAATACCAACAGCCTGGTGGCAACCATCCCGGTCGGAAACGCGCCGGTTGCCATGGCGGAAACGCCCAATACCCAGATTCTCTACGTGGCCAATAACGGCGATAACACGATCAGCGGTTTTAACACCAGCGACCGGTCGCCCAGACCTCTGAACCTCAACGGCTTCACCCCTTTCTCCGCTCCGCTCTGGGTGGCCGCGCGCTCCGATAGTCAGCGCCTCTTCGTGCTCAACGGCAATGCCGGCAACGCCTTCCTCACTACCATTGACACCACCAACTCCGTCGGCGATACCGTGGTCAACATCCTTGACAGTACCGTGATCCCACCCAGTGCCGCTTACATGCTCTATGACGGAAATCTGAACCGGTTGTACATCCCGGGAGGCGGCGAATTGACGATATTGGACGTTTCGCAGCCCACCCCCGCGGTTCTCACCGGAGGACCGATCGCCATTCCCACGGTTACCCCCTCCTCTCGCGGCACTGCCGACCCCTGCGTGGGAACGTCGACTGCGTCCCTGAATACCGTCGCGGTCGCCGCCCTGCCCGATGGCAGCCGCGCTTATGTCGGATCCTACTACGAGAGCGCGATCCAAGGCACGCAGTACGTCTGCCCGCAAGTGACCGTGATCGACCTCTCCAGCAACGCGATCAAAGCCTATTTTGCCGTCCCCGGATTTCCGGCCTACGATGCCCTCTGCTCTCCCAGCCTTCCTTCGCCGCGAGTGCGCTTCCGTTTGACCATGGCTGCCGGCGGCGACAGTTCGCGCGCCTACTTGGCCAGCTGCGATGGAGGCATGGTCAACATGATCGATACTGCCACGGATACCTACATCCTCAATCTCCCGGCCCCGGTCGGCGCCCGGGCCCCGATTCCGCCAGACCCGCAGAACCCTCCGCAAAATCCGGTGTTTCTGCTCGCCGGTCCTTAGCGGGTAGTCCGTTAGTCCGTAGTTCGTAGTTCGTTGTCCCCGAAAAGGAACTTCCTGTGGATTGCTTCGAAGGCGCGCGGCTTCGCAGCCGGCTGAAAAACGGGTTTGATGGAGGCTCGGCCCCGTCTCGTATACCCAAAAACTCTAAACACCCTGCTTCGGAAAGGCCTGGGACACAGGCAACCGCAGCCCAGGAAACACAAGCCGATTTTCTACCTCGCCGCTGCGGCGGCCTCGGCCGCGCGGCTGCAGTGATAGCTTAATGCCACATTCATGAACACTTTTCCGCTGGAAGTATTGAAGCCCATCACCAGAGCTTCCGTGTCTTCGCTACTCTTGCTTCCCTGCTCCCCCGTGTGCACGATGGGAGGGCGAACGTGAAAGCGAAACCCCTGGTCGTTGAGCGTGGTGACCGCGTTGCCAATAATCTGGTTCGCCAATTCCAGCACCGCCTCGCGCACTAGATCCTCGTGCGCCTCCGACACTTCGACGCCCGCCAGACGGCTGGCAAGCTGCACTGCCGCTCCAAGGTCTACGTCGAAAATGATCCGCCCTTCGATCTCGCCCGTAAGGTTAACCGCGGCCGCGATGCCTTTCCGCCGGTAAGCCTCTTTTTCCATGCTCAGGTCCTCGATGGAAATCGCCGACCCCAACGCCTGCGCCAGCACCGCGTCGGCCGAGTTGATGAACGGCTGAATCAGGTCCATCCGCATGACTAGACTCCCGCTCCAGCGCCGCGCGCAGTCGTACCGTCATCCCGCATCACGTACTTGATGACCTCATAGAGAACCTCGGGCTTCACTGGCTTCTGCACAAAGTGGCGCGCGCCACGCTGCAAAGCCGCTACGATGTTCTCCTGGTAGCCGACCGACGACACCATGACGATGCGGGCGTTCGGATGCTCGCGCACAATCCTCTCCGCCGCTTCAATGCCCTCCATCTGGGGCATCGTGATATCCATCAGAACGATGTCCGGTGTGAGCCGCTCGTACTCGCTGATCGCCGAAACTCCGTCGCCAGCCTCGCCGATCACCTGTCCGCCGAAGCTTTCGATCATCCGGACCAGGTTCTTGCGGGCGAACACGGAATCATCCACAATCAGATAACGCACCGGCTGTCCGTCTTCGCTCCGCTTCACGGGCGCAAACTTTTCCATACACTCCTCCACCCCATCACTTAATCACTTTCTAACTTGCCTTCGGTAGATAACTCTAGTCACTCCCGGCAGTCGCTTGCTTGACCTCGCTGCTGTCCCCGCCGTTGCCGTCCCTCCGTCCGGAGTCGGGCCCGCATCTTGCCTGGAACATCCCGGGCAAATCCTGCAGATCGGCCACCCGCATCACATAACCGCGTTCTATGGCCACCTTGGGCATGCCAAAAACCACGCATGTCTCCTGGCTCTGCGCTATCGTGAATCCTCCGGCTGCCCGGATCTCGCCCATTCCCGTCGCCCCGTCTTCTCCCATCCCAGTCATCAATACCGCCATGACCTGCGAGCCCAACTCCTCCGCCACGCTCCGGAACAGCACGTCCACCGAAGGGCGGTGTCCGTTTACCGGCGCTTCGTCGGACAACATCGCCACATTGCCCAAAGGTAATTTCTTCACTTTCATGTGCCGGTTTCCTGGACAGATCAGGGCTCGTCCCGCCACCAGCAAGTCGCCCGCTTGCGCTTCCTTCACCCGGATCGAGCAACTCCGGTCCAAGCGCTTGGCAAACAGTTCCGTGAAGCCCTCCGGCATATGTTGCACCACCACGATGCTGCCCGAAAATTCCGGCGACAGCTGCGAAAACAGATATTGCAGGGCATTCGGTCCGCCCGTGGAAACTCCAATGGCGATGATGTGCGACGGCGCGACCGGCTGCAGTTTGCCCCCATGCGCACTGGCGTACGCATCGGCTGGCGCACTATGACTTTCCTGGGGCAGGAACTCCGGCTGTATCCCGGCGCTCTCCGCCGCAGCATGGATTTTCTTGATCAACTCGTCGGCAATCTCTGGCATGCGTGCCGAAACGTCCCGCGGCTTGGCCACAAAATCGAAAGCTCCCAGCGCCAGCGCCTTCAGCGTAATCGACGCTCCGGCGGTGCTATGCGAACTGACCACGATGACCGGCAGCCGCCAGCGCCGCATGATTTCTTTCAGGGTATCAATCCCGTTCAGCCCCGGCATTTCGAGGTCGAGCGTCACCACGTGCGGCGACAGGTCCTCGATTTTCTTTAACCCGAAATTGCCATCGATCGCCGTGCCCACAACCTCAATCGAGTAATCGCGTTCCAGTATCTTCGGAATCAGCTTCCGCATCAGGGCCGAATCGTCCACCACCAGAACCCGCACCGGCTTTTTCATGCCCCGCCCCCGGCCGCGCCGCGTGCTCGCGAATTCGACCCCATGTTCCCATCATCGCTCGACGTCGCCGCCGTCACCCCCGACAGTAAACCCGTGGTCGGCCTGCTCCTTGCATCCACCCGCCCGCCCGTGAAGCGATCCATCAGCGCCATCATATTCAGGATGAGAACCACCCGGCCATCGCCTAGAATCGAAGCTCCAGTTACCAGGTCGGTCGTGATCGACTGGCCGTCGAGCGCCTTGATTACCAGTTCCTCTTCGCCTTCCAACTGGTCGACGACCACTCCAAACTTGCGATCCCCGCTATGGATAACCAGCACGAAGACTTTGCGCCGCGCCGTCTCCGCCCCGCTCGCAGGTTTCCGGCCCAGCCGCAGCAGCGGCAGCACATCGTCGCGCAGTTGCAGGACTTCGTAATGTTCCACCTGATGAATTTGTTCTTCAAACGCCCGCGTGATCTCCGCCACCGTATTCAACGGCAGCGCGTAAAGCCGCTGTTCCACCTGGAACAGCAGCGCCCGGATGATGGCCAGCGTCAGCGGCAGACGCAGCCGGAAGGTTGTGCCTCGTCCCAGCACGGTTTCTATCTGCACCGTTCCCTTGAGGTGTCCGAGCACGCTTTGCACTACGTCCAATCCCACCCCCCGGCCGGAGAGTTCGGTGACTTCTTCCGCGGTCGAGAATCCCGGCTGCAGGATCAACTCCAGCGTCTCCGCTTCGCTCAGGCAGGCCGCCCGTTCCGCATTGATAAGGCCCTGAGACAGGGCGCGCTGCCGGACTTTTTCCGCATCAATCCCCGCCCCATCGTCGGAGACTTCGATCACCACTTGGTTTCCCTGATGATAAGCGCCCAACCGTAATGTCCCCAGCCGCCGCTTGCCCGCGCGCGCCCGTTCCGGTGCGCTCTCGATGCCATGCCCAATGGCATTGCGCACCATGTGGGTCAGTGGCTCGGCAATCGCATCCAGAATGCTTTTATCAAGATCCGTTTGCCCGCCCCGGATGACCAGCTCCACCTCTTTCCCGCACTGCCGCCCTACGTCGCGCACAATCCGCGGAAAGCGCCGGAACAGTTGATCGACCGGAACCATGCGTATCTTCATGACCGAGTGCTGCAGGTCATTCAACACCCGCGCCTGGAAAGCCATGGCATCGGAAAATTTTCCCCGCAAGGCATCTTTCGGGAAACGTTGTCCAAATTCCAGCAGCGTCTGTTGCAACATCGATTTCGCCAGGATCAGTTCCCCGACCAGGTTGAGCACGCTGTCGATTCTTTCCGCATCCACTCGCAGCACGCTGTCCCGGCCACCAGGCGTAGCCGCCGCCCGTGCTGGTTCCCTGCCTGCTGGCGTGTCTCCGGGCTGCCGGTCTTTTTCCCCAGCATCGACGACAGTAACATCGGCAACTTCGCCGGCAGTTACGGCGTCGCCCACCGGCGAAGCCTCCTCGTTACGTGTACTTTTGTTCTCGCCCTTAGAACCAGCCGGAATAGCCGGCGCCAGCTCACAGGAAGTCACGGCGACGCGCAAAGGTTTCACCCCGACCCGTAACGCAATCGTCGGTATGCTGCACTGCGCCCGGATTTGCTCCACCGCCGCTTCCGACGCCAGCGCCGCTTCAATGTGATCGCCGGAATCGAGGCTGCCTTCGGCGGGATACAGAGCCAGCACTTCGCCCAGCCCGCTCAGGGCCCGCTGAATCATCTGGCGCGCCGCGATGGGCATGCCGCACTGCGGATCCACCTCCACTTCCACGTGATGGACGCGCTTGCCCTCCGCCGCCGCCCGCGTGATCGCCAGATGCTCGTATTCCGACCAACGGCTGCTTTTCGACGCAGCTTTCCCTTTCTCTGTCTCTGTGCTTTCCCCAGTGCCCCCCGCGCCGCCAGGCGTCGGGTGCGCCAGCCTGGCAATGTCTGCCCGCAACGACTGTAGGCTGGGAAGAGTTGCCTGCATCCGATAGGCTTCGAGCACCGCCGCAAACCCGTCGGCGGCGCGCAGCGCGAGCTCAGGAACCGAGGCCGCTGCCGCCGCGTTCCCGAGCGCCAGTACATCCTCGAACTCATGGCATAGTTCGCTGAGCTCATGGAATCCGCAGGCGGCCGCATCCCCCTTCAGCGTGTGCACGGTCCGCCGCAGGCTGCGGGCGGTTTCCCCATCGCCGGGAGAATTTTCCAGCTGCATCGCATCGTCGTTCAGCTTCTGCACCAGCTCCGCCGCCGTTTCGAAGAACAACTGTCGAAGTTCGGTCATCCGGTCTTCCGGGGGAAGGGTCACGATTTCACCTCGACACGCTGGTACGCCGTGCCGTTATTGCGATACACCATCTGAAATTTTTCCGTCAACCCCATCAGGCTCTCGGCGTGGCCCACGAACAGGTAGCCTCGCGGATTCAAGCATCGATAGAACTTCTCCACCAGCCGCCTCTGCTCGGCGTCGTCGAAATACATCATCACGTTGCGGCAGAAAATGACGTCGTTGCGTTGCGGCAGGTATTCGGTCTTCAAATTATGAAAATCGAAGTGCACCAGTTCTTTGACGCTCTTCTTCACCACATAGCGATCGCCCACTTTGTCGAAGTAGCGCAAGCGGTACCCATAGTCCACCGCGGACATCTGATGTTCGCTGTAGGAACCTTCCTGCGCCGTCCGCAAAACCGAATAATTGAGGTCGCTGGCCAGAATCTCCACCCGCCAAGGTGGAGGAATCAGAGGTTTCGGAACCGCCGATGCGAACGACCCTGGATGGCGCGAGGAGTAGTACGACAACGCGTCACCCACTTGCATGGCCAGCGTATAGGGTTCCTGTCCCGTGGAACAGCCCGCGCTCCAGATTCTCAGGCTGTAGTCCCGCTGCTCCTGCTTGCGCCCCAGAAGATCGTCCATCACATCGCGCTGCAGCAGTTCCAGTTGCGCTTTGTTCCGGAAAAAGCTGGTCTCGTTGACCGTGAGATTTTCCAGCAGCCGCGACAACTCCTGCTTTCCCGCCTGGCTGGTGAGCAGGCGATAGTAGCTGTAGAACGAATCTAATTGGCACTCTTTTAGCCGGCGCTGCAGACGGTCCTGCAGAAACCCCGTGCGCCGCTCGTCGAAGTGCATCCCGCACTCCTGGTAGACAAGCGTCTGCAGCAGTCTTAACTCGGCCTCGGTGAGTACGGGTATTTCGCTGGTATTCATGTGGCTCGGTTCGTCTTTGCCTACTTTGCGGCCGAGGCGGCCTTCGTCCCCATCTCCGCCTTGCCACTGCCGGACGTCGCCGTTTTTTCTCCCTCCAGCCCGCCCCCGACTTCNNCGTCCGGCTAATATCTTCCCGATGTCCAGCAGAATAATCAGCCGTCCCTGGTACTTACCCAGGCCGGTCACGCAGTCCAACCCGCCCTCCTGCATCATCACCGGCGCGGCTTCGATGTCGCTTTCGGGAATCTTCAGAACCTCCGATGCCGAGTCCACAATCATGCCCACCAACCGGCCCCCGTGTTCCGCAACCAGAATGCGGCTCCGCCCGTCGATTCCCGCCGACGGCTTCCCGAAGCGCTTTCGCAGATCCACCACCGACACAATCTTCCCCCGCAAGTTGATCACCCCTTCCAGATAATCGGGCGCGTCCGGGACCGCCGTGATTTCCGGCACGCGGACGATTTCATGCAGCGC
>PLBE01000072.1 GCA_003134435.1 Acidobacteriaceae bacterium
ATCAGCTGCGCTGTCTCCGTGAGTCCGGCGCAGCTGAAGTCCTGATATCAGGCCGCGCCGAGGCTGATTATTCTCGCTTTGGGGCGACGGTTGTCCGCGACGATTTTCCAAAGTCAGGGCCGCTGGCCGGGGTGGCAGCGGCGTTGAAGGCTTCCTCGTCGTCCCTTTTATTCGTGCTGGCGGTAGATATGCCCAGGATGACTCCCGCCATGATCCTTAAGATACTCTCGCGTTGCGAGAACGGCGCCGGCTGCGTGCCCTTCGATGGCGACCGATTTCAGCCGCTCGGAGCTGCATACCCCATCAGTCTTCAACAGCTCGCGGAACACATGGTCTCTGTAGGACGATTCTCCATGCAGGACTTTGTGGCTCAAGCAGTCAGTGAAGGTTACCTAAAGACTTTGCACCTCGAACGAGCAGATCACATCTATTTCACGAACATAAACCTTGCACAGGAATGGGCCGAACTCTCCATCTAAATTGATCGAGAGGAGGGCTTCTCACGCCCTCCAGGAGCTCTTAGTCAGGCCGCCCTGGATTGCCTGCATCCACAGAGTAAGTCACTTGAGATTCGCTGCGGACACGCCGGGCCGCCATCCTGTATCGACTGCCTTGATCGATTTGGGAGGTGAAATCAAGATGGGGAGAATCATTGATACCGCCATGATGCATGCGATCACATGGAGACCGCTCGTATAGGAACCGCTACTCTGCCGCATATGGGCGATGAGCAGCGGCCCAAATGCGCTTGCGAAACCCCATGCCGTGAGCATAAGACCGTAGATGGGCCCAACATTCTTCGATCCGAAATAGTCCGCAGCGAAAGCCGGCATGGTGCCGAACCCGCCCCCATAGCACATCAAGATGATGAATGACAGGAGCGTTAGGACCGTCGCAGAAGTGATACTCGGAAGCACCCAGAAAAGGCCAACCTGCACAACAAACATCGTTACGAATGTCCATCGCCTGGTGACTGCATCCGATACCGAGGCCCAGAAAATGCGGCCCAGGGCATTTCCGATGCTGGCGATTCCGACCATGCCGGCTGCCACGATTACGCTTGCTCTCCCAAGTTCCTGGAACATGGGAGATTCCTGCGAGATGATCGAGATGCCCGCCGATGTGTTCAGAAACAGGAGCAACCACAGCGCCCACCATTGCCACGTTTTCAGGGCGCCCCCAAGCGTAAAATCATGCGCTGCACGTTGCGTGGTCTGGGTAACGCTGGGAACCCAGCCAACCGGCTTCCACCCATCGGGCGGATTCTGCATGAAATAGCCGGTGGCCATGCTGATCACGAGATATACAACGCCAAGATAAGCGAATGTCTGCAAAACGCCGACAGTTTGAATCAGGCGCGTAGCCACAGGCGCAGTAACCAAGGCTCCGGCGCCGAACCCGCCAACGGCAATGCCGGTGATCAGACCCCATCGATCAGGAAACCACTTCACGAGCACTGCAATGGGAACGATATAGGCGAACCCAACGCCGATTCCACCGATAACTCCATAACTCAAATAGAGCCACCACAGTTTGTTGGCTGAGAAACAGGCAAGAAAGACGCCGAGGCCATAGAGAAACCCTCCGGTGAGCGCGACCACGCGCGGTCCTTTCCGGTTCAGCCATAGTCCGCCGAAGAAACAAGCGACACCCAGGACAAAAATGGAAACTGTAAAGGTAAACGTTACTTCCTCGATTGACCAGTGAAATTGTCTTGCAAGGGGAATCCGGAATACGCTCCATGCGTACACTGCACCAAGAGCCATTTGCATCAGGAAGCCGGCTGCTGCGATCCCCCAACGATTTGTGTTCGGCATATACTCCTCCACGGCCGATCTGTGAATTGGCTGCGCCTTTATTTGCAGCCGCCTCGCAACTTGATTTGATTGCCAAGGCTTTCCAGGAACTTATTCAAGAGAGCCATGCTTCGCCGCAATTCCTTATGGCTAAACTGGAACATAAGCGAGAAAAGACCTGGCGGCTCAATGATCGGTTTCTCATAACATCCCAATGTTTCGCCGACTGCAACGGCAACACTCTGCAAAACATCCGGGTTGATGGCCCCGAGTATCTTGCCGAGGATGATAGCGTTGCGGATTGCACGGATCGCTTCGTCAGACTTGGCGGCGTCCACAGCCGTCTCAATCAGTTTGTCGCTTGCTCCCAGTGCTCCACGTAATAGCTCAAAGACGCCATGTTCATGCAGCTTTCCCAGTAACTCGTAGGAGTCGAGGAGGGCCTCGGCGTGTTCAACCGGCGCCTCTTCCAATCGCTTGCGTAGCTCCGCTCGTGGATCGCGCGGCTGTAACTCGAGTGGGATCGGTCGAGCCATCTTTTTCCTCCATCTTTGCAATCATGCTTTCAGAGTTTGGATTTGGACCAGGTGATCGCCCGGTTTGCGATAGTCCTTACGCTTCCACTTACGCTCTACCTCTACGCCGGTTTGAGGTGTCGGATGCCCATGGCGGGAGTTTGTACGCGGCAGCGGGTCGTCTCCGACCTCTCCCAACACCCGGAGTTGAACAGATGTCTCTTTGTATGCCGGGGTATGGGTGGCCTTGTCTGTGTGGCTGCTGGTAAGTCGATTAACTGCCTCGTCTGTTGAGTTCATGGGCATATACAGCTCTTTCCCGTGAACTCTTGTGGTGATAACGGCCTGTGCTCGCACTTTGCCGTAGCGCGAGGTCAACTGCACCCAACTGCCGGTTTGGATACCGCGCTCGTCCGCGAGTTGCGAAGATACTTCCACAAAGGTGCACGGCGTCTTTTCGCGAATGCCCTCGGTGCGATAGGTCATGTTGCCTTCATGGAAATGTTCCAGAAGACGTCCATTGTTCAAGTGCAGATCGAATTCCGCATTCGGTTGATCGGTTGGCTCCGTCCAGGGAACAGGGTAGAATCTGGCCTTTCCGTCGGGAAAATTGAATTCCTTTATGTAGAGCAAAGGTTGGTCGCTGCCATCTTCAGCCACGGGCCACTGCAGTGTCTTATAGCCTTCCAGGCGCTCGTAGGTCACGCCGGCCATTAGCGGTGTAAGCGCGGCTATCTCTTCGTAAATCTGAGAAGGATGCTCGTACTTCCAGCCGGCGCCAAGCCGGTTGGCGATGTCCTGGATAATGATCCAGTCGGGACGGCTCTCCCCTAGAGGCTCCAGAACCTGGTAGAGACGCTGTATGCGCCTCTCTGTACTGGTAAACGTGCCCTCTTTCTCCAGGCTCGGACTCGCGGGCAGAATCACATCCGCAAATTGGCAAGTCTCGCTGAAGAAGATTTCCTGCACAACAAAGAAGTCAAGCTTCGACAGAGCATCGCTGACAAAGTTAGCGTTGGAATCAACCAGGCTCATCTCTTCGCCGAAAAGATACATTGCCTTGAGTTGGCCTTCGTGGATTGCGTCGATCATCATGTGGTTATCGAGCCCTGGCCTCGGTGGCAAGGAGACATTCCACGATTCTTCAAACTTGG